>NZ_LSJI01000045.1 GCF_001557235.1 Phenylobacterium sp. CCH9-H3 | reverse complement strand
GCCGACGATCGGCACGGCGCTCCAGATGCTCCGACCCGGCGTCGAGACGCAGGCGCACCGGCACACCGGCAGCGTCGTCTACTACGCTGTCGAGGGCCACGGGGCGATGACCATCGAGGATCAGACCTTCGCGTGGGGGCCAGGCGACTTCATCGCGCTGCCGCCCTGGGCGCGCCACGCGCACGCGAACCGCTCCAGCACCGAGCGGGCGATCCTCTTTCAGGTCAACGACCTCGTGGTTCTCAAATCGCTCGGCCTCTATCGCGAAATCCCGGCCTGAAGGCCTTCGCCCCCCAGACAGCCAAAACAGGCGCACGATGAAACTGGTTTCCTACAACGACGGCCACCTGGGCCTGCTGGTGGACGACGATCACCTCGTCGACCTGAGCGATCTTGCCGCCCAGCCCCCTGGCGCGTGGCCGCCGACCGGCATGGTCGATCTTATTGGCCGCTTCGACCACCTTCGGGGCCTTATCGGGGATCGGGCGAAGGCTGGATCCCGCATCCCGCTCAGCGGCGTCCGCCTGGAGTGTCCTATCGCTTGGCCGAACAAGGTGGTGGCGTTTCCGGCCAACTATGACGCCCACATCTCCGAGATGAAGGAGGGCGTGATCTCCAAGTTCAGGGCGAGCGGCCAGGGCTTCTTTCTCAAGGCCAACTCCAGCCTCAGCGGACCGCAGGACCCCATTGTCCTGCCGCCGATTGCGGGTCGGGAGATCCATCACGAGGCTGAGCTCGCCATCATTATCGGCCGGCGCGGCCGCAGCATCCCGCGCGACAAGGCCCTCGAACACATCTTCGGCTACGCCTGTCTGCTGGACATGGTGGTGCGCGGCCAGGAGGAGCGGGTCATGCGCAAGTCGTTCGACACGTTCTGCCCGCTGGGCCCGTGGTTGATCACGGCCGACGAGGTCGGCGCGACCGACGCCCTCGAGCTCGAATTGACCGTCAACGGCGAGCGTCGCCAGCATGCCAACACGCGCGATCTGATCGTCGACATCCCTGGGATGATCGAGATGGCCTCAGCGGTCATGACGCTCTACCCGGGGGACATCATCGCTTCGGGTACGCCCGCAGGCGTCGGACCGGTACAGCCGGGAGATCGTCTGCAAGTCTCGATCGAGCGGGTCGGCGTGATGTCGGTGAGCGTCGTGCAGGGCCTGGACGGCTGCCACGGCGTCTGGAGCAAGCCTGCGGCGCAGGCCAGCGCCTGAGGTGCTGGCGGCTCGTCCCTGAATTTGACCCTAAGGCCGGAGGATAGGCCATGAAGATCGAAGGCGTCGCGGCGATTGTGACCGGAGGGGCGTCCGGCCTTGGAGCCGCCACGGGCAGGATGCTGGCCTCGAGAGGCGCAAAGGTCACCCTCTTCGACCTGAACGAAGAGGCCGGAGAGAAGGAAGCGGCGGCCATCGGGGGGGTGTTCCGCAAGCTAGACGTCTCGGACGACAAGGCGGTGGCCGACGCGGTCGCCGCTGCCGAAGACGCTCATGGCGTCGCGCGCATCCTTGCGAACTGCGCGGGCGTCGCGCATGGCAAGCGCACCGTCAGCCGCGACTTCGAACCTCACCCGCTCGAACTCTTCCGACGCGCCATCGAGATCAACCTCATCGGCACCTTCAACGTCCTGTCCAAGGTGGCGGCCAGGCTCGCCCGCGCCGAGCCGTTGGGCGAGGAGCGTGGCGTGATCATCAACACCGCCAGCGTCGCTGCGTTCGAGGGCCAGGTGGGACAGCCGGCCTACGCCGCTTCCAAAGGGGGTGTCGTCGGCCTGACCCTTCCGATCGCCCGCGAACTGGCGCCCCTGGGCATCCGGGTCGTGACCATCGCGCCCGGGATCTTCTGGACGCCGATGCTGGGGGTGCTGCCCAAGGAGGAGCTCGCCTCGCTCGGCCAGCAGGTCCCCTTCCCCGCTCGGCCCGGACAGCCGGACGAATATGCGATGATGGTCGAGAGCATTGTCGCCAACCCCATGCTCAACGGCGAGACGATCCGTCTGGATGGCGCCATCCGCATGCCGCCGCGGTTCCGCTGAGACGTCTCGTCCCCGGGTCGTGGGACAGACAGGCCGCACGGCATCGGCAGTCTAGGGATCAAGCGCCAGAGCCCCTGTGGGCGGCCAATGTCAACTGAAGGCTCCATGTTGGATACCCCCACGCGGCTCCCGGCCGCCTACCCTCTCGGGTTCACGCCGCTGCAACTCATCGGCGGGACCCTGGTCGACAGCCCGACGAGCTTCCCGGTCATCGATCCCTCGACGGGCGAGGCCTTCGCCATCTGCCCCGAGGCCACGCCCGAACAGCTGGACGAAGCGGTCGCTGCGGCGCGGCGCGCCCAGCCGGCCTGGGCCGACACCGATGTCGCCGTGCGGCGCGAGCATGTGCACCGCTTTGCCGATCGTCTGATCGAGCATAAGGCCGAGATCGCGCGCCTCATCACCCTGGAGCAGGGCAAGCCCTACGCGGCCTCAGTCGGCGAAGTGCAGCGGGCGGCCGACTCGATGCGCGAGATCTGCACTATCTCCATCGAGAACGAACTCCTCCGCGAAGACGAACGCGGTCGCGTGGAGCTGCAACACCGTCCCCTTGGCGTGATCGCCGCCATCGCCCCATGGAACGTGCCCATCGCCCTGGCGGCGCCGAAGATCGCCTCTGCGCTCTACACCGGCAATGCGGTGATCCTGAAGCCCTCTTCGATGACCCCGCTGTCGTCGCTCCTGATGGCCTCGGTCACGGCCGACGTGCTGCCCCCCGGGCTCTATTCGGTCCTGGCCGGCGGCGGCCGACTGGGCGGCTGGATGACCGACCATCCCGGGATCGACAAGGTCAACTTCACGGGCTCGGTGGCGACCGGCAAGCGCGTGATGGTCGCCTGCGCTGCGTCCCTGAAGCGTGTGACCTTGGAGCTCGGCGGGAACGACGCCGCCATCGTCCTGGACGACGCCGACGTGGACGAGATCGCACCGAAGATCTTTCCGGCGGCCTTTGGCCTGGCCGGCCAGGTGTGCATGGCGATCAAGCGCCTCTATGTCCCGGAACCCCTTTACGAGCGCATGGTCACGGCCATGGCCAAGCTCGCGACGGAGGCCAAGCTGGGCGGCGGCTTTGAGGAGGGCGTGCAGATCGGCCCGGTCCAGAACAGCGGACAGTTCGCGGAGGTCATGGCGCTCATCGAGGAGACGAAGGCGCTCCCCGGCGTCCGCATCGCGGCCGGCGGCCATGCGCTGGACCGGCCCGGCTACTTCATCGCGCCCACGGTCGTCGCCGACATCCAGGAAGGCACCCGGCTCGTCGACGAGGAGCCCTTCGGGCCGATCCTGCCCATTCTGTCGTACAAGACGGTCGATGAGGCGATCGACCGGGCCAACAACTCGATCTTCGGACTCGGCGGGTCGGTGTGGACACGCGACCTTGACCGCGGCGCCGCCGTCGCAGCGCGCCTGGAAGCCGGCTTCACCTGGGTCAACCACCACGTGGGGACCACGCGCGACCTGCCGTTCGGCGGGGTGAAGCAGTCGGGAATGGGCCGAAACGGCGGTCGACCCGGCGTCCATAGCGACATGGAGGTCCAGGTCATCGTCGTCCCTCCGGCTCCCAAAGCGGCTGCGGAGGTCGTCAATGCGGCCTAGGGCGGTTCCAACCGTCTTCATGCGCGGCGGCACCAGTCGCGCCTTGTTCTTCCATCGACGGGACCTGCCCGCGGCTCCGCAGCCGCACGACAACGAAGCTTGGAACGACATCTTCCGCGCCGCCCTCGGCAGCCCCGATCCGTACGGTCGCCAGCTGAACGGCATGGGCGGGGGGCAATCGTCGCTTTCGAAGATCGCGATCGTCGCGCCGTCGGCGCGGGACGACGCCGATGTCGAGTTCACCTTCGCCCAGGTCGGCATCATCGACCCAAGCGTCAGCTATCGGGGCACATGCGGCAACATCTCCTCGGCCGTCGGTCCGTTCGCGGTGGACGAGGGCTTGGTTGTGGCCGCCGGCGAGACGGCGGACGTCCGCATCTTCAACACCAACACAAGCAAGCATGTGGTCGCGCGGTTCGCGGTCCGCGACGGCAGGTCTGTCGAGGCCGGGGACTACGACCTTCCGGGCGTTGCCGGCCAGGCTGCGCCCATCCGGCTGTCATTCGTCGAGCCAGGCGGCGCGGCGACCGGCAAGCTTCTGCCGACAGGTAACACGGTCGACGCGTTGCGCCTGACCGATCGCGCCGTGCGCGCCACACTGATCGATGCGGCCAACCCGGTCGTCGCCGTCATGGCCTCGGATCTGAACCTGCAGGGCCACGAGACTCCAGGGCAGCTGCGCGACAACGCCAAGGCCATGGCGCGCTTCGAGGAGATCCGCATCGCAGCGGCGCTCGCGATGGGGCTTGTCCAGGACGCGGAGGAGGCGGCGGTCCGGGTGACGAACCTGCCGCTGGTCGCCATCGTGGCCGATCGCCGGTCCGACGCGGATGCAGGTGAGCCGGAAGCAGATCTTCAGGTGCGCATGATCTCCGCCGGCCTTCCGCATGGGGCGATCCCCCTCACCGGCGCGCTGGCGCTCGCCGTCGCAGCACAGATTCCGGACACCCTCGTCTCCCAGGCTCTCAACGACCGCCTGACGCCGGATCGGCTTCGCATTGCCCATGCGAGCGGCGTCATCGATGTCGCCGCCAGCGTCGAGTCCGGTGCGACCGGATGGGTCGCGCACGAAGCGGTGGTGTTCCGCACGGCCCGACGGTTGATGGAAGGCCGGGTGCTGCTTCCGACGGCGCACCTTTAGGACGGCGCCGCGCGCTCCGAGCGCAACCGTCCGACGCCCACTTGGAGCGCCAGCCGCGCTGCATCCGGCGCCCTCAAGGCAAGCGATCTGCATCACGGCTGCACGCAGATTGGCCAAGCTCCCTGGATCAACGTTCGCCTGAGGAAGCGATGCGGGCCTGGGTCGCGCCGCGGCGCCGCTCGCGCTGGGCGCTGGAGGGTCTCATGCACCAGAGTTCGTCAACGTTCATCCGGCTGACCTTGGCGGGGGTCGCCGGCCTCTACTGCCTCCTGCAGTTGCCCGTTGCTCTCATGGTGTTCGGCCACCGGTCCGGACAACCCGGGTTGGCCGAACGGACGGACGGAGCAACCGCCGGCGACAGTGTTCACCGGTTCACGCCGCTCATCGAGCAGATGTCGACCGTTCAGGTTGGGGCTGGCTTCGTCCAGATCGCGCTCTACGCGGTCGCCGCAGTCGCGCTCGCCTGCCGCTGGCGCGGAACGCCGTGGGTCTTCGGCGTCGCCTTGGGGGTTCAGGCCGGCCAGCAAATGGCCATGCGCGCCCTGCCCGCCTACCCCCAAACCTGGACGGCGAACGAGCAGGTCCAGGATATCCTCGTCCTGGCGACGATGGCGCTCATCGCCGTCGCAAGCCACTGGCTGACGAGGGCTCGACAGCCACAGGCGTCCTGATGGCGCCGTTGCCGCCGGTCGGGCCTCTAGCCCTCGTCCGCCACCCAGTTCATGAACCGGTGGAGCGGCAGGAAGCCATCGTGCGGCAAGCCGGGCAGCATCATTTCGCCCATGCCCAGCGCGACGACACGCTGCACGCCGGCGGCGCACAGCAGATCGCGCACTTCCGCCTTCCGCTCCGGCGGCCAGACGCCGACGGTCTGGGTGGCCGGGTTGGCGAACGACACCGCGTCACGGATGTCGTTCACGGGGATCACGTTGACGACCTTCCCGGTCGGATGGAAGGTCACCGGCTCCGGCGAGCGGAGCACAAGGCCACCGCCGTTGGTGTCGCCCCAGGCCTTGTACATGGGCTCGAACATCCGAAGCGCGGCCACCTCCTCGACCACCTCGGGCGGCGGCGGCACGGAACAGGCCGAACCTGAAGCCCGATCCACATGCAGCGCGTCGGACAGGCGCGCACAGTAGCGATCGACTTCCTCGGGCGTGCCTTCCACGAACTGGAATCGGCTGGAGGCGCAGGCCTCCTGGTCAAGAAGCTGGACATCCTCGGCCGACAGTTCCACCGCCAGTCGCAGCGCGTCTTCGGACGCATGCGCTTCGCGCCCGATCATTGAGATCGAGACCTTCGGGTCGAAGGCCACCATGGAGATGCCCGGGCCGAGGTACTTGATGACGTTGCGGACCGCGGACTCGCCGCCCCAGACCACAATCTTGTCGAAGTACTGCGGCCGGTAGAGGATGTTCTCGACGCTCCCGTCGCCACCGCGCCAGTACACCGCCGAGAAGGAACGCAGCACCGGATGCTCGGGATCGATCTCCGCCATGGTGCGCAGGATCGCCGACGCGGTGACGAGGTCGTTTGAAGGCAACTTCAGGACGTTGACGCCCTTGGTCAGCGCGCCGCGGGCGATGCTGGCGCCAGCGACGCTTGGCGTATTGCCGGCCAGGATGTGAACCAGGCGTGGCGGGAAGGCGCGTACGCGGACCGTGCGGCCGCTGTAGTCGACGACCTCCTTCCAGCCGTCGGTGACGGCCGCGCCGCCCAGGGTCTGCTCGACTTCGAACTCCAGCGCCTTGCGATCGAAGTGCGCCGGCAGCGTGCGGTAGATGTTTTCGATCACGCGGCGGTCGAGCGGATTAAACTTCGAGGTGACCTCGATGGCCGCCTGCAACCACGGGTTCCGGTCAAGCGCCAGGCGCTCGCCGGTCTCCACGAGGAAGTCGATCACCTCGCTCATGCTCAGCCCGTAGGCCGGGGGCAATTGGCTGCGCGGATGCACGAGGCCGTCCAGGTCGAGCGCCGGCGTCGTGAAGGCGGGGCTGGAGGCCGAGGCCGGGAACTCCAGCGCATAGTCCTCGACGATCCGGCCGGCGACCACGTGCGGAACCCGCAGCCGCTCGGCGCCCGTTTCCAGGGCCTCGGGATTGACCACGACGTTCATCACGCGATCTCCCCACGAACGTAGCTGGCCATAGTCCCGGCGCAGCTCAGCTTGTCGTCTCCACCGGCGAGATCCGAGTATCGCGCGACGCTGGTCACGCCTGGACTGGGCCGCCCGCAGGCGCAGGGCCGGTAGTCGACCGTCACCTTGTCGCCCGTGATGATGCCGCCCCATCGGCCCTCGACGGCCAAGTCGAGGAAGGCGAAGCGGCCTTCCACCTGTCCGTCCACAGGCTCGAGCAGATGCTCGCCTTCCTTGTCCAGGATGAGCATCTTGACCCACGGCGGACAGTGATAGCGGCCCTCGTTGCAACCGAGGAAGCCGGTGAGCATCTCCACCATCCCGTAGGGGATGTAGTAGCGCGAACTGTCGACGCCGAAGAAGCGGCTGAGCTGCTCGCGATAGTCGTCGGGGAGCGTCACGCCCTTGCTTCCGCCGCCGGAGAAGATGGTCGACTGCGGGTGCAGCTCACCGTCCTTGAGCCCGCGACGGTGCGCCTCTTCCATGAGCAGGAACAGCGGGAACCAGAGCCCGACGATCAGCACCGGCTCGTCCTTGTGTCTGATCAGCGCGTCGGCCAGCTCGGCGATGGAGCGTTGCATCTCCTCCTGCCGAGCCCGCGCCGCCTGCTCGAGCTCCTTCAGCTCGCCGGGGGTCGCGCTGCCGTCCATCATCTTCCGCCGCAGTTCGCCCTGGCGCTGGGTGTCGGCCTCGCTGATCGCGCGGTCCGAGAGCCAATAGACGGCGCCTGGACGGCCGTAGGACTTCGCCACCGAGTGCATGAGGTCGACGAAGATGTACTGCCCGGTGCTCGGCCCGATCATGAACACCGGCATGTTCTGGGCGCCGGCGGTCAGGCCCTGGCTGATCGCGATGTTGTGGACCACGCTTTCGCAAGCGGTTTCCAGGTCCTTCCGCGTCCGATTGAGGAAGGAGGTCTTCCCGGAGGTGCCGCTCGAGGGCACGAGGATGTGGCCGTGGTCCGCCAGCGTCGCAAGCCAGCTCTCGGTGTCGGTCACGCCGGAGACATCGACATTGACCTTGTGGGTCGACAGCGTCTCCAGCCAGCGGTTCATCAGCGCCCACTGCTTGTTGCGGATGAACGTCTCGGGATAGCTCTTGTAGGTCTGGTGCGCGAACAGCAGCGGCACGAGATCGTCAGGCCGCTTGATTTCCTCGACGCCGACCTCCCGCGCCCGCTGGTCGAGGATGCCGATCTGCCCGCGGCGTAGGAGGAAGAGCTCCCGGATCGCCTGCATCTGCAGGGCGTCGATCTCCTCGCCGCCATAAGCGAAGGGGTCCTCCGTGTCGATATATTCGCGGATCCGATCCACCGCGGCCGTGGCGGCCCCTGCAGACGACACAACACTCATCAAAGTGGCTCCCGGATCATCAAGCTGGTCTGCGCTCTTGCCCGGCCCCGCCGAGCGCGACGTGCAGGGCGCGATCCGAGCAGAGGTCGAGCGACTGAAAACGGTCTAGGCCCGGGGCCCCTGGGGGTATGTCACCATCGGCCGGGACAGTGCCGCGAGTGGGCTTCACAACCGGGGGTCGTGGCAGGTGTTGCCGAGACGCCGCGCCTCTCCAGGATGTGATGCTTCGCCGCGGTCCTGGGCCCGCGTCGCGCTTGAGCGAAAGGGCCTAAGCCCCAATAATCTCACTGGAACCGGACGGCGGCGGCGTGCTTGGCGCCGATGTGTGCGGCATCTGCCAAGGGGCGAGGTACAGTCCCGGTTGGGAGGAAGGATGGAAGTCCCCGAGGGTGGACACACGTCGACCTCTGAAGCGCTGCAGATCCACCTGCCGGCGCTGATCGCTGCGGTTGGCGAGCCGCACTTCGGCCCCAGGCTCCTGGAGTTCCTCAACAGCATCTGCGGCGCGGAACATGCCGCCGTCTTCTACCTGACCGCCGACAACCTGGCCGAGGTGACGGCCGCAAGCCTAGACGGCACCAACCAGGCGCACGAGCAGACCTCGATCTATCTGAAGGACGGCCTCTGGCGACGGGATCCCACGCTCAAGGAAGCCCAGGCCAAGCTGACTGACGCTGACATCGCCACCGTCCGAACGGACATCCCGCACCTGCCGGACCAGACGCTCCGAGACGTGGTCTATGGCCAGACCGACATTCGCGACCGGGTCCTGATCTGTGCGCGCGGCGAAGGCGGGTTCGTGAGCCTGAGCGTCCTGCGCTCCGCCAAGACGGGTTCCTTCTCGCCCGAAGAACTGCAGCGGGTCGAAACCGTAGCCGGCGCGCTGTTCGCCCTGATCGCCAAACACATCAACATCGCATGGGAAGGTCCGAACGCGGCCATCGCCCTGACGTCACTGGCCGAAATTGAATCCTGCATCACCGAGCAAATGCCGCGCATGCCCCGCCGCGAGGCGGAGGTCTGCAGCAGAGCGATCTATGGGATGAGTTCGCTCGGCATCTCCCTCGACCTGAGCATCAGCCAGGAAACCGTGCTCACCTATCGCAAGCGGGCCTACGCGCGCCTCGGGATCGCGACGCAGCGAGAGCTATTCCTTTGGTACCTCAAGCTCTGGAGCGAGTGGCGGGGCCGCAACGGCGGCGGCTCCTTCCACGCCGCGGCCTGAGATCCCGCCCGAAGGCCGCGCGTGCTGCCTGGCGCGGGGCGGCCGCATCACGCGCGGGGGGTCTCGAGGGCGCCGTAGACGAGCCTCGGCAGGACATCGCGTAGCGGTGGTGCGCCCGCGTTCGGGATGCTCCCACGCAGACACTGGATGAGCGTGACCGCCACGACATCATGGGTCGGATCGATCCAGAACCAGGTGCCGTAGCCGCCGCCCCACCAATGGCTGCCCTTGCCCATCGGCGACCGCGAGGCGCCCGGATCGAACATCACGGCGAAGTCGATCCCAAAGCCGACCCCTTCCTGGCTCGGCCCATAGAGGTCGACCTTCACCTCCGGCGGCAGCAGGTTTTGGCGCATCAGCCGGGTGCTCGCCGGGGCAAGGAGCCTTACGCCGTCCAGTTCGCCGCCGTTGGCCAGCATCTGGGCGAACCGCCAGAAATCCTGCGCTGTCGACAACAGGCCACTCGAGCCGGAGTAGGCGGCGGGCACGCGGACCGGATCGTCCTTGAAGTCGGCCAGCCCCAGACGACCGTCCGGGCCGAACGCGTGCATCTTCACGACCCGCGCGGCCTTGGCGGCGGGAACATAGTAGCCGGTGTCCTCCATCTGCAGCGGCGCAAAGATCCGTGTGCGGAAGAACTGGTCGAGGGTCATCCCCGACCACTTCTCGATGAGGTAACCCTGGATGCTGGCTCCAGGACCGTATCGCCAATCAGTGCCCGGCTGGAAGGCGAGCGGCTGCTGGGCCAGCCGTTCGATCATTCGCTCCGCCCCCCGCGACGGTTGCGGCGTTTCGACAGCCGGGGCCTGCAGGGTGGAACCGCCGGCCCCATCAAAGCCCGCCGAGTGGCTGACCAGCTGGCGCATGGTCATGGGGCGGACCTGCGCGTCGATGAACCCATCGACGGCCCTGACCTTGAGACCTTTGAACTGTGGAATATGGGTCTCGACGGTGTCGTCGAGCCGCCATTTGCCCGCCTCGTAGAACATCATCATCGCCACGCCGACGACACACTTTGTCATCGAGGCGATCCGGAAGATTGCGTCCTCGGCAAGGGGCGTCTGCGCCACCACGTCCGCGTAACCCTGCGCCGCCCGGTGCACGACCTTGCCGTGGCGTGCGACCAGGGTCGTGACGCCGGCGAGCTGGCCGCGGTCGATGAAGGCCTGCATTCCGGCGTCGAGCGCCGCGAGCTTGCGGGCGCTGAAGCCTACCGCCTCGGGTTCCACACGCGGCTGGGCGTACGCGACCCGCGTCGAGGAAAGGGCGCCGACCGTAGCGGCGAGCAGAAGGTGGCGTCGGTCCAGGTTCATGGCGCCGTCTTATCGGCCGCCCGGCCAACGCCTCAGATCGGGCGCATAGTCCCCCCTGGCGTAGGCCTTGCAGAAGCCCGCTTCGTCGCCTGCATAGACCTTGTCGTGGGCCAGCACGGCGGGGCGGATCGCGGCCCAGACGAAGCCGTCCTTGGCCTTTTGCGGATCGCCCAGGTCCTTCACGACCAGAACCATGTCCAGGCCGCGGTGGACGCCGATGTACTGTCCTCGCGCGCCGGAGGCTGCGAAGACGCCGTCGTCGTGCGTCTGCGCGCAACCCGCCGGGTCGAGGCAATCTGGGGCGCCCGAGACGGGGCCGTGGGGATAGCGCCGGTGGACCGGCTTGGGCGCGCAATCATCGGGCCCATTCAGCCAGGCGAGATAGCCGTAGATGGGATTTCCGTCCTCGAAGGCCGGGTGAGACAGGTCGTAGAGGAACTGCTCGTCGATGATCCGCTCGCCGTTCCAGACACCGCCGTTGAGCATCAGCAGGCCTACCCGCGCCATGTCGCGGACCGTGGCGTTCCAGCTGTAGCCGAAGATCTTGGTGTCGTTGCTGTCGCCCCAGGTCGAGTTCTCCAGGCCAAGCGGCGCAGCGAAGTGGCGGGTCCAGAACTCGCCGATGTTGTTCCCGAGCCGCGGGCGGTCCTGCGCGACGACCAGGTTGATGACGTCGCTCATGCGGTTGAGCGCCTCGAGACCGCGGGTGTCGTAGCGCCACTCGCGGTTCGGATATGTGAGATCCGCCGACGCCGCCGCCACCGAGCCCAGAACGTGGGCCACGGTGGCGTCGCGGTGGAAGGCGAAGTCATCCAGCCAATGATCGATCCGCTGGAATTCCTGCAGCGGTCCCTGCTTGCGGACGCTCGTGACGGGTATCGGCTTGCTCTGCTGGATCGCCGCGCCGACCGCCAGCGCGCCAAGCGTCTTGCTCGCGGAGAAGACGTGGGTCGAGGCGTCGCGGCCGCTGGGATAGTACTCGTAACAGAGCTTGCCATAGCGCACGACCGCGAACGGCGCTCCGATCGTAGCCTCCGCGCGCTTCAGCGCCGCGAGGTCCAGCTTGCACTCAGCCGCGAGCTTCTCGGGCGCGACCAGCCTCCAGGCGCCGCGGCCCGGGTCTCTCCCGCGTGGCAGGGCTTCGGGCCGCGGCGCCGTGGCGCCTGCGGCCTGAGCCGGTCCACCCGCCGCAGAGGCAAGTGTTGACGCAGCAGCGACGAGCATCGCCAAGCCGCCACTTACCCATGTCGATCTCATGACCGCCCTCCCCCGCATTTCCGGCTCCCGCCGGGATCCATTTGGCGTTCGAATTAGACGCTCTCTGGCGCGTCCGTATTTCCCCGTCGATACAAACACGACTGTAGGGATGGTCAATTGGCTCGAAGGAGGTCGAGTGCAGGGCGTGGGCCGTCACGAGCAGTTATGAGTGGGTAATAGGTCAGTGCTGTCCGGAGCCGATGGCGCGTCAGCGCAACGCGGTGGCGCCCCCGTCTGAGACCAGCTGCGCGCCGGTGATGAATGAGGCCCGCTCGGAGGCGAGCCAGACCGCCGCCTCGGCCTGTTCCTCCGCGGCGCTATAGCGGCGAAGCGGGATCCGGGTCATGGACGACGAGGATTGCGGGACAGCATCCTGCATCGTCGCACGCAACATGGCCGTGTCGGTGGCGCCGGGAAGAAGCGCGTTCACGCGAATCCCCAAGGGTCCGAAATCCACCGCCGCGGCGCGCGTCAGACCGAGCACGCCAGCCTTCGAGGTTGCGTAGGATGCGAAGCTGGGTCCGGCGAAGTTGGCCATGCCGGAGGCGGTGTTGACGATCGCCCCGCCGCCCGCCTTCAGCATCTCCGGGATCTCGTACTTCATGCAGAGCCACACGGCCCGGAGGTTGAGACCCATGACGAGATCCCACTCCTCAAGGTCGCAGTCGACGACCGTCGTGGCGCCGCCGCGATGGCCGGCGTTGTTGAAGGCTACATCCAGGCGACCGAAGGCGGCCACGGTGGTCGCCACCATCTGCCGGATGTCCTCGGGGCGCAGCAAGTCGACCTCCACGAAGAGCGCATCACCGCCGGCCGCCTTGATCGCCTGCGCCGTCTCGAGACCAGCCTCGACGGCGACGTCGGCGATGACCACGCGAGCGCCCTCGCGGGCGAAGGCGACAGCCGCCGCGCGTCCAATGCCGCTCGCCCCACCCGTGACCAGCGCCACCTTGTCCTCGTGGAGCAGCATCTTCGTTCCCTCTTCTGTCCACCGTTTCGCCGCTGCCGCGTTGCCCGTCGGTCCGTTCCGTCGGTCTCAGATCGTCACAGGTTCCGGTTCACCGCTCTGCGCCAACGGGGGTTGGCGCGTCAGCGACCGTGAGAAGGCCAGGTTCGCGGCCAGCAACATCGCCGACATCAGCAGCGCGACGAGGCCTGCGATTCCCAGCGCCGTGCGCAACGCCTCACCCGCGCCCGTGGATTGTGCGAAGTGGTCGCTCAGCAGGCCCACGAGCAGCGGCGCGCCACCCAGGCCAATGAGGCTTCCGGAAAAGCCGGTCAGGCCGGCGGCCGTCGCCCGCATCGTCGCCGGCGCCACCGTTTGTATCGCCGCCAGGACGGGCCCCAGAGTGGCGGCGCCCACCGCGCTGGACAGGGCGATGAAGGTCAGCGCGACCTGCGGGTCCGGGGCGTAGATGGCCAGCTCGAAGGCGGGGAGGAACAGCAGTGACAGCAGCAGGGGCGTCCGCGTCAGCCATACCAGGGACCGTCTCGAGAGCCGGTTCGCCAGCACACCGCCGCCGATGGACCCGATGGCTGAGCCTATGCTGAGGGCCGCTCCGAACTGGAAGCCGACTGAGACCTGGTCGAGGTGGTGGACCCGGATCAGGAAGGCCGGCAGCCATCCGGTGACGCCATACGCGAGGAAGGTGATGAGACCGGCGCTGAGAATGAGCGTGAGGAAAGCCGTGTCGCCTCCGAGGGTCCGCAACGTCCGCGCCAGCGACGGGGGGGCGCCTTGGCCGGCCGGCGCGGCGCCGTCGGACCACCCGCGCGGTGGGTCCCGCAGAGTGGTCCAGGTCAGGAGCGCGACGGGCAGGCCAAGCAGCCCCGCCGCCACGAAGGCCCATCGCCACCCGAAATGAAAGCCGATGTAGCCGCCGATCGAAAAGCCGATGACCACGCCCAAAAATGACCCGATCGAGAATACGCCGAGGGCAAGGGCGCGTCGCGAAGGGGGAAAATAGTCGCCGATCATGGCGCTGCAGGTGGGAATGGCGCTGGATTCGCTGACGCCCACGCCCATGCGCGCCAGGAAGAACTGCAGGAAGCCGTGCGCCGCGCCGGTCAGGGCGGACATGCCGCTCCAGATCACGATCGCGGCCGTCATGACGACCGGGCGATTGTAGAGATCCGACAGGCGCGAGAGGAAGATCCCCGCGCCAGCGTAGAAGAGCGAGAAGGCGAACCCGGACAGGATGCCAACCTGGGTGTCGCTCAGCGACATCTCACGCCGGATCTGCTCGAGCAGAACGCTCAAGGCGGCCCGGTCCACCATGTTGACGAGGTTGACCAGGAACAGCAGCGCAAGCGCATAGCGCAGGTACGCCCGCGAGAACGTCGGCGCGGCCCGAGGCGAATTTCCAGCGGTCATCGAGGCCTTTTCCGGAGGGCGTCAAGCCAAGGTCCGATTGAGCCTAGCGCAGGGCGCAGCCGCGACCTGTCCTGCCCGGTGGGGACAGGGAGCCAGCTCACCGCGAACGGAAGGATACAGGCAGGTTTGCGGGGCCGTAGAAAGTGTCGGTCCAGGGGTGGAACGCCGGCGACGTGGTGAAGGCGACAGCGGTCAGACGCCTCGTAAGCGCGGCCAGGCCGCTCCTCAGTTCGGCTTGGGCGAGACTCCGACCGATGCAGCCATGGACGCCATTGCCGAAGATCACCGGGAACGCCGGCGGCTGACGGTCCACTCGGAAAGCGTGGGGGTCAGCGAACCTTGCAGGGTCACGGCCAAGGGCGGTCATGTTGATCTTGATCCCCTGCCCCGCCGGCGCCTCCACGCCGTCGATCTCCAGCGGCTCGTTCGCGACGCGATGGAGCAAGGTGGCGACGGGGGTCAGCCGCTTGGACTCCTCGATCACCGCATCGCGCAACGCCGGGTCCGCGGCCGCGGGGTCCCACGCGCCCGAGGTGATGAGATTGTGGAGGGTCGAGGCCAGCTGGAAGCTGGTGGTGTCGATGCCGGCAAGGAACAGGTTGACCGTCCCCCAGACCAACTCGTCGCCGCTGAGCCGGCCTTTGACCTGATGTTCGTCGATCAGGACGCCGAGGAAGTCGTCGCGGGGCTGCCGCCGGCGCGCCTCCAGCAGCGCCGCGCAGTAGTCATGAAGCGTTTGCAGGGCTCTCTCGATCGCATCGACATGCGGCTCGAGCGGGAGATGGACGATCTTCCTGAGTTCGAGGGCCGCAGCCACGAGCTCGTCCATGTCGTGGCGCGGAAAACCGACGAGTTCGCCCAGGGCGTACGACGCCAAGGGGACGGTGAAGTCATGCACCAGGTCGCCCTCGCCGCGGGCCGCCAAGCGATCGCTGAGCCCGTCGCAAATCCTGACGATCGCCTCGCCGGAGGTCTCCATCTGCCGGCGTCCGAAGGCGCGCATGAAGATCATGCGCATCTCCCGATGCCGCTCCGGCTCCATGTGCAGGAATACGCCCTTGTCGATGAACTCCGCGATGCCTGGGGTGGCGCCGTGCGACTGGTAGTCGTCCGGGCTGAAGGTGCGCAGCCGGTTGTCGGCGAGAAGCTCCTGCCCCAAGTCGTGGCCGATCACCTCGAGGCCGCGGACGCTTCGCACGACCCGGTGAGGTCGAAGGAGATCCAGGGCCAGCGCCGGATCTCGACGCAGGAGATCGAGGTCCAACTCCGGCAGGTCGGATATGAGACGGCCGCCACTGGTCATCTGGGCCCCTCCTGATTTAGCCGGACGTCGGACTCCGAAGGAAGGGGCAAGCCGGGCGCGAGCGCCCGGGCCCGGAAAATCGCTGCGCCGCCGCCGGCCGCCCCGTCGCTCGCCACGATGTAGATCTCGCGCGTCCCAGGCTTCAGGGCGAGGCTCGTGACGCCCAGGTTGCGGCCGCTGTCCCGTCCGGGCAGGAGGATCTGGCCGACCGGCAGGCCCAGCGGATTTAGCACCAGGATGCGGCCCTGTTCGTTGAGCGCCACATAGACGTTCCCCGCTGTGTCGACCCGTAGCGAGTCCGCCGAAGCGCCTGTGATCTGGTAGACGGCCATGGCCCCGAACGGGGCGAGCAGCCCCGGTCCGCCAAGGCGCACCCGCTGCACCCGCCCCGCGGCGTATTCCGTCACCCACAGTGTCTTCCCGTCGGGGCTCAGGCCCAATCCGTTGGCGGCCGCCAGTCCGGTGAGGACCGCCGATGGCGCCTGGCCCTCCGCGGGCACGTAATAGACGCCGCCATCCGGGCGGCCGGTCCCGCCCTTGAGGTCGGAGAAGTAGAAGCCGCCACGAGCGTCGAAAACGATCTCGTCGGGCAGAAAGCCAGCGGTGGCCGGGACGATGTCGGTCAGGCCCGATCCATCGGGCCTTATCGCGACGACGGCGCCGCTGCGGAAATCGCCCACCGTCGCCAGGAAGATGCGACCGTCGCGGTGAAGCGCGAGCCCCACGGGGTGAAGCTCACTCGGTCCGAAGACGCGGGTCAGGCGCCGGTCTGGCGACACCTTCAACACCTGGCCGCCGAACACGTCGACGAACAGCAGTTCACCCTGTCGATTGAAGATGGGGCCTTCGAGGGTCATGGCGGTCTTGGAGACCTCGAACCAGAGCTCCGCCGTCTGGGCCGGCAGCCCCCGCTCGGCCGGTGGAACCGGCGCGACCGACGCTTCGACAGCGTCCCCGCTCGCGACGCCGATTCCCAACGCCAGAAGCGCGGCGAAGACGCGCCCTGCCTGCCACCTGTTCCGCCGCATCGGTCCTCCTCGATGTGGCGGCAGAGTGGGCCCGACCGGCCCGACAGCCTGTCCCGTGCGTGGGTGACATACGGGCGGGTGCGGCTGTGTGAGCCTCACGGCATGCGTAATCGGCGCGCGCCCTGCGCGGGCATCGGAAGCGACGCTCCCGGCGCGGCGCGCCTGCAGTCACGGGAGAGGCCCTGATGGGCGAGGTTCTGGAAGCGTATCGTAAGCCAACCCATGTGCCGGACGACCTGTTCGTGCCGGGCAACATCTGGCCGGAATTGGGCGACGACCCACACTTTCGGCTCCGGCAGATCGCGAACGGCCGGGACATTGTTTTCCTGCAGTCGCATAACCACCCGGGTCACTCCCCGAACGGCACCTGGCTCGCGGCCTCGGCCGAAGCCAACCGGCGGATCCTGATGGACCCGGAGGCCTTCCCCAGTTCGGGGGCCACGGTCTTCGGCAAGATGCTGGGCGGCCTGAAGTTCTTCCCGGTCGAAGTCGATCCGCCGGAACACGCCAAGTATCGGGCGCTGTTTGCGCCCTACTTCAAGCCCGCCGTTATCAACGCCATGAAGGACTCGGTGACTGCCCGGGCCGACGAACTGCTCGACGGCTTCGTGGCTAAGGGCCACTGCGAGTTCATCTCCGAGTTCTCGCGGATTTTCCCGGCCTCGATCTTCATCGACATGACCGGTCTTCCGCAGTCCAAGGCCGGCGACTTCCTCACCTGGGCCCGGACGGCGCTCGACCAGAACCAGACGGGCGAGGAGAAGACCGCTGCTCTGCGCAGCATTCGCGACTATCTGGCCGACGAGATCCGGGCGCGCCGCGCGGAGCCGCTCGACGACATGCTGAGCACGATCGCCAACGCGCAGATCGACGGCGAAACCATCTCCGTTGACGACGCGACGGGCGGGGCCATCGTGCTCTTTGTCGCCGGCATGGACACCGTGGCCAACCTGTTGGCCTGGGTCTTCCTGCGGCTGGCCCAAGACCAGGAGATGCAGGCGCAACTGCGCAAGGCCGACGACGACCAACTGGGCCGCGCTCTGGAAGAGCTCATGCGGTACTATTCGCCCGTGACGGTGAGCCGGCGGGCGGCGCGCGACGCGGAGGTCTGCGGGGTGCAGATCAAGGCCGGAGACACTGTCTGCTGCTCGATGACCCTGGGCTCGCGCGACGATCGGGAATTCGAAGATCCCGATACCCTCGACCTTTCAAAGCCGCCGCGCCGGCACTTGGTGTTCGGCTTCGGCCCGCATCTCTGCCTGGGTATGCATCTCGCGAAACTGGAGCTGCGCATCGTGGTGAGACGCTGGTTTGAGCGGACCCAGGAGCTGCGCCTGGCGCCCGATGCGCAGGTTCCGCGCCGCGGCGCCGGTGTTCTGGGGATCGATCAGCTGCCGCTGGTTTGGCGCTAGACGTTCCGATCCGCCCGGCCGCGCCATGTCGGCCGGGCCCCAGCGTCCGAGGATCACCACACGGGTCAAGTCGTGACGCCGTCGCGCCAGGCGACCCGAGCGACAGGCTGTAGAGGTGGAAGACGGCGATCCCGCCGGGGGCGCATCGGGGTTCCGATCCTGCCAGTGGGAGGCGGGTCTACAGCGCGATCGCCAAGCTCGGATCGGTTAGCCTGGCGCCGCTGGCCGAGCTCGCAAGAGGCGTCGAAGCGACCCGGGCGCCGGGCTTCCTAGCGCCAGATCTTCCTCAACGCCTCGATCAGATCCCCGTGGAACTGCTGCGTCACCCGCGCCTTCGTCGCGTAGTCGAAGCCGTGGAATGCGCCGGGATAGACGTGCACCTCGGTGGGCGTGCCGGCCTGGATGAGACGCTGGGCATAGGCCAGGTCCTGGTCGGCCAGACCATCGACCGCCCCCACGGCGATGAAAGCCGGCGCTACGCCTGCCAACGACTTCGCGCGCGCGGCGAACGCATAGGCCGGCACGTCGTCCGCCCCGCCCGGTCGGCCGAGATACATCAGCGACAGGCGGCTCGTCGCCGCGCCCGTGCCGGGCTGACAGGTTGGGTCCAGGGCCGTAAAGGGACGATCGTCCACGTTCGGGTAGATGAGGATCTGGGCGCGCAGCGGGAGCTTGCCCTTGTCGCGCGCCATCAGGGCGAGCGACGCGGCAAGGCCGCCGCCGGCGCTGTCTCCCGAAACCGCGATCCGAGCGGGATCGACGCCGAGCGCGGTGGCGTTGGCGTGAAGCCACTCAAACGCGGCCCAACTGTCGTCGATGGCCGCGGGGAACGGGTTTTCCGGCGCAAGCCGGTAGTCGATCGAGACGATGACGGCGCCCAGCGCCTTTACAAGCATCCGGTTGCGGGCGTCGTTCATCTCCGGGAAGCCCAAGATGTAGCTTCCGCCGTGAATATCGAGGAGCGCCGGCCGCGTCGCCGGTGGGCCATCGGGCGAGTAGATCAGCACCCGGACGGGCGGAGCGCCGGCGGGCCCGGGGATGTGGCGCTCTTCCATCCGGACGCCCGCCGGGGCCGGTGGGGCCAGGGCCGCACGCCGCTTGAAACCCTCCAGGAAGTTGGCGCGCACTGCCGGCATGTTGGCGGCAGTCCGTTCACCGCCCCCTCCTCCGCCCATCGTCGCCAAGGTCGAAAGGAGCTCGGGATCGATGAGCGCGCGATTGGCTGGCATGAGCTGCAGGCCGGCGCGGCAATCGCGCAACGGCTGCGCGTGGGCCGCCACCGCCGGCGTCAGCGTCGCGGCCGCGACGCTCAAAGCGAGGATTCGGCCCGTTCGGCCTGACCGGTGCGACCTATGTCCAAGGGCGATACGATTCAGCAACGCAAAGGACATTATGCAGATACCCCTACCATGCGCGGATAAACGCCTCCGCGAGATGAGAATTCACCGATTCGATATTATATTGTGAGGCGCGACTGCATCAACGTCGGATGAGGATGCCTTGAGGAAGCGCCGAGCATTCGAGCCCATAGGCCATTAAGACTTAATATCGCGAAAGTTGTATTTGTATTTGCAGCGAAAATGACTTGATTTCATGTGCCGCCCATCATAAACTTGTAGCAGCAAAGGTTGCGGCCTGCTGTCCCCTTCGGGCGGGACCGGCTGCGACGAGAAGAACGTCAGGGGGAGGTCGTATGTCGCTCTTGGAGCTCGTGCCGCGCCGTGCGGCCGATGCCATCACCGCCGCTCTTCCAAGCCTCATCTCATCGGTGGGCGAGCGACAGTTCGGATCCCGGCTGCTTGAGTTCCTGCATCACCTCAGCGGGGCCGAGCATGCGGCGGTGTTCTACCTGACGGGAGACGACCTGGTGGAGGTGACGACGGCCAGTCTCGATGGCAGCGACGAGGCGCATCAGCAAACCACCATCTATCTGAAGGATGGTCTCTGGCGTCGCGATCCGACCCTCCAGGAGGCGCGCTCGCGGCTCCATGTCAGCGATCGGGCGACCGTGCGCACCGACATCCCGCGCCTGCCCGACGAGACCCTTCGCAACGTCGTCTACGGCCGCACTGACATCCGCGACCGGGTCCTGATCTGCACTCGCACCGAGGATGGGATTGTTGGACTGAGCATTCTGCGGTCCTCGCGGGCCGGCTCATTCTCCGCGGAGGATCTCGAGCAGATCCACATCGTTTCCGCGGCGCTGTTTGCGATGCTCGCCAAGCACATCAACATCACCTGGGAAGGTCCGAACGCGGCGATCGCTCTGACGTCGCTCGCCGAGATTGAGGCCTGCATCTCTCACCGGATGCCGAGCATGCCGCGGCGTGAAGCCGAGGTCTGCGGCCGCGCAATCTATGGAATCTCCACCCTGGGCATCTCACTTGACCTTGGAATCAGTTCCGAAACGGTAATGACCTACCGCAAGCGGGCCTATAGTCGCCTCGGGATCGCGACGCAGCGCGAGCTGTTCCTCTGGTATCTGGAGATCTGGAGCAGCTGGCCCGGGCGCGCCACGCGGTACGGACGCGTCCACTAGAGCGCCCGTCAGCGCAGGGCTCGACGCATCGCGGCCAGAAGATCCTGGTACGATCGCTTCGTCACGCCGGCGTTGGCCGCCATGTCGAAGCCGTGGAAAGCGCCCGGATAGACGTGCAGTTCGGTGGGTACGCCAGCGGCGATGAGACGCCGCGCATAAGCGATGTCCTGTCCGGCGAGGCCGTCCACAGAGCCCACCGCGATGAAGGCCGGCGGCAGGCCCGCAAGCGACGGCGCCCGGGCCGCAAACGCGTAAGGGGAAACATTGTCTGGTCCGGGCGGATGGCCGAGATACATGACATAGGCTCGCTCGACGGGCGCCGCCCCAGGCCGGCACGTCGGATCCAGCGCCGTGAACGGTCGGTCGTCGAGACTGGGATAGATCAGGAACTGGCCCTTGATCGCGATCTTGCCCTCGTCACGGGCGCGAAGGGCAAGCGAGGCGGCCAGCGCGCCCCCCGCGCTTCCCCCCGTCACAGCCAGTCGCGCCGGGTCGACGCCTAGCGCCGCCGCCTGATCGTGCAGCCAAGTAAGGGCTGCATAGACATCGTCGATCTGCGCGGGGAACGGGTTCTCAGGCGCCAGACGGTAGTCGACCGAGACGATCACGGCGCCGAGGTCCTTCGCCAGCTGGCGATTGCGCGCATCGCCCCCGTCCGCCGCGCCGAGCACAAAGGCCCCGCCGTGGATCTCAATGACGCCGGGCCGCGCGGCGCCCGCGTCCTCCGGCGTGTAGACGAGGACCCGGACCGGAGGAGCCCCGGCGAGGCCGGGAATGTGACGCTCCTCCATCCGGACGCCGGGCATCGGAGGCGGCGCCGGCCGGCCTTTGGTCAGTTCCTTCAAACGCTGCCGGGTCTCGACGATGCTGCTGGGCGTCGTCGCGCCGCCGCCGGGGCCGCGGTCCATCCCGGTCAGCACGGGCATGACCGACATCAGCTCCGGGTCGATCAGGGCCCGGTTGGCGGGATAGAGCCTTAGGCCCGCGCTGCAGTCCTGAAGCTCGTCGGGGCCAGGCGGCGGATCAGCCGACCTGGCCGCTGTGGCAGCGCTGGCCATGATGGCTGCGCTCAGGACGACAACAAACGTCGCCCGGGCGCTCCCAACAATCCGACTGCGCCGCTTCACCGTCATCGCACACCCACTGCCGGCGTCGACAGGTCGGCGACGCACTCTTGCCTCACATCGTCCGCGCGATTGACGCGCGAGGCAGTCCCCGAGCGAGGGGACAGGCGTCGGCGCCTGTTCTGGGGTCTCCTCCGGCCAGGGGGAGTTTGGACCATCCCTGGAGAACATCATGTCTAGGACCGCGCTCGCCGCTTGCTTCGGGGCCGGCGCGCTGCTGGCGGTGGCTGGCCTCGAATCCGCAGAGGCCGGCGGCCAAGCCTCCAGCACCGGCCCCCCCGCTCTTACCCAGGCCGAGACGACGGGTCGGCAGATTTTCCGGCAGCGCTGTAAGGAGTGCCACGACGACGAGTTTCGGGCGCCTCCGCTTCCGGGCGTCTACGGGCGGCAAATCGCCTCTGTCGAATACGACTACAGCGCCGCCTTGAAGGCCCGCCGCGGAGAGGTTTGGAATGACGCAAACCTCGACCCCTTTTTGCGGGACTCGCAGGCGGCCGTGCCCGGTACCGAGATGGAGCAAAAGGTGCCGGACGATGCCGAGCGCGCGGCTCTGATCAGCTATTTGAAGACCTTGAAGTAGCGATTGCATTGGCTGGAGCCGTCGGCCGGCGCGCGTCCCGCGCCGGCCTCCGCTAGCAGGCCTTCTTGTCTCGATTGCCCGCGCGCGACGGTAGAGCGTGGATGTACGTGCTGAGCGCCGCCAAGTCCTCGTCTGTGTACCGAGACGTACTCTCGAGCACCTCGCGCATCCCGACCGGTTCGTTGAAGCATTTGTCAGTCCCGGTTTTCAGGAAGTCGGCGATGTCGCCGACGGTCCAATCGCCGATGCCGTCCGGGTGAGGCGTGATGTTGGTCGCGAAACGCCCCCCCGCCTCGAGGCTGGGCGCGCCAGCGTAAAGGCGGTCATCGTCGGGACCGCCGAGCGCGTCGCGCGGCGTGTGGCACTCGGCGCAGTGGGCTGGGCCCTCCGCGAGGTACCGGCCGCGATTCCAGGCCGACGACCTCGTCGGATCGGACTCGATCGTGCGAGGTCGGAAATAGAGGAGCTTCCAGACGCCCACGGTCATGCGAACGTTGAAGGGGGCGTACAACGAGTGGTCCTGGTTTGCACGCGAGACGGGCGGCAAGGTCTTGAGGTAGGCGAACAGGTCGCGGACGTCCTTTGTCGTCATCCGGCTGTAGGCGGCATACGGAAAGGCGGGGTAGAGGTGTTCGCCCTTGCGACCCACGCCGCGCTTCATGGCGCTGACGAACGACAGCTCGCTCCAGTCACCGATGCCTGTCTTGCGATCCGGCGAGATATTCGGCGCCAGGAACGCCCCGAACGGCGACTCCAGTCGCCGCCCGCCGCCGAGCTGGAAGCGATCCTCCTGGTCGGGCGTCATGTGGCAAGCCGAGCAGTTGCCGGCGTTGAACAGAACCGCGCCGTTGACCAGGTCCGGCGTGTAACCAGGGGCCAATTCCCGGGCCGGTAACGGCCGAGGCGCGATCAGCAGATACGCCGTGAGGGCCGCCGCCAGGGCGACGCCGCCGATCGCCAGTCGCCGATGTTGCATGCGGCGGCTCAGCTCTTCTTCTTGCGATAGACGTCGTGGCACGACTTGCAGGTGGCGGAGAGGTCCTGGAACGACGCCCGAAAGGCCGCCTGGGTGTCAGCCTTGCCCATCGTGCGAGCCAGAGTGCTCATCTGGGCCAACCGTTTGTCGAAGTCGGAACGGTTCTGCCAAACGGCTCCGGCCGCATTCGTCTTCGGGTCGTTTGCGGAGGCCGGGGGGAACAGACCTCTCGCTGTCTGGCCGCTTTGGGCCACCGCGTCTGCGACAGCCTTCGCCTGGGCGGCGCCCCAAGGGGTTTGCCCATTCGCCAGGTTGCCGGCCGCCTTCATCTGCTGGCCCAGCTGCTTCATGAGCGCCTGGCGTTCGGGGACAGGATCTGTCGCCGGGCGAGCCGTGTCAGGAACGAGTAAGGCCGAGAGGCCGAGAACTGACCCGCAGACAGCGGCGTGCATCGCTATCCGTCTGGAGCTTCCGAACCGCCGCTTGTCGAGCCGTTGCGCGCGCTTACCCATTCCGCCTCCGTAATACGGACTCGTCCCGATGGGACACAATTGGAGAGTGGGTCAATATTCTCGGTCATCGCTCGGCTGTAAGTCCCGGCGCCCAGGGACCGCGAGCCCGCTGAGCGGCGACCTAGGCCGGTACCTCGCGCAGCGCCTGCGCGGTTTCCAGATCCTCATAGGCGGCGGTCGTTCGGTTGTTGGCAATGACGACGAGCTCCCAGCCATAGGCTTCCACGGGACAGGGCATCCAGCCGATCGCCACGCACCAGTGCATGGCGCGTCGGTACTCCAGCCAGATCTCGTCGGCGCTCGGGAGCGGCGTCACGCCGTGGGCGGCCAGGTGCTCGCGGTAGATGCGCAACAGGTCGCGTTCGCGCCGTCGCCGCTCATCGATGGAGTGCGCCGTCACGATGAGGTAGCTGACATCCTGCAGGGCGGAGCCCCGCGCCGCCAATTGCCAGTCGAAGAACCCGACCGAACCGTCGGCCATCCAGTAGGTGTTGCCGAAGTGGGCGTCGCCGTGGATCAGCGTTTGCACCCCGCGCTGCTGGTGGCGCTGCAGGCGGCCGAGGTCCGCGAACAGGGCCTCTGGCGTCAGCCCGATACGTCCCAGGAGTTCACGCTTGAACTTCAGCTTGTCGAGCTCATCGCGGACGCTGGTCTGGACAGGCCCATGCAGGCACGCCGCGACCGGCCCCTCGGCCGTACTTTGCAGCCATCCGAGATCGCTCGGGAAACGGGGACTGTTCCAGTAGGCGGCGTGGATGCGGGCCAATGCCGCGAGCAGCCCCTCCGAGTGATCCCATGTCGCGGTGTCGTACTGAGACGGGAAGGCCGCGCCGCCGTGCGCCAAGTCCTCCAACAAGAGGACGAACCGGCCACTCGGCGGATCGAAGATCGCCCCCAGCGTGGGCGCCGCCGCGACCTCCGGGTTCATCGCCTCGTGACGGTAGAAGTTCACTTCGTTCTCGAAGAGCGGTGTGCGCGGCGGGCGTTGGCGCGCGCCGTCGGGCAACGCCACCCCGCGAGACGGCCAATCGTTGGTCTTCGGCATCTTGACGAAGATGCGGTTCGGTAGTGATCGCGGGTTGGCGCCATACCGCACTTCGAGGCGGACCCTCGCAGCCGTGGAGACGTGGGTGTCTCCGAACCCCTCCGCGCCAAGGACCTGGACCGCGCCGACGACGGTTCCGGGGTGCTGCTCGGCAATCACCCTCGTCAGGAAGTCGGGCGACAGATGCTCCGGGTAGGTCGGGAAATCAGTCATTCGGGCGCACGCACCGAAAGCTCGCCGCGACCGCGGGGTCACCCTTGCCGAGGTACCGGGCATAGGTCGGATACGGGCAAAGGGGCCGCGAGAGTGCGGGCGCGCCGGTCACGAGATCCCTGCGGACGGCGGTCAGGCCAGCGGGCGGACGTCCTTTGGTCACCCAGGCGTCAAGGGCCGGCAGAAGAGCGTCCACGCGATCCGCACCACCGCCCCCGCCGCAGTGGGCGACGCCGCCCAGGACGTAGAACCGCATGAAACGCTCGGCCCTTGCCCTGCCGCCCGCTTTCGCGACCACGGCCTTGTAGTAGTTCACAGTGCGAGATGTCGGCACCATGGGATCCCCAGCGCCGGTCCAGAGGAGCAGCTTCCCGCGCCGCGCGAAGGCGGACAAGTCCGCGTCGACGGCGACGTCGCCCAGGTCGCGAACCGCCATGAACTCGGCGCCGTGGGTGTTGAGATCGTAGGCCAGGGCGTCGACCTGGGTGTCCTTGGCCAGGAAGTGCTTCACGAAGCCGTCCACGTAGCGTCTGAAGACCGAAGGGTCTCCGAATGCCACCCGGTCCCACTGACCCGGCGAGGTCGGCGGCCCGTTCAGGAGATAGCCGGGCTCGGTGAATCGGCCGCCCGCGACGGTCACCGGCGAGGTGAGCGAAAGGAGCACGGCCAGCTGAGGATCCGAGAGGCACTGCTCGCCCCCCTCCGCGCCGTCCGGACACCGGAGTCGCCGAGGATCGAAACGGCACGCGGCCCAGTTTGAGACGATCCCGTCCGCCAGGCCGTCGGCGGCGGTGGTGTCGCAGGCGCTCAGCACCGCCCGATGGACGAAAGCCATCTTCGAAGGCGTGATCAGGGCGCCCGGCGCGGCGGCAAAGCGGGCGGCCCGCTGCATTTGGGCGTAGCCGCCGGCGCTGCCCGGAGCGCCGGCGATCACCCCATCGAACAGGTCGGGCCGCCTAAGTGCGGTGAGCAGACCCTCCCGGCCTCCCGTCGAGCAGCCCTCGAAATAGGCCCGTTCAGGTGGCGCGCCGTATGCGGCCTCAACGATCGCCTTTGCGGCCGGCGTGACCGTGGGCACGGACTCCCAGGCCCAGAGCCGTAGGGCATCGCGATCCCGTGCGAAGGTTCCGTCGGCGGCCTTCTCCGCGTCCGTCTGGCCCTTCGCGTCATGGCCCCCGTTGCTCGCCACGTCGGCATAGCCTTGGGCCAGTACAGACGGGTTCACCGGTCGTATGACCCCGTTCCAGCCGCCGCCGCCGCTGTAGTGGAACTTGCCGTTCCACTCGACAGGCAGGCGCACTTCGAACCGCAGCTCCGGCGCGATCGTCGCCGCAACCCTGCAATACGCAGGCGCCGTGGCGCTTGCGGGCACGATGTGCGCCGCTGTGATCTGCGCGCCGGCTACCCATCGCTCCTGGAGCGCCTCGCAGACCAGGGGGGCGGCGACGGCGGGCGCGCTCCAGAGGCCGACGATCCAGGTCGCGCCCGCGAGTAGAAGACGTCGACTCCACATGTGCGAACCGCCCCTCCGCTCGGAAGTGGCCATCTCACCGGCGGGCGGACGAACCCGCAGCCCCTTTACGCGGGGACAACCCGGTGCGCCGCCTGGCCGCCGCCGGTGACGCGGTCCCCCTGGGCAGGGACTTGCAAGGCCGCGCAGGCGGCCGAAATCAGACCTCGACGCGCGATCGCTTGTGCGACGACGCGGTGCGGGCCCCAACGGCCGGAGGGAAATCCTATGAAGGCGCTCACGACGGGTCTCGTCGCCACTCTGGTCCTGGTCGGGGCCGCCAGGGCCGAACCTTCCAAGCTGCGCGTTGATGGCGGGGTCCTGGTGGGCAGCCTGGAGGATGGCGTACGCACGTTCAAAGGCGTGCCGTTCGCCAAGCCGCCCGTCGGAGACCTTCGCTGGCGGCCCCCGCAGCCGACCAGCTGGACCGGCGAGCGGGATGCGACGCACTACGCGCTCCCTTGCCTGCAGCCGACCCCTGCCGACGGACGGCCAAATGGCGGCGGCGTGGCGGGAGCCTCGAGCGAGGACTGCCTCTACCTGAACGTCTGGGCGCCCAAGGACGCCCGCAACGCGCCGGTCATGGTCTTCCTCTACGGGGGGGCCGGGTATCTGGGCGCCGCCAGCGTGCCCACCTATGAC
Source organism: Phenylobacterium sp. CCH9-H3 (assembly GCF_001557235.1). GTDB lineage: Bacteria > Pseudomonadota > Alphaproteobacteria > Caulobacterales > Caulobacteraceae > Phenylobacterium. The sequence goes on along the minus strand of NZ_LSJI01000045.1, from coordinate 29,529 downwards.
GGGACGTCCCTCGCGAAGCAGGGCGTCATCCTGGTCACGGTCAACTACCGGCTGGGCATGCTGGGGCAGTTCGCACACCCGGCGCTGACGAAGGCTGCCGCCGGCAACGAGGGGCTCGCGAACTACCAGTTGATGGACGCGATCGCGGGCCTGCAGTGGGTGCAACGGAACGGCAAGGCCCTGGGCGCCGACACCAAGAATGTCACCCTCTTCGGCCAATCGGCGGGCGCGGTGCTGGTCGCTGGCCTCCAGTCGACGCCGCCATCACGGGGGCTGTTCCAGAAGGCGATCATCCAGTCGGCAGTCCCCCAGGTTGGCGGCGGCAGGACCCTGGCGGAAGCCGAGGCGGACGGGGTCAAGTTCGCCAACGCCCTCGGCTTGCCGGGCGCGGGCGCCACGTCCGAGCAGTTGCGGGCGCTCCCGGCCGATCAGGTGATCAGCGAGAAGGCGCGTTTCGGCTTTCAGGGCGGCAACTACCTGGTCCTGGACGGCAAGGTCCGAACGACCAAGACCGGCCCGGGCTTCGCGAGCGGCGTGACGGTCGACGTGCCGCTGGTCGTCGGTAGCACCAACGCGGAGTTCTTCGCGCCCGAGGGCTACAAGACCGTCAAGCTCGCCTCGACCACGGGCAAGGCGGCGGCATGGGAGTACGTCTTCACCTTCGTCCCGCCCTGGCGCAAAGCCGAGCAGCCGCGCGGCGCGCCCCATGCCGCTGAGCTTCCGTATGTCTTCAACAGCGTCGACCGGTCACCGAAGATGAACGGCCAGGCCACCGACCTTGACCGCGCCGTGGCGCGGCGGATGAGCTCCTGCTGGACCGCCTTCGCAAAGGCGCCCGTCACGGCGACGTCCCTGACCTGCGCCGACGGCTTCGTGTGGAAGGCCTACACGCCGGAAAGCGACAGCCTCGCGGTGTTCGGAGAGACTCCCACGATGTCCAAGGCCGAACCGCTGGTCCGTGCGCTCGGGGAGGCGTTCCCTGTGCCTCCAGGGGTCGGCGACCCCGCCTCCTAGACCCGCTGTCTTAGGTGACGGTGATCTTGCCGAACATCTCCATCGCCTCGTGCTCTTGGCAGAAATAGAGGTAGACGCCGGGAACCGTGAAAGTGTGTTCGAATGTGGCGCCATCGGCCAGGGGCTCGGAGGCGAACGGCGTGGCCCCGGCCGGGTAGGCCGCATGCTTCGGGTTCTTCGCCTTGGTCGGGTCGCACACGACGGTGTGCTCGATGAGGCCCTGGTTGCGCCAGCGAACCGTGTCGCCCGCCCGGATCGCGAGCTCTGCGGGTTCGAAGGCGGTCTTGGTCTGGGAGATTTCGACGCGGCGTGTCTCAGCGGCGTTCGCCGCGCTTGCCAGGGCCGCCGTCGCGACCCCGAACAACAGAAGGCTACGACGCGTCGTGGTCATGCTGAGCTCCGAACGGGCAAGGGACGAGATCGCCAAGCCGATAGCGATCAGCCTTGAGACTAGTGGGATGCTCGGAGCAGCGGCTGTCCCCTGGCGGAGGGACGGTTCAGGGCCCAACAGTCCGCGGTCGTCCAGGGCCGGTGTTTCTCGGCGCTCGAGGGCTGTAGTAAGGAAGGCGCTGGACGGGGCGGGAGCGTGATTTGACACCGGTTGCCAGGACGCTGACGCGCGAGGAACTCTACGATCGGGTGTGGACCCGACCCATGAGTGCTTGCGCTGCTGATTTCGGGATCGGAGCCTATGCGCTGACCAAGTTCTGCGAGCGTGCCGCCATCCCCTATCCCGGGCGCGGCTACTGGTCGAAGGTCTACGCGGGCCGCGCCGACCCGCGCCCGCCCCTGCCCCCGCTTCCGCCGGGGGCGGAGGCCTCGGTGACGATCCCGAAGGCGAAACCGCGCCGGGCCCGAACCCGGCTGACACCCGCGGCGAGGGAGTCTCAGATCCTGCGCGTGGCGGCGGAAATCATCACCCGCGAGGGCGTGCGCGCGGCCTCCATGATCCGTATCGCCCGTGAGACCGGCATCAGCGAAGCCCAACTCTACAACTACTTCTCCAGCCAGGAGGCGCTCCTGATCGCCCTGGCGCGAGCCGAATACGCGGCGGCCAACGTCACCCCCGTTTCCGAGTCTCGAGGCGGTGACGATTACTTCTCGCGGATCACCCTTTCGACCTTGACCTACCTTCGGGTCGTCGAACAACGGGGCGCGCTTCTTCAGATGCTGCTGGCGCATCCGAAGGTGCGCGATGCGATCAGCTCAGAGGTGGAGCGCCGCCGGCCGCAGAGCACGCGGCAACTGACCGAAAACCTCTTCCAGGCGCAGCAACACCTGTCGCCGGACACGCTTCGCGCCGCGAACATGATCCTCCGGAGTGTTGTGCGGCGCGCCGCGCAACAGCTCGCAAGGGGTCGCGCGCCGCTCGCCACGATCGAGCAGCTGTCCCTGTGGATCCTGCTGGCCTGCAGCAAGGACCTCTTCCTCGACGCAAAGCGAACGCGCTGACTCTGAAGCACCTGTGGCGTCGGCCGGCCGATTGGCGTGCAGGGCAAGAGGCGCGAGGACTGCGCCTGAGCAGCTGCCCAGGCAGATGGCGCGTGCTCCCGCGCGCGAGAAATGACCTTGCCTCAAATAATGATTGATAGGAATGTTCCGCCCGCGATCTGAGCCGTCGGGGGACCTGGAGCATGACCACGCGTCGCGACGTGATGGTGGGGGCGAGCGCGGCGGCCGGACTGGCTTGCGCAGGTTCGTCGGAGGCAGCGGCTGCCGCGCCGCGGGATGACGATCTGACCTGGATGCCCGCATGGCGCATGCGCGACCTGATGGCGCGCGGCGAGGTCTCGGCCGTGGACGTGGTCACCCACTTCCTGGATCGCATCGAGCACCTCGACGGCCAGCTCCACGCCTTCAAGGTCGTCGACCGCGCCGGGGCGCTCGGTCAGGCGCAGGCGCTCGACCGCGCGCGGGCCGCCGGCGAGCCCGTCGGACCGCTGCACGGCGTTCCCATCTCGCTCAAGGAGCACATCCCTTGGGCCGGATTCCCGAATACCGGCATGGGGGTGATCGACGGCCCTGCGGCCAAGCAGGACTACGTCGCTGTCGCGCGCCTCAAGAGCGCCGGCGCGGTCGTCGTCGGCAAGAACAGCATGATGTTGACCGGTGACAGCCGTCGGCTCGGGGGGCCGGACTGGACGCGGGAGGCCCGCAACCCCTGGGACCTGGCGCGGGTGCCGGGGTGGTCGAGCTCCGGAAGCGCAGCGGCGGCCGCGGCGCGGCTCGTGCCCATCGCGATCGGCGGCGATGGCGGCGGCTCGATCCGCCTGCCGGCCGCCTATACCGGCCTGGTCGGACTTCATCCTACGCGTGGCCGCATTCCGCACGTCAGCTACACCCGGCCCTATCTGCAGTTCACGACCACGGTCGGCCCGATGGGGCGCGACGTTCGTGACGTCGCCACGGCATTGGGCGTCATGGCCGGGCCGGACGGCCGCGACTTCGTCTGCATGCAGGATACGCCGCCCGACTATGTGGCCGAGCTGGCGCGCGGGGCGCGGGGTCTGCGGGCGGTGTGGACCGAAGACTTCGGGATCGCGAGCCCCACCTACGACGTGAGCGCCGAGGTCGTGCGCGTCGCGCGTGGCGCCGCGGAGCGAATGCGCGAGATCGGCCTGCGGCTGCACCCCACGGAGGTCCGCTGGGAAAGCGCGGGGGCGAGCGTGGGGGTGACAGGAGCCGTCTATGACCAGGGCGCGCTCGGCACCGGCTATTCGGCCCGGGGCGGCGGCGAGGCCATCCCCTCGTCCGCCACCCTGCCCGTTGCCGAGGCCCCGACGGAGGCCCAGTACGCGGCGGCCATTGAGCTCCGTGCGCGCAACATCGAGCGCTTTCGCCAGGTGTTCCGCGAGGCGGACCTGATCCTTTCGCCGACGGTGCGTCAGGTGTCGCCGACGGTGGCGCAGTGGGGTGATCGCCGCTGGCTCGCCGGCTATACGGCTAACACTTCGATGTTCAACTGGGTGGGGTTCCCGGCCATGAGCGTGCCGGCCGGCTTGGTTGAAGGCCTGCCTGTCGGTCTCCAGATCGCCGGCCCGCCTGGATCGGAGGGGGTCATGCTGCGCCTAGCTGCAGCCTACATGGCTCGCGGGCCAGATCTTCGACCGGGCTTGGGCTGAACCTGCGGCGGCCGCGCCATGGAAGTGGACTGCAGCAAGCAGCGGCCTTCCGAAGCTATGTCGCCGACATTGACGTGTACGACGCCTGGGACTCCGCCCAGGCGATCGTGCAAATCGGGCTTTGCGGCAGAGGCGCGGACAGGGCGCCTCATGAGGCCGCGCACGACAGGGAACCGGCGCGAACGGCGCTATCGCCCCAGGCGTCCGCCCGCGCTATGCAAGGAGGGATGGTGCGACTCTCTCCGTCATCGCCCGAAGAGGCTGCGCCGCGGCGCCGGCGTGAACGCTTGGCTCCCGATGTCCGCCGCGCGGCGATCCTCGAGGCCGCCGCCGCCCAGTCCCTGGAGGGGGGCGTGCTGCCGCTTTCGCCCGAAGCGCTCGCCCGTCAGCTCGGCGTTTCCAAGGCGCTGATCTATTCGTACTTCCCTACCCAGTACGACCTCCTCAACGCCCTGCTCCTCGTTTGCCTGGACGAGCTCGAGACGGCAGGGCTCGATCAGGCCCTCGCCGGCAGCTCCGCCGACAAGGTCGCCCATGCGGCCGGCCTCCTCTACTTCGACCATGTCCTGCAACGCGGGCCGCTGCTGCACCTGGTGATGGATGACCTCTACATGGCCGGCCATCTCAGCCGTGAGGTGCAGGCGCGCCGGGACCGCGTCTATAGGCGGCTCGCTCGCCTTGTCCGCCGCGACCTGCGCCTCGACGCCGAAGCGGGCCTGGTGGCGATCAATCTGGTCATGACCATTCCCGAGGAAGCGGGCCGCCGAGTCCGCCTGGGACAGCTGGAGGCTGACGTGGGTCGAGCGGTCTGCGCCGAACTCCTCGCGAGCGCGATACGTGGCCTGACGCCTGACCGAGCGAAGGGCGCGTAGCGCTCAGCGCTCCGCCCGCTCAGCTTTCGAGGTCGCGGCCGATCGATCGCCGGGCGGCGAAGAACAAGGCCGAGGACAGCAGACCGACCAGGGACGCTGCAATGAGCGCCCAGCGAATACCTTCGCCGCTGCCTAGCCCCCCACGCACCGCCAACGTGTCGCTCAGAAGCCCCACGAGCAGCGGGCCAAGCCCAAGGCCAATGAGATTGATGATGAAGAGCAGGACGGCGGCGGCCGTGGCGCGCATGTTCGCCGGCACGAGGCCCTGCGTCGTCGCGTAGACCGGGCCGTACCAGAAGTTGTTGAGGAGATAGGGCACGACCAGGATCGCCAGCGCCATCCGGGGGTCTGCGACCAGGAACACCGCGATCACCGCCGGCACCGACACCAACATCGCGAGCGCCGGGGCCAGTACGGTGTTGCGAACATCGTGCGCGGCCGTGCGGTCGGCGATCCAGCCGCCCAGCATTGAAGAGGCCGCGCCGCAGACTCCGAAGATCAGGCCGATCACCAGCCCGAGGAACCCGACGGGCTTCAGGCCGACCGCCGCCGCCATCTGGGCGACCTCGCCCGCGTGATTGCGCAGGAAGAACGAGGCGATGAAGGGCGCTTGGCCGTAGTTGATGAAGGCCTTCAGCGACGCGGCGAACGCGAGCAGCCAGAAGGTGGGCTTGCCGGCGAGACGGGTCAGCACCTGGGTGAAGGGCGGCTGGGCGGCGAGCGCTGCGGCCACATCCGCCCGCAACCGCGAGCGGGTCTCCTTCAGGGTCCAGGCGGCGAGCGCGGCCAAGGCGATCCCAGGCATGCCGACGATGAAGAAGGCCGCGCGCCACCCGTAGGCGTCGGCGATGACGCCGCCCAGGGTCATGCCCAGCAGGGATCCCAGCGGCACGCCCATGGAATAGAAGGCGAGCGCCGTGGCGCGGCGCGACCGCGGGACATAGTCCGAGATCAGCGAGTGCGCCGGCGGCGTGCAGCCGGCCTCCCCGACCCCCACGCCGATGCGATAGAGGCAGAGCTGGGCAAATGACTGGGCCGTGCCACAGAGGGCGGTGAACGCGCTCCATGTCGCGAGGGATGCGGAGATCACCAAAGGTCGGCTGCGCGCTTCGGCCAGGCGCGCGATGGGGACTCCCAGGACTGAATAGAAGAGCGCGAACGCCAGCCCGCTCATCAGGCCGATCTGCCAATCGGCAAGCCCAAGCTCACGCTTGATCGGCTCGGCCAGGATGTTCACCACCTGCCGGTCGAGGAAGTTGAAGATGTAGATCACCAGCAGCAAGCTGAGCGCATAGCGGCTGTAGCGCCGCGAGATCTGCGGCGGGGCCGCTCCGCTCGAGGGCTGCTGGTCTCGGGCTTGCGCGGTCACGGGAACACCCTATGCCGCCTCTCGCAGGTCCTCGTGGACCCCGTCGAGACTCTCACCCTTCCCTGCCCACACGCATGACGCTCGGCGCTCGGCTCCTGTTGACGGCCCACGCGCCTAGTACCGGAACCGCAGCCCGGCCGTGAACGTGCGGCCGATGACGATCCGGGGCTGGGGGCTCCGGCCGTGTAGAGCGGAGCCTCCATGTCGAAGAGGTTCCTCACATTGAAGAAGATCTCCGACTCCGCGCCGCGGATATCGAGGCGCCGGGATACGTTGAGGTGGGCAAGCATTGCCTTCTGTCCCATCCCCGTCTCCTGCCCCATCGTCTGTTTTCGTCCGGCCGTTGGTCGGCCGGCGGCACCGTGCAGCTGAAAGGGATGTACCCAGGGCTCGCGCTCGGCGGCCCCATACCGCGTCCCCCTCGCGACGGTCGACTGTATCGATAGGCCATGCTGCGAAGCGGGGCTGTCCCTCTGGTGGGGGACGAGATTGAAGTGTCTATTGTAGCATCGGTTTCGGCGCAGGCGCTGGGGTGCTCGGGAGCGTTGTCAGCAAATCGCCCGGCTCGCAGCGTTCACGCTCAAAACACAATTATAGCCTAGGTCAATGTCCCCCCGGCACGGGACAGACCCTGAGTTCGCCGCAAGGCCAAGGTGCGGGCAAGCGTCAAGAGGCGCAAACCGAGGGGACGACCAATATGGGACGCAGGTTGCGCCGCGACGCCGCGCGGACGGTGAGCTTTGCTGCTTTGACGCTGTGGCTGCCGGCGACCGCGCTCGCCGCCCAGCCAGACTCCCCGCCGGCGGAGACCGTGGGACTTGACGAGGTGGTGGTGACGGCCCGCCGCATCGAAGAGAACCTGCAGGAGGTGCCGGTGACCGTCACCGCGCTCTCCGGTGAGCAGCTGAAGGCGCAGAATGTCCTGCAGGCGACCGACCTGCAGTTCGTCGCGCCCTCGGTCACGGTCGGGGCGCGCCTCGGCCGCCTGGGCGGATCCTTCACAGTGCGCGGGCTGAACTCGGGGGTGGTGAGCTACTTCTCCGAGGTCCCCGGGGGGCCGGTGCAGACCGGCATGCCCTTCTTCGACCTGGCCTCGGTCCAGGTGCTGAACGGCCCCCAGGGCACGCTCTTCGGCCGGACCGCTGCAGCGGGCGCCGTGCTCGTCACGCCGCAGCATCCGCAGTTGGACGGCTACAGCGGCTACGCAGACGTCAGCGTCGGCGACTACGGCCGTCTGCAGGCCACGGGGGCGGTGAATGTCCCGTTGATCGCGGACGAGCTCGCGCTCCGGGCGGTCTATCACCACGAGCACGTGGGCGGCTTCACCAAGCAACTTGCGCCGACCCAGATCATCCCCGGTCTGCCGAACCTGACGGACCTCGGCGAGAAGCTGGATGAGATCAACAGCGAGTCCTTCCGCCTCGGACTGGAGTGGAAGCGCGGCGATTTCCGGTCCTATACGGTCTACAGCCACCTGCGTGTCAAACAGGCGCCGGCGGGTCATGTGCTGACCTATGCCAACCCGAACCTTCCCATTCTCAACCTAACCCCGGCTCAAGCCGCCACCACGTTCGGGCCGGTCTGCAACCAAGCCTTCGCCAACCGCCTGGTGACCTCCGTCGCGGGTTGCGTCAGCGACCGCCTTGCGATCACCCAGCAGCTCAAGTCCGCTCTGGTCGCAGAGGCCGCGCGGATTCAGAACGGCGGCGACAAGGCTGTGCGCTATACGCCGGCTTTCCAGGGGCTGACGCCGGCGGACGATCTGCGCCACGACAGCATCATCAACATCTCAGAGTACGACTTCGGCGACCTGGGCTTCACAACGCTGCGGGCGAAGAACGTCATCTCCCACCTGGAGGACAGTCACGTCACCTCCTATGAGGTGGACGGGGTCGGCGGCATCCTGATCGGCGTGGCCGCGACCACAATCCAACCCAGTCCGCCGGCGGAATCGATCCAGGTCGCCAACACGGTGATCCCGCGCCGCGGCACCCCTGTTCGCACGATCACCGAGGAATTCCAGCTGCAGGGCCGCGCCGTCGACATGATCGACTGGACGGCGGGCTTCTACTACCAGAAGGCCAACTTCCCGGTCAGCGTCGAGGGCATCTCGGCGCTCAGCCGCACCTTCAGCGGCGTATCGACCCAGAACCAGGGCTGGACCGCGGCCAGCAACTTCCCGGCCGGCTCCGACGGCACCGAACGCGCGGCCTACGGTCAGGCGACCGTCGACTTCGACAAGATCGGGGTGCACGGGCTGAGCCTCACCGGCGGCTTCCGGAGAACCCAGAGCAAGGCCACGGCGCGATTGATCCAGGCGGTTGCGAATCCCTCGGGCACTGGCCCCTTTGTGCCCGGCGCCCGGCTGCCCGACACGGTCACCAAGAGCACCGGCGACAACTATACGATCGCGCTCAACGAACAGCTCACCGACAACGTTCTTCTCTACGCCTCCACCAGCAAGTCGTTCACGCCGGGCGGCACCAACCTCTTCAACGGCTGCAACATCGCGCCCAACTGCAAGCCGGTCTTCGACCCCCAGACGGTCAAGAACTATGAGATCGGGGTGAAGACCGAGTTCCCCCTCGGTGAGGCGCGCGTGCGACTGAACGCGGACGCCTACCGGATGGACTTCGAAAACATCCAGCAGCAGCTGCGGTTCACGTCGGGGGCCACCGCCATCTCCTACATCGCCAATGTGGCGTCCGCACGTATGCAGGGCCTCGAGCTCCACATGGATGCGGCGCTCGCCAACTGGGACCTCACCGCGAACTACTCCTACCTGGACGCCGATTACCGCGAGTGGATCGCCGCCGACCTCAACGGCCAATCTCTGCCGACCGATGTCTGCCAGCCTGGGTCGGCGGGAAGCCTCTGCCTCCTCGACCTACACAAGAGCCCCTTCGTCAACGCGCCGGCCCATCAGCTGAGCGGCAACGTTCGTTATCATCTGCCGATCGACGAGGCGCACGGCGACGCCTGGGTGCTGCTGAGCGCCTATCATCAATCCAAGCAGTATCTGACCCCCGCCGCGTTCCGCGAGATCGACGTGGCGCGGGGCAAGGGCCTGGGCGACATCACCAACGCGATCACCCAAGACGCCTACACCACCTTGAACCTCCGCGTGGGCTGGGACCGGATCCTGGGTTCGACGTTCAGCGCCGCGGTGTTCGTCAACAACCTGACGGACACCACCTTTGCGCAGTCCGGCAGCACGCGCGCCTACAGCACCGGATCGGCGGTCAAGCTCTACTCCGCCCCGCGGATGTGGGGGATCAACCTCGTCTACCGCTTTGGAAGCTAGGCCGGTTCGTGCCCCCTCCAGATCCCTGCACATCGACCTTCAGGAGGACCCCATGCGTCCAATTCTGATCGCCGCCGTCGCCACCGGCTGCCTTGGCTTCGCCAACGCAACCTATGCGCAGGCCGCACACCCGCCGGCCGACCGGTCGGCGATGTTGGCCTCCCGGGTGGACGCGACCGACGTGCCGAAGACTGCGGAGTTCTACAAGGCGGCGTTCGGCATGCAGGAGACCCAGCGCATCTCGCGGCCGGACCTCATGGAGATCGTCTTGAACTTCGGCGCCACGGTCGAGGAAGCCAAGGCCGCGACCACCCCGAAACTCGTGCTGATCACGCGACCGGCGGGCGCATCGCCGCCGCGGATCACGAACCTCATCTTTACGGTCAGCGACGTGGACGCGGTGACCAAGCGCGTCCTTGAGGCCGGCGGGCGGATCGACCGCCCACCCGTGCGATCCGCGGCCGGTGTCTTCGTGTTTGTCCGCGATCCCGCCGGCAACGGCATCGAACTCATCGCCCGAAAGCCCGCGACCCCGTGACCCGATCCTCGGGGCGCGTCATCTGACGAGGGCGCTCGGGTGAGGTCGATGGCGCGCGAGCCCCGGGACGGCTCCTCCAGCGGCTCCTTGTCCCGACCACAAGTGACAGACTGCGCCGCACCGCCGTGGAAGCTGTCCGGGGCGGACGAGGCCGTGGGCGCCCTCGACGCTACGGGTCCATCCGACCTTCCTCAGCGTGCGATCACCAGGCGGGGAGCGCCAACGAATGAACCCGGATCCTGCGCCGATCGTGGACGTCGACCTCCTGGTGATCGGGGCGGGTATGGCCGGGCTGACGGCGGCCGCTTTCGCCGCGCGCCACGGCCTCAGCGTCGGCGTCGTGGAGAAGGCGCCGCGGCCAGGCGGCTCGGCTCGGCTGGCCGCCGGCGGGATGCTCAAGCCGGAGGATCCCGGGGCGCTGAAGCGGGTCAACCCCAGCGCAGACCCCGCCTTCGCTGATCTGCTGCATGCCCGCTACGACCAGGCGATCCGGTGGATCGACTCATTGGGCGTGAGCGCGACCCCGACTGCGAGTGCGGAGGAGATGTTCGGGATACCGTGCACGATCCGCGGCATCGACATCGTCAGATACCTCGCCCTTTGCGCCCTCGAAGTCCGTAGCGCCGGCGGCTGGCTGGTCGTCGACAGCGTGGTGGACCGCCTCGAGATCGAAGCCGGCGCGGTCACCGGCGCGCACATCCGCGATCGCGACGGCGACACCCATGTGCGGGCGCGCGCCACGCTGCTGGCGACCGGCGGGTTTCAGGCCTCGCCCGACCTCCGCGTCCGGCATCTGGGCGATCAGGCCCGGGACATGGTCCTGCGCTCCAATCCCTACAGCGCAGGTGACGGCCTCGTGCTTGGTCAAGCGGTCGGGGCGGCCACCAGCGACGCGATGGATTACTTCTACGGCCACGTGATCCCCTATCCCCTGGAGGCCTTTGAGCCGCAGGACTACATGCGGCTGGCCATGCCCTTTTTGGCCGGCCATGGGCTGCTCCTGGATCCCGAGGGCCGTCGCTTCGTCGATGAGTCCTCGGTCTACTGCTACGACGCGCGGGCCATTCTGAAGCAGCCGACGGGGCGGGCGCTCTTGGTCGGCGACGCCGCTATGCGCAGGGCGGAGGCCGAAGGCTATGTGGCCAACCGCACGCTTGGGGTCGAGGTCGTGGACCGGCCCAGCGAAGCGGCCAAAGCCGGCGCCCGCGTCAGCGAAGCGGCAAACCTCAAGGCGCTTGAGGCGACGGTCCGCGGTTGGGGTTATCGAGGCGTGGCGCGGGCCGTGAGCCGATTCAATGCGGGTCTCGCGCGGGAGGACCGCCTGACGCCGCCGCGTGCGAGAAATCGCGAGCCCCTACGGGCGCCTTATTTCGCCATCGAGGTCCAAGCCGCGATCACCTTCACCTTCGGCGGGCTGCGTGTGGACGACAAGGCGCAGGTTCTCCAGGCCGGGGGTCAGCCGATCCCCGGTCTGTTCGCCGCCGGCGCCGATGTCGGCGGCGTCTTCGCCGAGCACTATTGCAGCGGTCTGACGATGGCGGCGGTCCTGGCCCTCCGGGCCGTGGAGACGGTGTTGGCGCAAGCCCGCAGCGAGAAGGCGGAACTGGCCGGTTCGAGCACCTGAAGGCGCGGGCGCCGCGCGGACACGCTGACCGGGGCGCGCCTATGGCCGCTTCGCTGTGGCCGCGACCTGCCGGGGGTGTGTGGCCAGTCGCGTCAGTTCCTCGGCGGTGAGAGGCGCCGCTGGCGCGCCGCTCGCTGGCGTCACCAGGCCATCGACGACCCGATAGCCGGGCGGACGAGGTGGATAGCGCATGAGCCCCTCGCCCGCCGGCGCGGCCGCCCGGTACGACTTCACGCCAGAGACGAGGCCCTGGCCCTCGGGGTCCGTCACGTAGGCCGGCGCCGCCTGCACCCGCAGGGCGAAGGAAATGTGTGTCTTGGGTCCGAGCGGCCCCGTCGGGCTGTAGTCGGCGTTGCGCCGCAGGGCGTACCAGAGCGCAGGAAGCTCGACGCCGGTGTTGCTTTCGATGGTCCAGCCATGGTGATCGAGGAAGCCCTCGAAGATCGCTTGGAACGGGCGATAGCCGCCGATATAGCCCTTCAGCGTTCCGTCGGCCTGCAGCTGCAAGTCCGCCCGAGCCTGCAATAGTTCGAGGCCCCGTCCAAATCCCGCATCGCGCAAGAAGGCGCGCGGCGTCGCCGCGGTGGTGAGGCGCCCGTTCGCGATCTTGCCTTCGAAGAGCGCCTCGTAGTCCGCGTGGGGACGGATACGGAAGGTGTAATCCTTCGCGACGTTGCCGGTCCCGTCCTTCACCAGGGTGTCGGCGCTCATGAACACGCCCATCCTCACCTGGTCGTCGTTCATCGGGTCGTCGCCGGCGCCGGAAACCACCACCACCATCGTCCAGCCGCCGTCGCGCATGCGGTTGTTGGCCGTCACGAACGAGGGGGATTCACCGGCCGCGCCGCGATAGAACTTCCAGCAGCCCAGCGCCTTGTAGAAGCGGTTGTCGACACCCTTCTCGCCGGCCGGGCTGGCGAAGCCGGTGCGCGGGTCGCCATCCAGGTTGATCCCTTCGCCGACCTTGCCCGCCACCTCCACGAACCCGGAGTCGGGGCTCGCGGTGGGATCGGCATAGACGTTGGCCCAGTCCTTGCCGCGCGGAAGGCCATCCGGTGGAAGCGCTGGGCGCTGTACTGGCGGTTCTCCCGGTCGAACAGCCACTTGATCTGCTCAGCGGTGTAGCCGCCCCGCAGCATGATCTTGCGCCAGTCCGGGTCGGGGTTTGCGCCCTTCGGGCAATCGGGCCCCGGCTCGACGGGATTGCCCGGGCCGGCGAAGTACATGGCCGGCTCGTTCCAGTCGATCGCGTAGGTCCGCGTCCAGGCCGCTTGCGCCTGGCCCGGCAGGAGGGCGGTGACGGCGAGCGCCGCCAGGGCCGTCGTGTGCAGGCAGCTCGGGATCATGGCGTTCCTCCGGCGCCCGCCTGGGCGCGCGCGTTCGACTGAACAGCCTGGCGCAGCATGTCGGCGGTGAGCGGCGGGGCGGGCGGTTCGCCCGGCCGGGCCGACAGACCATCGACCACGCGGTAGGCCGTCGGGCGGGTCGGGTAGGTGAGCGGCGGTTCGTCAGGCGGCGCGACGTCTCGGTAAGAGCGGGCCCCCGTCACCAACGCGCCGCCATCCGGCTCGGTGACATAGGCCGGCAGCGCGTCGATGCGGAGCGCATAGGAAATATGCGTCTTCGGACCGCCGGGCCCGGTCGGGCTGAAGTCCGCGTTACGCCGGAAGGCGTACCAGAGCTGCGGCATCTGGATCCCGGCGAAGTACTCGAACACCGCGCCGCGATGCTTCATGAACTCGTCGTAGAGCGTCGCCCAGGGCCGGTAGCCGCCCAGGTAGCCGCTCAGCCGCCCATCCGGCAGCATGCGAAGCTGCGCGCGGGCGTTCAGCAGTTCCAGCCCCTGGCCGAAGGCGGCGTCCCGTACGACGACCCGGTCGGTCGCGTCCGTGGTGATCCGTCCGCCGGAGGTGCGGCCCGTGAAGAGCGCCTCATAGGCCCGGTGCGGCCGGATCCGAAACGTGTAGTCCCGCTGCGCCTCGCCGCCGGAGTTCTTCGCGAGCCGGTCGGCGCTCAGGTAGACGCCCAGGCGCACCTGATCGTCGTTCAGCGGATCCGGACCGGAACCGGAAACCACAATGACCACCGTCCAGGCGCCGTTGCGGGCGTTGTCGTTGGCTGCGACCAGGGTGGCGGAGGTCCGCGGCGGGCCTCGATAGTACTTCCAGCAGCCCATCGCCCTGTAGAACGCGTTGTCGACGCCGCGCTCGCCGCTTGGACTCGTGAACCCGGTGCGGCGGTCGCCATCCAGGTCGATCCCCTCGCCGACCTGGCCGGTGACCTCCACGAAGCCCGGATCGGGCGTCGAGGCCGGGTCTGCGAAGACATTGGCGCGGTTGCGGCCGCGGAACGCCATCTGATTGAATTGCTGGTCACGGGTCAGGGTGCGGCTTTCCAGGTCGAGCAGTGCACGGGCCTCCGCCGGCGCATAGCCCGCCTTAACGAGGACCGCAGTCCAGTCCGGATCCGGGTTGGCGCCCTTTGGGCAGTCGCTGCCCGGCTCCACCGCGCCGCCGTCCTTACCGCCGTAGTAGAGGGCAGGCTCGTTCCACTCGACGACGTAGGTTCTGGTCCAGGCGGCTTCGGCGACGCCCGGCGCCGCACTCATGACGGCGGCTGCCAGGACAAGCCGGCCGAGGCGCCAGGGCCACGCGTGCACGAGACAAGCGCGCTTGGGCCGTTCGCGACCGGGCGCGCCCCCGCTCATCGCGGGGCGTCGGCGGTGGCGACCTTGGCGGGTTTGGCCGTCAGGAAGGCCTGCATCTGTTCGGAGGTCATCGGCTGCACGCGTTGGCCGGGTTGCAGGGTGTAGAGCCCGTCAATGATCGCGCGCCCACCGCGGGGATAGGTGATCAGCGGTTCATCCTTTGGGGCCAGGTCCTTGTAGGACGCCACGCCCGCGACCAGGCTCTTGCCGCCGGGATCGGTGACGTAGGCCGGCACCGCATCGAGGCGGAGCGCAAACGAGATGTGGGTCTTCGGGCCGCCTGGCCCGGTCGGGCTGTAGTCGGCGTTGCGCCGCAGCACGTACCACAGCGCCGGCAGCTGGATGCCGTCGTAGTTCTCCACCGTCGTGCCGCTGGTGATCATGAAATTGTCGTGCATCGCCCGCCATGGCCGATAGCCGCCGAGGTAGCCCTTGAGCCCGCCATTCGGCTGGACCTGGAGGTCCAGGCGCGCCTGCAACAGCTCCACGCCCCAGCCGTAGAAGGCGTCGCGGAACACCACCTTCGGATGGGCCTCGGTGGTGATCCGCCCCCCGGCGACCTTGCCCTCGAAGATCGCCTCGTAGGCGGCGTGCGGGCGGATCCGGAAGGTGTAGTCCCGCGCGACCCCGCCGCCGCCGCTCTTCACCAGCTTGTCCGAGCTCATGTAGACGCCGACCCGGACATGGGCGTCGTTCAACGGATCATCGCCCTGGCCGGACACCACCAGCACCAGGGTCCAGGCGCCGTCCTGAACGAAGACGTTGGGGCCTTCCGTCCCCTGCTGACGTCGCGAGACGCCTCGCAGATACTTCCAGCACCCGAGCGCCTTGTAGAAGCTGTTGTCGACACCCTTCTCGCCGGTCGGGCTCACGAACCCGGTCCGCGCGTCGCCGTCCAGGTTGATCCCCTCGGCCACCTTCCCCTGGACCTCCACGAACCCGGGATCGGGGGTCGAGGTAGGGTCGGCGTAGACGTTCGCGCGGTCCTTGCCGCGGAACGCCATCTGGTTGACCCGTTGGCGGCTGGGGATGTCCTTGTTGCCGGGATCCAGCAGCCACTTGGCCTCTTCGGGCGTGTAGCCCGCCTTCACCAGGATTGCGTGCCAGTCGGGATCCGGATTGGCGCCCTTCGGGCAGTCCGTGCCCGGATCAACCGGTCCGCCCTTGCCGCCGTACAGCATGGCCGGCTCGTTCCATTCGATCGCATAGGCCCGGGTCCAGGCGGCCAGGGCCGGGGCGGGCGCAGCGAGGATGATCGCGCCGAGGAGCGCCGCCAGGCCGACCCGCGGCGGTCTTCGTTCTGCAGTCATCGCCCTCTCCTCATTGGGGCCCGGCGCCGGACCCCCGCTGGCTTACCTGTGCGCCGCTCCCGGATCGGGTTGCGGGATCAGCTCCACGACATAGCCGTCCGGGTCGTGCACGATGTTGATGCGGTCGGTCAGCCGGGGGTTGTCCAGCCCGGCGGCCGCCACGCGTTCCGCCAGGGCGCGGGCGTTCGGCACAAAAAGGATCACCCGTCCGAAGCCGGTGGCCGGGCCCCCTGCGCCCTTACTGAGGACCAGAAGCGTGTCCGTGGCCCGGTCCCCGCTCATGCCCAGCGTGTAGTAGCGGGGCGGCCCACCCGGGGGCCCGCTGCCCACGACCTTCAGGCCAAGGATCTCGGTGTAGAACGCCTTGGAACGCTCCAAGTCGGAGACGTTGAGGGCCAGGCCCCCGGCTCGGTGGGGCCGCAACGCTTCCGGCAACGGGGGCGCCGGGGCGCTCGCGCATGGCGCGCCGGACACCAGGACGGCGGCGGCGGCCAGGATCGCGAGCGGGCGCTGGGCGCGGCGGAGCGCGGCCGCCGGCCCGTGCAAGGTTGCGCGAGTCTGCACGTGCGCGCCCCCTACGCCAGGATCTCGGAGATCGGGTTGGAGGTCCGCATGGCGCCCGTCCCGAATTCGCCGACCGGCGCGCCCGCCAGCTGCTGCGCGGTGAGGGCGACGCGGGTGACCGAGTCGCCTTTCGACGCCACATGTTGACCGGCCTTGTGCCGTCCGCCGGCGCCGCCGGCGATGATCATCGGGATGTTCTCGATCGAGTGGATCTTCGCGTAGCCGGTGTCGCTGAACGCCAGAACGAGCGAGTGGTCCAGCAAGGTTCCGTCGCCTTCCTTGATCGCGTTGAGCTCCGTCAGGAAGTCGCCAAACCCCTGCATGACCTCGCCCGCCAGCTTGCTGGTGAGGGGCTGGTAGCCGAGCTTGCTGTCGGTGGGCTCGTCGTGCGTGTGCTGATGGTAGATCTTGGAGTCGCCGGGCAGATAGGTGTCCGACGTGGCGGAGGTATGAATCCAGTTGAAGACCTTGGTCTGGTTGCAGGCCAGGCCCATGGCGAGCAGCTTGGCCATCTGCTTGTTGTTGGCGTTGACGACGTCGATCGCGACGCCGCGTTGGCCTTCCTCGGGGCGCTGCGGGATGACGCAGGCCTCGCATTTCTCGGGTCGCTGCAATTGCACCGAGAGGCTGTTCTCCATCTCCCGCAGAGACGTGAAATACTGGTCCAGCTTCATCTGGTCGGCGCGGCCCACATCGAGGGCCAGGGCCTTGCGTTGCTCGCTGATGGCCGACAGCACGCTCTTGCGGAGCATGACACTGGGATCGGGCTTCCAGTCGGGGCTGTTGGGGTCCTGGAAGCCTTCGCCGAACAGCCGTGCGTAGAGCGCGAGGGGCGTCGTCTCCGGGGTCGCAAACCCCTTCCCCGTACGCGTCGAATAGCTGACGGTCCGTCCCGAGGCCGAGATGTCCAGCGCCTTGAAGCGCGTGCCGGTCCCGATGGCGTCCGCCACCTGGGTGTCCAGGGATGGGCCTTCAAAACTGCCGCTCACGGCCGGTGCGGCGCCCGACAGGATCGCCGCGTGGCCGCTCCAGTGCACCAGGTTGGGCTTGCCGTCGCCGATCACCCGATAGCCGGAGAAGACGCTGATCTTCTCTCTCACCCCTTCCAGCGACTTGAGTTCCGGCGTCATCTCCCAGCCGGCCCCGGTCTTGGTGGGCACCCAGCGCGTTCCGGCCGGAGTGTGGGTCAGGCCAAGGCCCCAGAAGTAGGTGCCGAAGCGCGTCGGCAAGGGCGCGCCGTTGGCATAGGCCCGGCCATTGCCGTCCAGGAACATGTCGAGGGCGGGAAGGCCCACGCATACCGTGGCGCCGCCGAGCACCCCGCGCATCAGAGAACGGCGGCTGAACCGCGAGATCATCGAGGGCCTCCTGCGGTCCGGGCTGGGATGATGGCGGCGACTTTCTGCGCCGGCGGCGGCGCGACCGCCCGTTCCGGCGGGGCCACCTTGAAGAACTCCGGACTTGAACCGATCCGTCGCAGCAGCGCCTTCAACCGATAGCCGTCGGCGGCGAACGTCTTGGCCTGAGCGGCCAGGAACGTCTCGTCGTCGTCCCCCGGCGTTCGTCCGACACCGTAGGCGTAGACCTGCTTGACGAGGCAGGCCGGAACCTTGGGGTCGTCCCGAAGCAGCTGGCCCACACCCGGCGCGCCGGAGATGAGCTTGCCGCGGAGCTCGGCGCTGACATCGATCAGGGCGCCGTTCTCCAGCGTGCGCCGCTGGCCGATGCCGTCAAAATGCTCGAGCGCAAGACCCAGGGGGTCGCTGGCCTTGTGGCAGGCGGAACATCCGGGATTGGTCATGTGTGCGATCAGGCGCGTCCGCACCGTTCCGCGGTCCACCGCCTGGACCTTGGAGAAGTCCACGTCCGCCGGAGGCTCGGGCGTGGGGCTGCAGCGGAAGATCTCATTGACCTTCACCCCGCGCTTGGTCGGCGAAGACGCCGCAGGGTGCGAGAACATCGACAGGAATGTCACCCCGGTGAGCACTCCTGCCCGCTCAGCTTCCTTAGGGAAGGAATAGCGGGTCCATTCCTGGCCGCCCGCGACGAACGGCACATTGTAGACTGCCGCCAGGTGCCGGTTCATCAGGGTGTCGCGGGTCAGGAAGATGTCCCGATAGTCCCCGTCCTGAGACAGCAGGTGATCCACCAGGACCCTAAGCGTCTCCTCGCGGGCGGAATCAACGAGCGACTGACTGAACTTTGGATAGGCCGCGACGTCCTTCGTCAGGCCGTCCAACTGGTCCATCTGCAGCATGTCGGTGAAGAACGCCCGTACCCCCTTCTCCACCCGAGGCGATGCGAGCATCCGCGTCAGCTGCCGGTCCAGACCTTCAGGGGTGTGGAGCTCGCCCCGTCCGGCCGCCTCCAGCAGTATCGGGTCGGGCTCGGCGTCCCAGAGCAGGTACGAGAGCCGCGCCGCCTTGCTGTAGGCGTCGAGGCGCAGCTGCCCCTTATGGGCGGGATCCGGTTCGGCCGCCTCCACCCGGAACAGGAATTCCGGCGCCATCAGCAGGCTGACCAAGGCGGGCTTCAGTCCGGCGTAGAAGTCGCGGGCCGCGGAAGCGCCCTGGTCCGCCAGCGCCACGCGGGCGGCCACCTCGCGCTTGGCGAGCGGCCGGCGGAAGAGCAGGTCGCCATAGGCCTGAACGAACTTGCTGGCGCAGGCGGAATCCGCCGCCTTGGCGTCCGCCGGCTGGCAAGGAACCGACGTCTCGCGGCGCTTCTCGGCCAAGACCTGGTCGGCCACGCTGCGCGCCATGGCCTCATACTGAACGAAGCCCCCGGCCGTGACCGAGAGTTCCTGATTTCCCACTTCCAGAAGGCCGCCCTCGCGCCTGCCCGCTTCAAAGCGGCCATTCACCTGGACGTCGGCCCCGAAGATGTCGGCGATTGCGTTCCGATACTGACTTTCCGTCAGCCGCCGCGCCGCGACGAGCGTCTTCGCGGCCTCCCCGGGCTTGCTCGCCGCCAAGGTTTGGGAAGCTGCCGGAAGTAGCGCCGCCGAAAGGCACGTCGTCGCCGCCAAGCACGTCAACCAGCGTCGCAACAGCTTTCCTCCCTGGACCCATCGGCTTCTTTCGAGCCGCGCCGTGAACCTACGAAACCGTCATAGCAGCGTCAATGACCAACACTTCAATTAGATTTGCGGGCACTCCTCGATAGATCATCGGGCAACGGGTTAACCCACGGAGATTTCTGTCTGATCGTCGCGCATCGTCGCGACGGCAGACAGCTGAATGTGGATGCTGACTCCACACCCAATTTGATCCGGCCGCTGTCCCTCCGTCGTGGGACAGACGCCTTGACTGGCCCGTGATGACCATGCGCTCGGCGGTGACTTCAGGCGTCGCCGAGGCGTCGGGCGCGGAGTGGGCTCAGCGTGGCGGAGGGCCTGGGCCTGGGTCGCCCTCAAACTGCGCGCAGACGCATCGAACCGGGGAAGGGAGCTTGTCATCGTGGTGAGGTCGATATCGCTGCGCACCGTCGCGGGCGCCTGCGCCGGATTGGCGCTTTGCCTGCCCGCACAGCCCCAACCCGCTCAGGCCCAAACGGTCGCCATGGCGCCGCCGGGCCGTCCCACCGTGGAAGGCCTGCAGCCCCTACTGCCTGCCAACGCCAAGCTCCTATCAGCCACCCTTGCCCAGACCGTGAGCGGCCTGCCCTACCTGCGCTTGGATGGGGTTGTGACTGTCGACAATCCAGGCCCCTGGCCCGTCCGCTTCAGCCTCGCCTTGCCGGAACGCTTCAACGGCCGGTACTTCATGACCTCGCAGGGCGGCACCGGCGGACGCGTGCCGGATCCTGACCCCGAACTGTTGGCGCAGGGCTTCGCCGTCGCGGCCATGGACCGGGGCACGGCACCCGCCTTCAGCATCGACAGTTCTGTCTGGGGCGATCCGGTCCAGGGGCTCAACCTCGCCCACCGCGGGATGCACGCGGCCGCCGTCGCGACACAGCAGTTCACGCGCGGCTATTATCGGACGCCGTCCATCCGCCGCTATACCGCCGGCTGCTCGGGCGGCGGGGTGGCCGGCTGGAACAGCATGCGCGCACACGGCGCCGCCGACTTCGATGGCGTCGTGATCGGCGACGCCTCCGCAATCGGCCCCTCCAACACGGTCCAGTGGGCGCGCGTCGAACAGTATCTTCTACGGCATCCGGATGGCTGGATTCCCCCGAAGCTGATGGCGGCCGCGGAAGCGGCGATCATCCAGAAGTACGACGCGGTGGACGGCGCCCAGGACGGCATCATCCAGGACGAGCGGTTGATCACCTTCGATCCCGCCATCCTGCGAACGGTCGGCTTTTCCGACGCCCAGATGAAGGCCTTCGAGTTCGCGCGGTCGAGCTGGACCTACAAGCTGACCACCCCCGCGCTGCAGGTGCGGGGGCTGCCGGTGACGCGGGTCACCGACTGGACCACGTGGTATTTCGGCGCCCAGCCGCCGCCGTGGGCCGACACCACGGCGGCGGGTGTGCCGCGCGCCTATCTGAGCACCAAGGCGGTGTTTGAGGCCGCGCCGGGCAAGCCTAACCTGCTCACGGTCAATCTGGACGATCCGAAGGTGCAGGCGATCTATGCCCGCCCGGACGGGTCGGACCGCGCGCCGTTCGAGTTCCACCGTTTCCGCGACCAGGGCGGCAAGATAATCGCCTACTACGGCGCTGACGACCCGATCGGCTCATTCTTGACCTACGGCCTGCCGAACCTCGAGGGGGCGCGGAAACTCGAGCCCTCGCCAGAGCGGGTCGACGACTGGATGCGCATGTTCAACGTCCCCGGCATGCTCCATTGCGCCGGCGGCGTCGGACCCGACGACGTCATGCGCCAGGCGCTCAAGGCGCTGATCGACTGGGTTGAGAAGGGCGAGCCGCCTCGGTCGATCGTCGCCCGCCGCCGCGACGGACGGACGTTCCGCCTTTGCCCCGAGCCGATGCGCGCGGTCTTCAAGGGCGGCGGCGCCGACGTCAACGACGCCGCCAACTGGACCTGCGCCGCCAGCTGAGGCGGCGCCGCTGGCGGATCATCACTGCAACGAGGAGCGGCGTATGCGAGCAATCCTGATCGCACTCAGCCTGGCGGCGGCGGCCCAAGCCGCGATCGCCCAGCCGACGGCGGCCGAGCCGGACATATCGATCCGCAACGTGCGCGTCAGCGCGCCCGATGTGCCAAGGACCGCGGCCTTCTACCAAAAGGCCTTCGGCATGCATGAGGTCTTTCGCCTCGAGCGGCCGAACCTGCTCGAAGTGATCCTCAACTTCGGTCCGACCGTCGAGGCGGCGAAGGCGGCCAAGACCACGCGGCTCATCGTGGTCAACCGCGCCCCCGACGCGAAGCTGGAGGGCGTCTCCAACATGGTCTTCAACGTCCGCGACATGGACGCCGCGGTGCGTCGTGTCATCGCGGCCGGCGGCTCCGTGGAACTGGCGCCGACGCGGCCCCCCGGGCTTGGCGACGTCACGGTCGCGATGATCCGTGATCCGGCGGGCAACCGCATCGAGCTTGTGATGCGGCCATAGTCCATTCGATCTGACGCCTCACGCCGAGGGCGCGCCGACGACGAGCGGATCTGCGGCGCGGCTATCGTCGTCGGGATCGAGGATCCCGGCCAGGTCTGCCGCGATGCCGCTGGCGTTGAAGCGGGTGTGGGCCGTCTCCGCTTCGGCCGAGCTTTGCCAGACGAAGAGCTCCATCCAGCCATCCTCGGTCTCGAACAGCGAGTAGCGGAGGAAGCCGCGCTGGCGGCTCATCCATCGCTCCGTCTTCAGGCTGAGCAGCCGAAAGCGGTTACGAACGCTCGGAGATCTCAGCCGTCGCGGAACAACGATCAGGGTCGAACCGGTCGGCGCGCGGCGCTGCAAGGTCATCCTCCTCGAGGCTTCGCGCAGGGTTCAAGCACTTGCCGCATGACGCGGCGCTTGACCCTTGCCCCGAAGGCAAATTCATCCTTGCTGAGATAACCAGCCTTCCAGTCACTTCAAGTGACTATCACTAAAGTGACAATAGATGACTTGAGCGCCGGTAGCGTTGTTCAGGGGCGGGCGCACTGACCAGGACGCTGCAAATCAAGTGAGCATCGCGTCCTCTGAAAGTGACTCATGGACCAATTGTGTTCGTGAATGTCCCCCCACCCTGGGACAGACGGGGCGGCATGCGGTGAACACCATCCCGTCGTGCGGCCTCCGGCCGCCCAGGACGACAACGTCCAAGGGGAGCCTCGATGGGTTGTTTTCAAACCGCTGCGTCCACTGCGCCCGGCCGTGTGACCCCTTTGCGAGCGTCCCTGCTCGCGGCCGCCAGTCTGGTTCTCGGGGTCGCGTCCGAAGCGGCGGCCGCGCCAAGCCCGGCCGAGTGCGTTGGACTCAACGGCCAGCAGATCGCCGGCGCCGCCATCACCGACGCGGTAGTCGTCGGGGCCACCCCTCTGGCTCCGGAGTACTGCAAGGTTAGCGGCCTCATCGCGCCCGAGCTCAAGTTCGAATTGCGGCTGCCCAACAGCTGGAATGGCAAGCTCCACTACAGTGGCGGCGGTGGGTTCGACGGCGTCATCCGCCCGCTCAACCCGGGCGTGCTTGCGCAGGGGTATGGCGACGTGGCGAGCAACGGTGGCCACGACGGCAACAACAGCACCTTTGCCCGCGATCCGCAGAAGCTCACGCTCTTCGTCCGGGAATCGGTCCCGACCGTCACGCCGGTGGCCCGGGAGGTGATGCGCCGCTACTACGGGTCTGCGCCGGTCCGGGCCTATTTCGAAGGCTGCTCGGCCGGCGGTCGCGAAGCGCTGACGGCGGCAATTCACAACCCCGACCTGTTCGACGGCGTCATCGCCGGTGCGCCGGCGCGGACGAGCCCCATCGCGCTCATGCAAAGGGCGGCGCGCCTGGCGGCCCTGCCCGGCGCGACCATCAGCCCGACCAAGATGGCCATGGTGCACAAGGCGGTCATGGCGCGCTGCGATGCGAAGGACGGTCTCGCGGACGGGATCGTCTCCGACTGGTCCTGTCGCTTCGACCCGAAGACCCTCCGCTGCCCCGGCGGCGTCGATGCGGGCGACACCTGCCTCTCCGACGCGCAGGTCGCCGTGCTCACCGCCCTGACGTCGCCGATCACCCTGGCCGGCGGCCGCAAGACCGAACTCGGCTACTACATGAACGGGGCCGAGACCCTGCCCGGCGGTTGGGATCGGATGGCGTTCGGACCGACGTCCGCCTTCGTCTCGACCGTGAACAGCTATGTGAAGGACTTCATCGCCAAGGACGTCACCGTCGACGCGATGGGCTATGACTTCAACGCCCACGCGCGTGAGGTCATGGCGCTCTACGACCTCTGGGAAGTGACGGCGAACATCTCGCCCTTCGCCCGGCGCGGCAAGCTGATCGTCTGGACGGGGGCCGGCGATCCGGGCGTGCCGCCGGCCGGCACGCTCGGCTACTACAAGGACTTCGTGTCCAACGTCGGCGGCAAGGCCAAGGCCGACGCCTCCATGCGGTTCTACTTCTTCGGCGGCGTGGGGCATTGCCGCGGCGGCACCGGCGCGGATCGCACCGACGCCCTGCTCCCCGCCCTCGACGCCTGGGTCACCCAAGGGCGCGCGCCCCAATCCCTCACCGCCACGCGGATCGACGCCGAGACGGGCAAGACCCTGTTCTCGCGGCCGTTGTGCCCCTACCCGACCTACGCCCACTATAAGGGGACCGGCGACGTCACGGCGGCCAGCAGCTTCCGCTGCGTCGCCGCCCGGTCCGCAAAGTGAGCCGCGGGGGCGCTCCGAGGCCGCAACCGGCGCCGCCGCAGTTTCCCGTCGCGTCGGGAGAAGGCGGGATCGACGCGAGGCGCGCACGCCACGTCGCGCCCTCCCCCCACCGCGGCTACGGCAGGCAAGACTCCCGGGGCCGGCTTGATCCGTGTCAGCCGCCTGCTATCTGAGACCTGCATGCCCGCGGGATCCTCTGGCAGAGGTCGTACCAAGCTCTCCCCGGCCGAGCGCAAGCATCGGGCGATGAAGGGAGCCGCCGCGCGCTGGGGACATCCCGCGCCAGCTGCCGCGCCCAACGGTCCGCTGGCCGACGTGGAGCCGCGCGAAGCGATCCTGCGGGCCGCGATCGAGGCCTTCACCCACCAGGACATGGCGCTCGTGACGGTGCAGGGCGTGGCGGACCTGGCGGGGGTTGGGCTTCCCACGCTCTACAGGCATTTCCCCAACAAGGAGGCGCTGGTCAACGCCTGTCGGCTGCTCCTCGTGGAACGCGGCCTTCGTCGACTCGACCGGCTGCTCGCGGCGAACGCCTCGCCCGCCGCAAAGATCTGCGCGCTGGCGCTGGGCCTTTGCTATGGGGGGGTCAACCCGACCGAAAGCCGCCAGACGTTCAAGGGCCTAGTCGACCCTCGCTCCGGAACCATCGACGCCACGTTGGGGCCGGTCCTGAATACCTACTGGCAGGCCTACTTCGAGGCCGGGAGAGCGCTGGGCTTTGACCAGGCCGAGGCCCGGATCCTCAACCTTCAGGCCTCGATCATCGGCCTGAGCCGGTTCCGTCCGGTGCGCGAGTCGGTGCCCGAGCTTGAGACCATCAGTCGATCCTACGAAGAGCTCGCC
Source organism: Phenylobacterium sp. CCH9-H3 (assembly GCF_001557235.1). GTDB lineage: Bacteria > Pseudomonadota > Alphaproteobacteria > Caulobacterales > Caulobacteraceae > Phenylobacterium. The sequence continues at coordinate 4,505 of NZ_LSJI01000045.1, read as the reverse complement.
CTCTTCGTCCTGAGTGTGAACTTTCCCGGCGTGGATTGGCGCGGCGTTCGATCAGAGACGGTCTTCCCGGCTCCACCCCGGAGCCCATGACGACGGTGAAGCTCGCCACCTCGAGACGGACCCGGGGCGTCGGGCTGCACGCGCCCCGCTCCGCGTGTGGGGCGCGAAGCGGGACGCGGCAGTCGCCACCTCAGAACCGGGTGCGGACGCCGGCGGTGAAGGTCCGGCCGATGAAGTCGTATCGGCCTTCGAAGGCGCGATTGCCGATGCCCCCGCCCGCGCCCTGGATCACCGAGGTGAAGGGTTTCGGGTCGAAGAGGTTGTTCACCGTCAGGAAGAATTCGCCGTTGTAGTCCGCGGCGAAAGCGGGTCGGGCGGTCACCGTGACATCGGTGTACCAAAGCTCGGGCGGGTCGCGTTCGTCGAAGACCTGGGTGGGCCCCCCGAGCTTCACCTTCCCGTACAGGCGCTCCTGGATGAAGAACGACCAGATGCCCTTGTCGTAGCGCGCGCTCAGATTGGCGACGACGCGGGGCGTCCCGAGGTAGCCGGCGTTCTCGAGCACCGGGGAAGCCGGGGTGGCCTGGGTCTCGATGCTGTCGATGTAGGTGCCGAGCAAGCGCAGCGTGAGGTCGCCGCCGCCGAGCGGTCGGCGATAGGTCGCTTCCGCATCAACGCCCGAATAGATGCGTTTGGCGATGTTGATGCTGCTTGTGTAGATCAGGGTCGGCGCATTGGCAGGCGTCCGATCGCTGAACGGCAAGGGCCGCACGATCTGCTCGCAGGCGGGACCGGTTCCGTTCGCCGCCTCGCACAGCGTCAGCGTCTCGGCGAGGGAGACCGAGCCAACCAGGTCACGGATCTTGATCTTGTAGTAGTCGAGCGAGAACATCAGGCCCGGCGCGAACCGCGGCTGAAAGACCGCGCCAATCGTCAGGGTGTCCGCCTTCTCGGGGTCCAGGTTTGGGTTGCCACCCGCCTGGGTGGCCACGTTCACGGCGGTGTTGGTGTGCGGGTCGATGATCGGGAAGCGGGACTGCGAGGTCCCCGCGAACAGTTCGTTGATATTGGGCGCGCGAATATCCCGCGACCGGGTCGCGCGGAACCGCACGTCCTGGACCGGCTCCCAGGTGGCGCCGACCTTCCAGGTCGTGACCCCGCCGCTGGTGCTGTAGTCGGTGTATCGAACGGCGCCGTTCAGATCGAGCGACTTGGCCAGAGGCGCATCCTTGAGGACCGGGACGGCCGCTTCCCCGAACACCTCCTTGACCTTGACCCGACCCTCCGCGAGGCCCGCGTTCACCAGATAGAAGCGGGTGCTGGTGGCGGCGATGCCGCGCAGACCGGTGATGGGCAACGGGCTTGCGGGATCGGCATTGGAGTCCTGATCCAGCCGCTCGTCGCGGTACTCCGCGCCGATCGCTAGTGTGACGGCGCCGGCGGGCAGATTGAACACGTCGCCCTGGACGCCGGCGCTGGCGAAGTGCGTTTCGTTCAGCGTACTCCACTCCGAGCGAGGCTCGCTGATGTAGGCCACCGCCTCGGGCGACGGCGCGCCCGCGCCCAGCAGGTTGATGGGCACGCAGCCCGGATAGAGCCCGGGGTTTGTGAGATTGACCCGGCAGACGGCGGCGCCGGACGGGTCGCGGACGGCGTCGGCCGCCGCCGCCAGACGCCGCAGATCGATGGTGCGCGCGGATTGCCGGTGCCGAGCGTGGCCGTACGCATAGTCGAGGTTCCAGCTGAACCGGTCGAGCAGCCGCCCCTTCAGGCCGGCGCCGCCCAGGAAGGTGCGGTTCTTGGCCCAGACGCCCAGGGGCTGGGCCTCGTGCAGTTGCCGGTTGATGGTGATGCTGGCGACGTTCTGGGCCGTCATCTGTTGCTGGAAGGCGGCGGGGATGAACGGGTTGCCGCTGAAGATTGTGACGCCCCGCAGCGGGATCGTCAGGCCCAGCGAGCGATCCTCCGGCGTGCTGTAGATCCCCTGGACGTAGCCCGTGATGTTGTCGGTCAGCTCGTAGGTCGCGCGGGCGAAGGCGGACTGCTCGAGGATCGGCGCCGCCATCGTGCCGTTGGTGTCCTGGATATCCCAATCGCCGCCGACGAAGATCCCGGGGGTGTTGGTCGCCGTCCCCTGCACCGGGCGGAATGTCCCCGCCGTGGGGAAATAGGTGTTGGCAAACGGGCCGCCCGCGACGAGGGCGCTGGTCGTCACGGTGTAGCGGCCGTCATAGACATAGATGAAGGGGTTCAAGGCGGTGCCCTGATTGCCGCCCGGGAACTTCGCGGCGACGCCGATCGGCGGCTGCTGCGCGGAGACCTCGCGGTCCTTGCGCTTGACCTCGGTCGCCTCGAACCGCTCGTAGCTGAGGGTCAAGTGGCCGCGTTCGCCCAGGGCGAAGCCGCCGGCGATCCCGACCCGGTAGTTGTAGCGGTCGCCCCGCGAACTCACGCCGCCCTGGACGTTCGCCTTCATCCCCGCGAAGTCCTCGTCCAGGATGAAGTTCACCACGCCGGCCACCGCATCAGACCCGTACGCGGCGGACGCGCCGCCGGTCACCACGTCGACACGCTCCAGCAGAAGTTGCGGAACGACGCTCGCATCCACCTGGCCCAGGAAATTGGTGGGCGGGAGGCGAACGCCGTTCAGGAGCGTCAGCGTACGGACTGAGCCGATGCCGCGCAGGTTCAGGAAATTGCCGTTGGGCGTGAACGGGCTCGAAAACCGGCGGCTGTCGGTCAGCAGCGACGATCCCTGGAACTGCGGCAACTGCCCTAGGCCCGCGATCGCGCTGATCGGCGCCGTCTGCTGCAGGTCTTCGTTGGTCCGCACCGTGACCGGGTTCGGCGTCTCATAGCCGTCGCGCACGATGCGCGAGCCGGTCACCTGTACCTCTTCGAGCTCGGCGACCTTTGGCGCGGCGGCGCCCGAAGGCGTCGGTGACGAAGGCTGGGCGCAGGCGGCGTCGGCCGCGAGCAGTGCGCCAGCTCCTGCGCCGCACAGCCAGAGTGTCTTGATCGCAAATCTCATGGTTCCCCCTCTGCAGCTCCGGCCTCAGCCGCTTGCCTGTGATCGTCGTTCGCGCCCCGGTCCGCGGCCGCGGCACGCGTCCGGCCCATTGGCTCTCGTTGGCTTGATGTGGCCGCCGTGACGTCTTGAGCGCTGAGATGCTGACCTGGCGTCCGGGCCGCCGAGTGGGTTAGCCGTCCTGACGGGGGCTGCGCTCGCGGCCATCAGGGGCCGGCGCCGGCCGGGGGGGCGCCCCGTCGGCGGGTCACCCCGCCATCCGACCGCGCGGTTGGTGCTGTCCATGAGCCGGCCGATCGCGAAACCGCCGTCCTCCGTGGCCTTGCGGCGCAGTGTCATCGCCGGCTCCTCCCCCGCGCGTCATCGTTGGAGTCCCGTGGGGGTGCGACGCGATTAGCATCATCTTCCTATGCTAAATGCGGATCGAGGGTCCCTTTCGGCAGGGACAAGAGGGCCTCCGCGCCTGCGTGCCGCCGCGCGAGATGGGACCGCGCCCGCTTTCGCCGCGCGACGGCGAGTCTTCGGGACAGAGAGCGCCGCTCGGAGACAAGGCTCCGAGCGGCGAGGTGGGGGAGGATGTCCTCCCCATTTGGGAGGAAACGCGCCGCGGAGGCGGGGCGTGTGAGCTCCAGGAACTGGGTGGAGCGGCCGACGCCAGCGTGACGCAATTGACATTATCGTCCGCGTCAGGTGCAGCAGGTGTCCCTGCCCACGGTGACACGTTTGGGTTTACTGGTGGCAGGTCCAATCCGTGGCCTCGGTGTCCCGGGCGATGGTGACTGACGGCCGACCCCCCGCAGAGCCTTCTGTCGGTGGTCGCCTGGCGTCGCCGGCAGACTGCGTGGCGCCGCTCGCGGGGCCGTCCCTGCTCATGAGCCGCCCCTGTGAAGACCTACGACATCCCGCTGCTGATCCGGGGCGAATTGATCACCGATCACATGACGGACCACGAGGCGCGGCGCGGCGAGCTCAGGTTCCGGACGCCCGATGTCGCAAAGTACCTCGACCGCCTGCCACTGACCGATCCGACGCGGATGTCGGACATGTACGAGCAGCTCAGCTTCGCCGACGTGGTGGCGTACCTGGACGCGCTCAGCGAACGGCTCGATCCGGCGTCCAACCCCTACCTTCAGGAGGCCTATGAGCTCTCCTGCCTGACCTCCGGCCTGACGCCCGGCATCCTCCATGACGCCTATGCGCGCCAGATCCCCGGACTGTTGAAGGCCGACTACGTGCGCGAAGTCGCCGAGCTGCGGATCGGCGTTCAAGCCCTCGACGGCTGGACCCGGCACGAGCTGCTGGACGGCCGCGTCGCCCACACGCGCCCGCTCGGCGCGCGATGCGTCCACATCACCGCCGGGAACTCCCCAGGCGTCGCCGGGATCACTGCCCTCTGGAACGCGATCACGCGCGGCGACGCGGTGATCAAGAGCCCGTCCAACGATCCGCTGACCTCGCTGGCCATCGGCCGCACGAT
>NZ_LSJI01000044.1 GCF_001557235.1 Phenylobacterium sp. CCH9-H3 | reverse complement strand
GGGCCTTGGGCGTAGAGAGCAGGGCCAGGGTGCTCATGCCGCCGGCGGATTCGCCGAAGACTGTGACGTTGCCCGGGTCGCCGCCGAACGCGGCGGCGTTGCGCTTGACCCATTCCAGAGCCGCGATCTGGTCCATGAGGCCGAAATTGCCCGTCGGGGCGTCGCCGGCGTCCTTGGTCAGCGCCGGGTGAGCGAAATAGCCAAGCGCCCCCAGGCGATAGTTGATCGAGACCAGGACGATCCCGTCGCGGGCGAAGTTCGAGCCGTCATAGATCCAGCCGGCCCCGGTGCGGTGGCTGCCGCCATGGATCCAGACCATGACCGGCGCGGCCTTGGCGCTCTTCGGCGCGAACACGTTGAGCTGCAGGCAGTCCTCGCTCACCGGCCCATTGGCGCCGCCGCTGTTCGGGGAGCCGTTGGCGTTCATGGGCTGGGGACAGGAGGGGCCATTCTTCGTGGCGTCGCGCTCGCCCGCCCATCTGGTGACAGGCTGCGGCGGGGCCCAGCGCAGCTTGCCCACCGGCGGGGCGGCGAAGGGAATGTTGCGGAAGACGTTGGCCCGCTCGGTCGCCTCGCCGAGAAGGACGCCGCTTTCGACCTGGGCCTTCACGGAGGTTTGAGCCTGGGCCGCGCCGGCCGCCAGCCATGCCGCCGCCAAGATTGCCGCCCAACGCATCCTCATGCCTCCCGTTTTCCGGGCGCGACTTTGCCCGGGTTTCTGAACACGGGGCAACCGCGGCCCGGATCGAATTCGGCGGCGACCCCGGCTTGACTCCTTGGTTCTACAGTTCCAGAACAAAGATGGAACAAAAGGAGTCCCAAAGCGATGTCCGATTTTCGCGCCAAGCGGATCGCCGCCCTGGCTGCGAAGATCGCCGCCATCGAGAGCGGCGGACGCGCCAAGGCCGGCGTGTTGCCCTTCGGCGACGCAAGGCTGGACGCCTGCCTGCCGGGCGGCGGCCTGGCGCTAGGGCGCTGGCACGAGGTCGTCGGCGCGGGGCTGGAGGCCGAGACCTCGGCCGCGCCCGCCGCCTTCGCAGCCCTTACCGCCGCGCCCCTGGCCCGGACGGGCGAGGCGGTGTGGGTGCTGCGCCGGGACGACCTCTGGGCGCCTGGACTGGCCGGCCTGGGCTTCCCGCCCGAGCGGCTGATCCAGGTCTGCGTCCGCGACGAGGCCGAGGCCCTGGCGGTGATGGAGGACGCCCTCGCCACCGTGGGCGTTTCCGCCGTCTTCGCAGAGGTCGAGGCGGTGGACCTGACCGCCGGCCGCCGGCTGCAGCTGGCCTGCGAAAAGCGCGGCGCCACGGGTTTCGTGATCAAGCGCCGCCCGTTCGGGGGAAAGGCCAGGACCGAGGCGGCCGGCTCGGTGGCCGGAACCCGATGGCGCGTGGCGTCCGCCCCGTCCGAACCCCCGGCCGGGGAATTCGGTCTGGGCGCGCCGCGGTTCCACGTGGCGCTCGAACGCTGCCGGGGCGGGCGGACCGGCGCATGGATCCTCGAGGCCTCCGCGGCCTATTCCTGGGAGGCAGGCGATGTCGCGCATCCTCTGCGCCTGGTCGCCGACCTGGGCGATCGCGAACTGGCGCCGGCGCAACCCCGCGAACGCCGAGCGCCCGCCGCTGGCCCTGATCGAGACCGTTCGCCAGGTCCGCCGCCTCTCGGCTGTGAGCGAGGAGGCCGCCAAGCTTGGGCTGCACGTGGGCCAGAAGGCCACCGACGCCATGGCCCTGGTCCCTGGTCTCACCACCGCCGAGGCCGAGCCGGAGGCGGACGCCGAGGCCCTGACCGCGCTGGTTGACTGGTGCGTACGCTACTCACCCGCGGTGGCCGCCGACCGGCCGGACGGGCTGTTCCTGGACATCTCCGGGGTGGCCCACCTGTGGGGCGGCGAGGGCGAGCTGATAGCCGATTTCCGGGCGCGACTGGCCGCCAACGGCCTTCCCTTCCGCCTGGCCATCGCCGATACGCCGGGGGCGGCCTGGGCCCTGGCCCATTACGGCCGGGACGGGACCATCGCGCCGCCGAACGGCCAGGCCGAGCTTCTGGCGCCCCTGCCGCCGGCGGCCCTGCGCCTCGATCCCGAAGCCGCCGCCCAGATCGAGCGGCTGGGCCTGCGCCGGTTGGGCCAGCTGATGGAGATCCCCCGCGCGCCGCTGGGCCGCCGTTTCGGCGCGGCGACCCTGGACCGGCTGGACCAAGCCCTGGGGCGCACGGCCGAGGCGCTGGCTTTCCGCCGCCCGCCCACGCCCTGGATCGCCCGGCTCGCGTTCTTCGAGCCGATCAGCGCGCCCGAGGACATGGCCCGGGTGACCGAGGATGTCACCGCCAAGCTGTGCGCCCGCCTGGAGGCCGAGGGCCAGGGCGGCCGGCGTTTCGAAGTCGCCTTCCACCGGGTGGACGGCAAGGCGCCGGCGATCGCCGTGGGCCTCTCCCTGCCCGGCCGCGACGCCCGCCGCATCGCCCGCCTCCTTCAGCCCAAGCTGGAGACGGTGGATCCCGGCTTCGGCGTGGAGAGCGTGACCATCGCCGCCTATGCCGTCGAACCCGTGGGCGGGCGGCAGGTGCGGATCGAGACGGGCCTGGACGCCGCGGTGGAGGATGGCCTCGCGCCGCTGGTCGACCGGCTCGCCAATCGTCTGGGCCCCTGCGCCGTCTGGCGCGCGGCGCCGTTCGAGAGCCACGTGCCGGAACTTTCGGCGGCCCGTGTCCCGGCCCTGGGCGCCCCGCCGCCGCAGGCGCAGCCCTGGAACCGCGAGGCCCCGCGCCCCGTCCGCCTGTTCCGCCGCCCCGAGCCCCTGGAGCAGGTGGTGGCGCTGCTGCCTGACGACCCCCCGATCCAGTTCCGCTGGCGCGGCCGGCTGCACCGCATCCAGCGCGCCGAGGGGCCCGAGCGCATCGGCGAGGAATGGTGGAAGGGCGACATCGCCGACGCCTCGATCACCCACGTCCGCGACTACTACCGCGTGGAGGACGCCGAGGGCGGCCGTTTCTGGCTGTTCCGCGCCGGGCTCTACGGCGGCGGGGACGCCCCCAAGTGGTGGCTGCACGGCCTGTTCGGATAGGAGCCTTCGATGAAACCCAAGATCAGCCTGATCACCCTCGGCGCCCGCGACCTCGACCGGATGATCGCCTTCTACCGGGACGGCCTCGGCCTGCCGCTGCACAATTATACGCCCGGCGACGACATGGTGATGTTCCGGCTGGAGGGGACTTGGCTGGGCCTCTTCCCCCGTCAGGCCCAGGCGGAGGACGCCGCGGTTTCCGCCGAGGGCTCCGGTTTCGCCGGCGTGGTGCTGTCCCACAACGCGCCCTCCAAGGCGGCGGTCGATGAGGTCTTCGCCGAGGCGCTGGCCGCGGGCGCCACGGCCGTCAAACAGCCCGTCGACGTCTTCTGGGGCGGCTACTCCGGCTACTTCGCCGACCCCGAGGGCAACCTCTGGGAGGTGGCCTGGAACCCCATCACCGACCTCACATGACCCGCTACGCCGAGCTTCAGGCCACCAGCAACTTCTCCTTCCTGCGGGGCGCGTCGCATCCGTGGGAGCTGGTCACGGGGGCCGACGCCCTGGGCCTGGAGGCGGTGGGAATCTGCGACCGCAACAGCCTGGCGGGCGTGGTCCGCGCCTGGCGGCAGATGCGCGATCTGCAGAAGGGCGGCTCGACGGTCCGCGCCCTCACCGGCTGCCGCCTCGACTTCGCCGACGGCACGCCGAGCCTGCTGGTCTATCCCTCGGACCGGGAGGCCTACGGCCGCCTCACCACCCTGCTCACCGTGGGCCAGCGCCGGGCCGAGAAGGGCGGCTGCGAGCTGCACTGGGAGGACCTGCTAGCCCATGCCGAGGGCCAGCTTATCCTGGTGGTCCCGCCCGAGCGCCTGGACCAGGCCTTCGAGGGCGACCTGCGGCGGCTCCGCGGCGAACTGCCCGACCTCTGGCTGGCCGCCGCCCGGCCCTATGGTGCGCGCGACCTCCAGCGCCTGGCGCGCCTGGACGCCCTGGCCCAGGCCGCGGCCATCCCGGTCGTGGCCACCAACGACGTGCTCTACCACGGGCCGGAGCGGCGCCCCTTGCAGGACGTGCTGACATGCATCCGGGAGACCTGCACCATCCACGAGGCCGGCCTTCGCCTGGCCGCCAACGCCGAGCGCCACCTGAAGCCGGCCAGCGAGATGGCGCGCCTGTTCGCCAGGTTCCCGGGGGCGGTAGAGCGCAGCGTCGAGATCGCCGAGCGGATCGGCTTCGACCTGGGCCAGCTCCAGTACGAATATCCGGACGAGCCGGTGCCGCCGGGCAAGACCGCCATCCAGCACCTGCGCGACCTGTCCTGGGCCGGGGCGGCGTGGCGCTATCCGAAGGGCGTGCCGGAGAAGGTCAGGAAGCTGGTCGCCCACGAACTCGACCTGATCGAGAAGCTGGACTACCCGAACTACTTCCTCACCGTGCACGACATCGTCCAGTGGGCCCGCAGCCAGGACATCCTTTGCCAGGGGCGCGGTTCGGCGGCCAATTCCTGCGTCTGCTACTGCCTGGGCGTGACGGCGGTGGACCCCACCCAGCCGGACCAGGATCTGCTGTTCTCGCGCTTCATCTCCGAGAACCGCGACGAGCCCCCCGATATCGACGTCGACTTCGAGCACGCGCGGCGCGAGGAGGTGATGCAGTACGTCTACCGCCGCTATGGCCGCCACCGCGCCGCCATCGTCGCCACCGTGATCCACTACCGCCCGCGGATGGCGATCCGCCAGGTGGGAAAGGCCCTGGGCCTCACCGAGGACATCACCGCGGCCCTGGCCAACACCGTCTGGGGCAGCTACGGCGACGACGTCCCGGACGAGCACATCCGGCAGACCGGACTGGACCCCGCCGCGCCCGAGATCCGCCGGGCGACCGCCCTGGCCCAGCAACTCCTCGGCTTTCCCCGCCACCTGTCCCAGCACGTGGGCGGCTATGTCCTGACCAAACGGCGGCTGGACGAGACCGTGCCCATCGGCAACGCGGCCATGGAGGACCGCACCTTCATCGAGTGGGACAAGGACGACATCGACGCCCTGAAGCTGATGAAGGTCGACGTGCTGGCGCTGGGCATGCTGACGGCCCTGAAGAAGAGCTTCGACCTTCTGCCGCCGAGGCTGGACGGAAGCCGGATCACCGACATCGCCCACATTCCCCAGGGCGACCCCGAGGTCTACGAGATGCTGTGTCACGCCGATTCCGTGGGCGTGTTCCAGGTGGAGAGCCGGGCGCAGATGTCGATGCTGCCGCGGCTGAAGCCCCGGAAGTTCTACGACCTGGTCATCGAGGTGGCGATCGTCCGCCCGGGGCCGATCCAGGGCGACATGGTCCACCCTTATCTCAAGCGCCGGGACGGTCGCGAAGAGGTGAGTTATCCGCGGCCAGGACCCGACTATCCCCAGGACGAGATGGAGGCGATCCTGGGCAAGACCCTGGGCGTGCCCCTGTTTCAGGAACAGGCCATGCGGGTGGCGATCATCGGGGCCGAGTTCTCGGACGACGACGCGGACGGCCTGCGCCGGTCGATGGCCACCTTCCGCAACGTGGGCACGGTGGGGAACTACGGGCTGAAGTTCGTGGAGGGGATGGCGCGCCGCGGCTACGACCGCGAGTTCGCCGAACGGTGCTTCAAGCAGATCGAGGGCTTCGGTTCCTATGGCTTCCCCGAGAGCCATGCCATCAGCTTCGCGATCCTGGTCTACGCCTCGGCCTGGGTGAAGCGCCACCACCCCGACGCCTTCCTGGCCTCGCTGCTGAACAGCCAGCCGATGGGCTTCTACCAGCCGGCCCAGCTGGTGCGGGACGCCCGCGAGCATGGGGTGGAGGTGCGGCCGCCAGACGTGATGTTCAGCCACTGGGACTGCACGATCGAGGAAAAGGACGACCCGCGCGAGCGGCTGCGCCCCGTGCGCCTGGGCCTGCGACAGATCAAGGGCTTCAAGGAGGACGACGCCAAGGCCCTGGTCGCGGCGCGCGAGGCCGGCGCCGACAGCATCGAGGCCTTCGCCCGGCGGGCCCGCCTCTCGCGCCGCGCCCTGGAACTGCTGGCCGAGGCCGACGCCTTCCGCAGCCTGGGCTTTCCCCGACGCGAAGCGCTGTGGGCGGTGAAGGGGCTGGCGGGCGAATGGGGCGCCGAGACCCATGCCCCGCTGCTGCTGCGCCAGAGCCTGAAGGAGGCCCAGGTGGAGTTGCCATTCATGAGCCAGCCGCAGCACGTGGCCGAGGACTACCGCACCACCAGCCTGTCCCTGAAGGACCACCCGGTCCGCTTCTTCCGCGAAGAACTCGCCCGCCAGAAGGTCACCCCCTGCGCGGCGCTGAAGACCGCCCGCGACCGGCGGCGGCTGGCGGTGGGCGGGCTGGTGCTGGTGCGTCAGCGCCCGGGCACCGCCAAGGGCGTGGTATTCATGACCCTGGAGGACGAGACCGGCATCGCCAACATCGTGGTCTGGCGCGACGCCTTCGAAGCGAACCGGCGGCTGGTGATGACCTCGGCCTTCCTGATCGTCCACGGCCAGGTGCAGAAGGAGGGCGAGGTGATCCACGTGGTGGCCGAGCGGTTCACCGACCTGTCCGGCCGCCTTTCGGAGCTGCGCGAGGACCAGGGCCAGATCACCGCCCACTCGAAGGTCACCGGCCGGCTGGTCCGCAGCCGCGATTTCCACTGAGGCGACGCGGATTTCGCAGGTCGCGTTGTCGGAGTAGCCTGGTCCCGCACGTCCTTAAGGGGTGGGAGGTGACCAGATGGCGCAAGCAATTCAACTGCTCGTCGGCACCCGCAAGGGCGCCTGGATCTATCGCAGCGACGCGGCCCGCGAGACCTGGCGGGTCGAAGGGCCGATGTTCCTGGGCCAGATCGTCAATCACTTCGTCCGAGACCCTCGCGACGGCCGCACCCTGCTCATGGCCGCCTCGACCGGCCACCTGGGGCCGACCATCCTGCGGTCGGTGGACGGCGGCGCCACCTGGAGCGAGGCCAGCCGGCCGCCCGCCTTTCCGAAGGGCGATCCCCACGGCCGCTCGGTGGACCATTCGTTCTGGCTGGAGCCCGGCCACGCGGACGAGCCCGGCGTCTGGTGGGCGGGCGCCTCGCCGCCGGGCCTGTTCCGCAGCGCGGACGGCGGCGACACCTGGGAGAGCGTCGAGGGCCTGAACAACCACCCCCGGGTCATGGACTGGTTCCCGCCCGAGGGCGGCACCCCGGACGGGGCGATCCTGAACCAGGTGATCGTCGATCCGCGCGACGCCCGGCACATGTACCTGGCGACCTGTTCGGCGGGCGTGCTGGAGACCGTGGACCAGGGCGCCACCTGGCGGCCGCTAAACCAGAACGTCCGCTGCGACTTCCTGCCGGACCCCTATCCCGAGTTCGGCCAGGACAGCCACTATGTGGCCCTGGCGCCCACCGATCCCGACCGGCTCTGGCAGCAGAACCACTGCGGCGTCTACCGGCTGGACCGGCCGGGCGAGCGCTGGGAGCGGATCGGCGAGGCCATGCCCAAGGAGATCGGCGACATCGGCTTCACCATCGTGCCGCACGCCCGCGATCGCGACACGGCCTGGATCTGGCCGATGGACGGCACCGAGGTCTGGCCGCGCACCAGTCCGGGCGGGCGGCCCGCCGCCTACCGCACGCGCGACGGCGGGGCCTCTTGGGAGCGGCAGGACCGCGGCTTCCCGGCCGAACAGGGCTGGTTCACGGTGAAGCGCCAGGCCTTCTGTTCCGACGCCGCCGACCCCGTCGGCCTCTATATCGGCACCACCGGCGGCGAGATCTGGATGAGCGGCGACGAGGGCGGGAGCTGGCGCCAGATCGCCGCCCACCTGCCCGAGATCTACTCGGTGTCGGCGGTCCCGGCCGGATGATCCGCGTCTCGATCCCCTCGCAGCTGATCGCCTACACCGATGGCGCGACGCGGGTGGAGGCCGAGGGCCCCACGGTCGGCCAGATTCTGGACGACCTGGACCGCCGCTATCCCGGCCTGAAGTTCCGCGTCATCGACGAGCAGGACCGGATCCGCCGTCACATGCGGATCTTCGTCGGGCAGGACGAGGCGCGCACGACCGCTGCGCCCGTCCCGCCCGGCGGCGAGCTGCTGATCTTCGGGGCCCTGTCGGGCGGCTAGTTTCAATCGCCCGACGAAGGCGTCAGAACCGCAGTGCGCGGGCTTCCTTCACGTGCGGCAGGCCCTGGATCTTGGCCAGCAGCGCTTCGGTGGGCTCCTGGTCCACGCCCACCAGGGCGATGGCGTCGTCGCCCGCGTCGATGCGGCCCAGGTTGAAGGTGGCGATGTTGACGCCCGCCTCGCCCAGCAGGCCGCCCAGCGCGCCGATGAAGCCCGGCTTGTCCAGGTTGTTGACGTACAGCATCCGCGGCGCGAACGGGGCGTCCAGGTCCATGCCCTTCACCTCGACCACCCGGGGCGCGCCGGCCTGGACCGTTCCGGCGAACGAGCGCTTGCCCTTCTCGGTCGTGACGGTGATGCGCACCAGGCTCTCGTAGATCGGCGAGTCGTCCTGCTTGCTTTCCGAGACGGTGATGCCGCGCTCCTTCGCCACCGCCGGAGCCGAGACCATGTTGATCTCCGCCAGCATCGGCCGCAGCACGCCGGCCAGGGCCGCAGCGCTGAGCGGGCGGGTGTTGAGCTTGGACACCTCGCCCTCGAAGGCGATGTCCACCGACTTGATGCCGAAGTCGACCATCTGGCCGGCCAGGGCGCCCAGCTTCTCGGCCAGGGTCACGAACGGCTTGAGGCGCGGCGCTTCCTCGGCCGTGACCGAAGGGCTGTTGAGGGCATTGGTGACGGCGCCGGTGAGCAGGTAGTCGCTCATCTGCTCGGCCACCTGCAGCGCCACGTTCTCCTGGGCCTCGTTGGTCGAGGCGCCCAGGTGCGGGGTGGCGATGAAGTTCTCGGCCCCGAACAGCGGGTTCTCCTTGGCCGGTTCCTCCACGAACACGTCGAAGGCCGCGCCGCCCACATGACCCTCGTCCAGCAGCTTGCGCAGCGCCGCCTCGTCCACCAGGCCGCCGCGGGCGCAGTTGACGATCAGCACGCCCTTCTTCGTCTTGGCCAGGTTCTCGGCGGACAGGATGTTGCGGGTCTTGTCGGTGAGCGGGGTGTGCAGGGTGATGATGTCGGCCCGGGCCAGCAGGTCCTCCAGCTCGACCTTCTCGACCCCGATCTCGACGGCGCGCTCGGGCGAGAGGAAGGGATCGTAGGCGACAACCTTCATCTTCAGGCCCAGCGCCCGGTCGGCGACGATGCCGCCGATATTGCCGGCGCCGATCAGGCCCAGGGTCTTGGCGTAGAGCTCCACGCCCATGAAGCGGTTCTTCTCCCACTTGCCGGCCTGGGTCGACAGGTCGGCCGCCGGCAGCTGGCGGGCCAGGGCGAACATCATCGCGATGGCGTGCTCGGCGGTGGTGATGGAGTTGCCGAAGGGGGTGTTCATCACCACCACGCCCGCGGCGGTGGCGGCAGGGATGTCGACGTTGTCGACGCCGATGCCGGCGCGGGCGACGACCTTCAGGTTCTTGGCGGCGGCGATCACGTCCCTGTCGACCTTGGTGGCCGAGCGGATGGCGATGCCGTCGTACTCGTGGACGATCTTCAGCAGTTCGTCCTTGGGCAGGCCGGTCTTCACGTCGACGTCGACGCCGCGCTGTTTGAAGATGTCGATGGCGGCGGGGCTGAGCTTATCGGCGATGAGCACGCGGGGCATGGTGAATCTCCTCGGGAGACGCCCTCCCGGCCGCGCCGGGAGGGGTGATGTGTCGACAGGTGTGTGAAGCTGCGCCTTAGGCGGCTTGCAGGTCGGCGACGACGGAGGCGAAGGCCCAGTCGAGCCAGGGCGTCAGCGCGTCGAGGTCGGAGGTTTCGACCGTGGCGCCGCACCAGATCCGCAGACCGGGAGGGGCGTCGCGATAGCCGCCGACGTCGAGGGCCACGCCCTCCTTTTCCAGCACCGCCGCCAGCTTCTTGGCGAAGTCGGCCTGGGCGTCCGCCGACAGGCCGGTGACCCGCGGGTCCACCACCTTCAGGCACACCGAGGTGTTGGAGCGGATGTCCGCCGTCTCGGCCAGGAAGGCGACCCAGTCAGTCTGGTCAACCCAGGCGTCCAGCACGGCCAGGTTGGCGTCGGCCCGGCGCTTCATCTCGGTGAATCCGCCGATGGCGGCGGCCCACTTCAGCGCATCCACCGCGTCCTCGACGGCCAGCATCGAGGGGGTGTTGATGGTGGCGCCTTCGAACAGGTCGAGGGTCACCTTGCCGCCCTTGGTCATGCGGAACAGCTTCGGCATGGGCCACGGCGGGCTGTAGCTCTCGAGCCGGGCCACGGCGCGCGGCGACAGGATCAGGACCCCGTGCGCGGCCTCGCCGCCCAGCGCCTTCTGCCAGGAGAAGGTGACGACATCCAGCTTGGGCCAGTCCAGGTCCTGGGCGAAGGCGGCCGAGGTGGCGTCGCAGATCGTGAGGCCTTCGCGGTCCGCGGCGATGAAGTCGGCGTTCGGGACGCGGACGCCCGAGGTGGTGCCGTTCCAGGTGAAGACCAGATCGGCGTCCTTGCGGACCTTCGACAGGTCGGGAAGCTTGCCGTAGGGCGCGTCCAGCACCTCGGCCTCGATCTTCAGCTGTTTGGTGACGTCGGTCACCCAGTCCTTGCCGAAGCTTTCGAAGGCCAGCAGCTGCACCGGGCGCGGCCCGAGCATCGACCACAGGGCCATTTCCACGGCGCCGGTGTCGGAGCCGGGCACGATGCCGACGAGGTAGTCGTCGGGCACGCCCAGCACCTCGCGGGTGCGGTCGATGGCTTCCTTCAGGCGCGCCTTGCCGATCTTCGACCGGTGCGAACGGCCGAGGACGGCGTTGCTGAGATTTTCGGGATTCCATCCGGGGCGCTTGGCGCACGGGCCGGAAGAGAACTCGGGGCGAGCCGGACGCATGGCCGGCTTCGGCGGGGTATTCATAGCGATGTCTCCCATCCTTGCAGATGAGCAGCGCCCCGTTGGGAGGGCGTGGCCCGCCGGCCAAAGGCGCTCGTTTGTGCTGCGGCGCAAGAGAAACTTTTCTAACGACCCGTGAAGGCCGCCTGTCGCCGAGGCGCAGCCCAGCTTGGCTGCGTCAATCTGATCCGGGCGCGGGCGCACTCGGCGGACCCGGGCCCCCTGGAGGGGCGGGAAGCTAGTTCGAGGCGACGGTTTGGGCCGCGCTCGCCTTTGCTCGACGCCGCCAGGCGACGATCGTGCCGATGACCAGGCACCAGATGATGCCACTGAAATTGATGTTGTTGATCAATGCGTTGAGATAGTCGCCTGTCTGGCGCTCGGTCACCATGTAGTACGAATGCATCGCGAACTGGGCCGCGAAGAACAGCATGACGCCACCCATCCAGGGCGCGACATAGCGGACGGTAACCACGAGGAGGCCGAGGGCGGTCAGGCCGTCGTTGACGAGCCGGATGATGTCGTCGCTCGCGGGGGCGAGCCAGTGGCTGGCCTCGCCGATCAGGGCGTTCACCAGAACGATGATCCCCGCCGCACGCTCCGCCTTGCCGCCCTTCCAGAGAGCGAAGAGCGCCCCCAAGACGGAGAAGGCGTTGATCAGCAATCTGACGGAGATGTCTGGCATGATTAAGCGCCCCTAATGCGAATTAGAGGCGCCTAACCAGTTAATCTATTGCAATGATCCGTCAGGTAACCGACGGAAAGGTCGGTTAGCCGACCTCGCGCATGGTCGTCTGATGACGGACGGCGCCTTCGGCAGGCTTGTCCATACCGCTCATCTTCGTGCGGATGCCCAGGCGAAGCTTCGCTTCGTTCAGTTCGTTGTGGACGGCGACCATGGCCGAGCGGGCTTCGCTCAGCGCCTTCATGGCTTCCATCATCTTGACTTGCACGTCGTCGGCAAAGACCAGCGAGGTCTTCACGTCCTGGCGGGCCTTGAGCATTTCGCCCATCAGTTCAGTGGCTTCGATCAGAGCGCCGTCGACCGCGGCCTCCGTCGAGAAGAGCTTGTTGGCCACGCGCTGGGCCACGAACGCCTTTTCCATGTGGATACACCCCTTAAGTTACCCGACACCCGTTAAGGTAAAGCAAAGGTTACTGCGCACGCAATGGATTCAAGACTCGTTAACCATGTTTTCTGGTGCGGCCAGTTGTAGCGTGGCGCCAAAGGCACAGTTCTGAGTGAAAAAGCGGCAAGTTCCCTGTTATGACGGAAGCGAAGCGTTAGGACTATCGGTCTATCCCTGCGGGTATGAACCTGCCGGGGGACACGTCTGGAAGCGGCGCGCCGAAGAGCGCGGCCCCGACGGCGACGTTCCATGCGCGCGTGGCGGGCGTCGGGCTGATCACCACGGTCGTGGTCCTGGTGGCCGCCTGCCTGACCTTCATGCTGCAGCAGTGGGCCATCGCCCGCACGCAATCCCATAAGTTCCACGAAGGCCTGACCGAGATCGCCGCCCAGATGGCGGGCCCCTCGATGGCGCCCGCCAGCCGCGTCGACCTCAACCGCGCCATGGCCGCGGTGCAGGCCAGCAAGGATGTGGTGTCCGCGCGGGTTGTCGACGGGAAGGGCCAGGAACTCGCCAGCTTCCGGAGCCGGGAGCCCGCGGCCGGCGCCACCGAAATCCTGTCCCGGCCCATCGTCGTCAACGGCCAGACGGTCGGCCAGTTCACTCTGACGGTGGAACAGCCCTCGCTGCGGCCGATGCTGCCGCAGTTCATCGCCCTCACCTTCGTCCTGCTGTTCGGCGGGGTCGGGGTGGCGCTGTTCCTGGCCCGCAGCCTGGCGCATCGCGTGATCCAGCCGGTGCAGAGCCTGTCGCAGGCCATGCACGAGGTGGCGGCCGGCGGCAGCTTCACCCCCGTCAAGGTCGACGCCTCGGACGAGCTGTTCCAGAGCCTCACCGAGAGCTTCAACCACCTCTTGGGCAAGCTGGGCGAGCGCGAGGACGACCTGAAACGCGCGATGCGCGAGCTGGAACTGGCGCGCGACGCCGCCAATGCGGCCAATGTGCTGAAGACGCAATTCCTGGCCAACATGAGCCACGAGATCCGCACGCCCCTGAACGGCGTCCTGGCCATGGCCGAAGTCATGGCCCTGGGCCAGCTCGACCAGGTTCAGCGCGACCGGCTGGACGTGATCCGCCGCTCGGGCGGCCTGTTGCTGGCCGTGCTGAACGACGTGCTCGATCTCTCCAAGATCGAGCTCTCCAAGATCGAGGCGGGCAAGCTGAATCTGTTTGAGGAGGACTTCGACGCCGAGGTCGCCATCGACGGCGCGCGCGAGAACTTCGAGATCATGGCGCGCGCGAAGGGCCTGGGCTTCTCGGTCACCATCGCCGAGGAGGCCAAGGGCTGGTGGCGCGGCGACGCGGACCGCCTACGTCAGATCATCGGGAATCTTCTGTCGAACGCAGTCAAGTTCACGCCCCAGGGCTCGGTCAGCGCGACGGTGGACGTCAACGGCGCTGGCGGCCTGCGCATCGTGGTGCGCGACACGGGCGTCGGCATCTCGCCCGAGAAGCTGCCCAGCCTGTTCGAGAAGTTCACCCAGGCGGACAATTCCGCCACCCGGCGCTTCGGCGGCACGGGCCTGGGCCTGGCGATCTGCCGCGAGCTGACCCAGATGATGGGCGGCTCGATCGACGTGGAGAGCCTGGAAGGCCAGGGATCCACCTTCACCGTCGAACTGCCGCTGAGCCGCGGGCGCCCGGCGTCGGCCGACGGGAACGAGCCTGTGCAGTCCTCCGACGACGGCGACCTGCGCCTGCTGGCCGCCGAGGACAACCCGACCAACCAGCAGGTGCTGGCGGCGGTGCTGGGCTCACTGGGGATCGAGGTTCACATCGTCCCGGACGGTCGCGAAGCCGTCGAGGCCTGGCGCACCGGCAGCTACGACCTGATCCTGATGGACATCCAGATGCCGGTCATGGACGGCATCACCGCCGCGTCCACCATCCGCGAAGCCGAGAAGACCAGCGGCCGCCGGCGCACGCCCATCGTGGCCCTGACCGCCAACGCCCTGACCCACCAGGTCGAGGAATACCTCGCGGTCGGCATGGACGCTCACGTCGCCAAACCCATCGAGATCGCCAAGCTCTACGACGCCATTTCCGCGGTGCTGAACGCCGCCGCCACCGGCGGCGCGGGCAAGTCCCAGGCCGGCGCGGCGGCCTGACCGCCACCTGAACTTCCTGCAAGGTAGGTGAACCTTGGCCAACGGCCAGGCTCAGACGCGCGTCAGGCGCGGCGTGGTTTCTTGTCCTCACTGAAGGCCGACCCCCCGGCCGACACGGACTTAAAGGAGACCAGACATGAAGACCCTGATCGCCGCTCTGGCCGCCGTCACCGCCGTGACGGCCGCCGCCGCCCCGGCCATCGCCACGGCCCAGCCCTATGACCGCTACGATCGCCACGAACGCGGCGCCTATAACCTGAACCAGCGCCAGGACGAGCTGAACCGGCGCATCGCCTGGGGCGTGCGCACCGGAGCCCTCACCCGCGGCGAGGCGGCCGATCTGCGCGACCAGGCGCGGAATATCGCCCGGATCGAGGCGCGCTACCGCGTCAACGGCCTGAACAGCTGGGAGCGCGCCGACCTCGACCGCCGCTTCGACCGCCTCGACACCCGCATCGCGCGTCAGACGCACGACCGGGAGTACGGCTACGGCTATGGCCATCGCCGCTAACCGCGGCGCCTGACACCCCGCCCTCCCGGCGGAGACTGGACGCCCTCGGAGCTTCGGCTTCGGGGGCGTCTGCGCGTTCAGGGTTCCGCGCGCAGCTGGCTTTCCATCATCGTCACCGCCCGGCCGCGCAGCAGGACGCGGTCGCCGCGGTGCTCGCACTCGAGGTCGCCGCCGCGGCCGGGATAGGCCTGGTGGAAGCGCACGGTCGCGCGGCCCAGCTTCTGCGCGAAGAGCGGCGCCAGGATGCAGTGAAGCGATCCGGTGCAGGGATCCTCGGGGATGCCCGAGCCCGGGGCGAAGAACCGGTCGACCACGTCGTGCGGTCCGCCCTTCGCCAGCGCCGCCACGCCGACGTTCCCCCGTCCGCCGGTCGCCTCGCCGGAGATGCGGTTCAGCGCCGGGATGTCCGGCCTCAGGTTGCGCACCGTCGCCTCGTCGTCGAACAGCGCCACGAGATAGGACGAGGCCCACACCTCGCTGGGCTCGGCCCCCAGCGCTTCGGCCAGGCCGGCCGGGACCGTGGTCCGCACCGGCGGCTGGGCCGGGAAGTCCATCTCGTACCCCTCGCCCGCCCGCGCGACCGTCAGAGAGCCCGACTTGGTGTCGAACGTGAGCCGGTCCGCCGCGACGCCGAGCTCGGCGAAGAGTGCGTGAGCCGACGCCAGGGTGGCGTGGCCGCACAGCGGCACCTCCAGCAGCGGCGTGAACCAGCGCAGCCCGAACCGGGCCGGATCGTCGGTCCGCAACAGGAAGGCGGTCTCCGCCTGGTTGTTCTCGGCCGCCAGGGCCTGCATCCAGGCCGCGTCCGGCCAGGCGGCGAAGGGCTCGACCACGCAGGCGGGGTTTCCCCGGAACGGGCGGTCGGCAAAGGCGTCGACGGTCCACTGGCGCAAGACTGGCCCCCTCGAAATCGGCCCCAGGACTTGCGTCGCGACGGCCCGGCCGGCAAGGGCCAGTTCCGGCGCGGCGGACCGGCAGGAGGGCTTCGATGACGTACGAGGTGAGCGACGATCCCGAGCGGTTCGACCTGGCCCGGGCGCACCGCTGGATCTCTGCCGAAAGCTATTGGGCCGAGGGCATCCCGCTGGAAACCTTCGCCAGGTCCTGCGCCAACAGCCTGGTGGTGGGCGCCTATGCGCCGGACGGGACCATGGCGGCCATGGCGCGGGTGGTCACGGATCGGGCCACCTTCGGCTGGGTGTGCGACGTCTTCGTGGACGCTGCCCACCGGGGCGCAGGGCTGGGCAAGCAGATCATGGCCTACCTCCGGGCGCACCCGGACCTTCAGGGTTTCCGGCGCCTGCACCTGGCCACGCGCGACGCCCACGGCCTCTACCGGCAGTTCGGCTTCACCGACCTCACGAAGGTGGAGAACTGGATGGAGATCCGCGACCCCGACGTCTATCGGCGCTAATCACCGACCACCTCGATCTCGGGCCAGCGCGCCTTGGCCGAGGCGGCGATGCGCGGGAAGTTGGCGGAGGGTCCGTCGGGATTGGGCCGCAGCCGCCGGGCGAACAGGTCCTCCAGGCCGAAGGGCGCCACCACGCTAAGGCCGTCGTCGGGCTCCAGCTTCACCCCCACGGCGAACATCGGGCTCACGAACCGGCCGGGGGCCTCGGCCGAGCTGGCCAGCGGCGCATAGGGCTCGCCGAACTTGCCCTCGAACCAGACGTGGACCCGCGCCTGGTTGCGCACCTCCACCATATCGCGAAGCGGCGGCTCGAACGCCGCCGCCACCCGCCGGATCACCACGTCCTCGGCCTCGTAGGAGATGTCGGAGGCGTCGAAGTAGCCGACATCGTAGTCCTTGATGCCGTAGTCCAGGTCGCGGCCGCCCAGGTGGTTCAGGACCCGCTGGTAGACCGCGCCCGAGAACAGCAGCCAGTCCGGCAGGTCCAGCGCGCGCAGGGTCGTCAGCACCTGCATCAGCGGCGCGGACTGGCGCAGGATGTCCTCGAGGCGGCGCTCCAGGCTCATGCACGCCCCCGCAGCGGCCAGGCGTGGTCCAGCGGCCCGTGGCCGGCGCCCAGGCCGGGCGCGCGCAGCATCGCCTCGTGCACATAGTCCCAGGCCCGCGCCACGGCCACGACCATGGGAAGCCCCTGCGCCAGGCCCGCGGCGCAGGCCGAGGCCAGGGTGCAGCCGGTGCCGTGGGTATGCCGGCTCTCGATCCGCTCGCCTTCGAAGGCGGTGTCGCCCTCAGCCGTCATCAGGATGTCCACCACCCGCTCGCCCGGCACGTGGCCGCCCTTCATCAGGACCGCCTTCGCGCCCGCCGCCAGCAGCGCCTCGCCGGCGCGGCGCAGGTCGTCCGTGGTGGCGACGGGAAGGCCGGTCAGGGCCTCGGCCTCGGGGGCGTTGGGCGTCAGCAGCGTGGCGCGCGGGATCAGCCGTTCGCGGACGGCGGCCACCGCATCGGCCGCCAGCAGCGAAGCGCCCCCCTTGGCGACCATCACCGGATCGATCACCGCAGGGACGGCCGCCTCATCCAGCAGCCGCGCCACCAGTTCGACCGTGGCGGCGTCGCCCAGCATGCCGGTCTTGATGGCATCGGCGCCGATGTCGGACAGCACGGCGCGAGCCTGCGCCTCCACCACGTCCAGGGGGATCGGATGCACGCCGGTGACGCCGAGGGTGTTCTGGACCGTCACCGCCGTGATCGCGGTGGCGGCATAGCCGCCCAGGGCCGTGACCGTCTTGATGTCGGCCTGGATGCCCGCCCCGCCCCCGCTGTCGGAGCCGGCGATGATGAGGACGCGGCCAAGGTTCTGCATGCCGGCAGTTAGGACGCCCGGCGGGCAAAGTGCATCCGGATTTGCGAACTATCCCCAGGCGACGGAGCCTGCGCCGCCTTGATCCGGCTCATGGCGGCCCAGCGGATGACATCGGCAATTAGCGGCGAAACGGAGGCCCGACCCATGACCCACCCCTGCGAGAGCTGCGGCATGCCCATCGAGGACGGCCGCTACTGCCAGTATTGCGTCGACGACGCCGGCGCGCTGCAGGACTTCGACACCCGGTTCCGCCGCATGGTGGAATGGCGGCTTCGCGAAGCCGGCGGCGACCGTGCGGCCGCTGAGCGCGAGACGCTCGCCCACATGGCGACCCTACCCGCCTGGCGGGATCATCCCCGCGTCAAGGCGGCGCTCTAGCGTCCCGAGGCGATCGCCGCCTGCACGGCCAGGGCCTGAACCGTCTCGCGCACATCGTGCACCCGCACGGCCGCCACGCCGGCCGCGGCGCCCGCCAGGGCCGCCGCGATCGAACCTCCCAGACGCTGGTCAACCGCGGCGCCGGGATCGAGGGCGCCGATGAACGCCTTGCGGCTGGCGCCCAGCAGGACGGGGAACCCCAGCGCCACAATCCGGTCCAGCCCCGCCAGCAGCGGCAGGTTGTGGCGCAGCGGATGCTTGCCGAAGCCGATGCCGGGATCCAGCCAGATCTTCTCGCGCGCCACCCCCGCGGCCATGGCCGCCTCGGCCCGCTGGACCAGGAACGCCGCGACCTCGGCGACCACGTCGTCGTAGCGCGGCTCGGCCTGCATGGTGCGCGGCTCGCCCTGCATGTGCATCAGCACCACCTCGCAGCCCAGCTCGGCGGCGACGGCCAGGCTGTCGGGCGCATAGCGCAACGCCGCCACGTCGTTCCAGACGCCAGCCCCGGCCGCCACGGCCGCCCGCGCCACCTGCGGCTTCATGGTGTCGACCGAGATCGGCACGTCGCTCTCCGCTCGAAGCGCACGGATCAGCGGGATCAGGCGCTCGATCTCGGCCTCGGCGGGCACGGGGTCGGCGCCGGGCCGCGTGGACTCCGCCCCGATGTCGAGAATGTCGGCGCCGTCGGCGATCAGCCGTCGCGCATGGGCCAGAGCCGCCTCGGGCGCGAGGAATCGCCCGCCGTCGGAAAAGCTGTCCGGCGTCGCGTTGACGATGCCCATGACCTTGGGGCGGGCGATGGTTGGGGACGCAGATTCCATAGGAGTCTTGCCGTCATACCGTCCGGCGCGGCCCGTCGAAAGCCCGCCCGGCCCCGCAGGCTTTGGCGGCCGCGCCTGCGCCGCATCGCCGGCCCCGCACATCTGACGTAAGCTTCCTTCCGTCACCGCAGGAGCGTCTTGATGCCCGACCCCGCCAACGACCCAGGCCAGCCCCGCCTGCAGGTGAGCGATGCGGACCTCGCAGGCTATGTGGCCGGCACGCTGGACTCCGACCGGCGGCGTTCGGTGGAAGGGTTTCTCGCCTGCAACCCGGATCTGGCGGCTGGCGTGATGACCCAGATGCACCTTTCCCGCCCCCGGAGCGCTGGCCGGCCGAAGCGCGGAGTGGTCGCGTTGGCGCTCGCCGTCGGCGTCGCCGCCTGTGTCGGCTCCGGGGTCGGCTGGACGGCGTCCGAGCGCCGCAACTTCGACGGCTGGCGGGAGCTCGACGGGGGCGACCCTCCGGCCTACGTCGAAGACGCCGCCGAATCCCGCCAGGCTTCCAGCCTGCGCGAAGTGATGGTGTCCCAGCTGGAAACCCCCAGCCTCGACGCCCGCGAAATCCGCGAGCGGCTCAGCCTGACCCTGCCAACGCTCCCCGCGAACTGGCGCGTGAAGGATGTCCAGGTCTTTCCCACCGATCACGGGCCCAGTGTCAACGTGGTGGTGGAGACGCATGACCGCCGGCGCCTCCAGCTCTTCGCGGTGAGGGCCGCCTCGATGGTCGCGGCGCGGCCGGAAGTGGCGGTCCGGGGCCGGGAGTCGGTGGCGTTCTGGGAACGGAACGGGGCGGCCTATGTGCTCAGCGGACCACAGTCCAACGCCGAACTCCTCGCCGATGCGTCCGCCCTCGCCGCGGGGGCGAAGCTTTGAGCTGAGGCGCCATTGGAACCCACGGGCCAAGACCCTAGCTGAACCGCATGCACCGCGACCTGAACCACGCCGAGACCGCCGGCGAGCTGAACACCGAAGTCTGCATCGTGGGATGCGGAGCCGCGGGCATCACGGCGGCCCGCCGCATGCTCGACCTGGGCCACCACGTCGTGCTGCTCGAAAGCGGCGGGCTCGACTACGAGCGGGCCATCTCGAAACTCAACGCCGGCGACAACGTCGGCGAGGCCTACTACGAGCTTGAGGACGCGCGCCTGCGGTTCTTCGGCGGAACGACGGCCATCTGGGGCGGCCGCATCGCTGAGCTCGACCCGATCGACCTCGAAAGCCGGCCCTGGGTGCCGAACTCCGGCTGGCCGATCGCCTGGTCCGATCTGGAGCGCTACTATGGCCCCGCCCGCGCGGTCTTCGGCGAGCCTTCGCACGCCGCGACCACGGACG
Source organism: Phenylobacterium sp. CCH9-H3 (assembly GCF_001557235.1). Taxonomy (GTDB): domain Bacteria; phylum Pseudomonadota; class Alphaproteobacteria; order Caulobacterales; family Caulobacteraceae; genus Phenylobacterium. The sequence goes on along the minus strand of NZ_LSJI01000044.1, from coordinate 17,935 downwards.
ATCTTCGGGCCGCCGGCGCACCGGCCCCCGCGTTCGATCCCGCCCGGCTAGAGGTCGGTGTGTGGACCTTCGACCGCCGGTTCAATCGCTTCGTCTTCGACGCCTGCTCCGACCTCGCCACCCATCCTCGCTGCACGATCGTCACCCACGCAACCGTCACGCAGATCGAGCTCGACCCGGGCGGCCAGCACGTCCGGCGGCTCCAGGCCCGCTCTCTCACCGGCCGGGGACTCACGATCGACGCAAGCATGTTCGTCCTCGCAGCAGGCGGCCTCGAGAACCCGCGGCTCCTGTTGGCGTCCACCGACGTGGCGACGCGAGGGATCGGCAATCGCTACGACCAGGTCGGCCGCTACTTCATGGAGCATCCGCACGCGCGGGGCGGGCGTGTGGTGGGCGGACGGGCGTGGCCCCTGCTCAAGGCTTTCGCGCGCACGCACCAAGGGGGCGCCCGGGAGATCGCCGGGCTGATCAAACCGAGCCCGCGAACCCAGGCCGAACTGGGAATCCTCAACAGCTCCCTTACGATCACCGCCCGGCAGCCGGCAGACGCCGCCCCGAACTGGGGCATGCGCGCCTATGCCCAGCTCAAGCACGGCATCGCCCCCTCGCGCAGCGGCCGTACGCTCTGGATGGCGACGAAGAAGGCGGCGAAGTGGGTTCAGCAACACACCGATCCGCTGCGCCCGTGGATGCTGCACCGGCTAGGGCTCCGGGACCTAGCGCTTCTCATTCGCGCGGAGCAATCACCGAACCCCATGAGCCGGGTCGTACTCACGTCACGGACCGATGCGTTGGGGATTCCGCGCATGGCCCTCGACTGGCGGACGACGTCGCTGGATGTCGACAGCGTGCGCGGATTGGTGGAGACGCTCGACGGTGAGTTGCGCCGGCTCGGGCTCGGACGGGTGGAGCCGTCGGCTTGGCTCGACGCGCCGGAGAAGGGTTGGCGCACCGATCCCCTCATCAGCTCGCATCCCATAGGCGGCTACCACCACATGGGCACGACGCGGATGTCCGACGACCCACACCGGGGCGTCACCGACGCCAGCGGCCGTGTCCACGGGGTGGAGAACCTCTATGTGGTGGGCAGTTCGGTGTTTCCGACTTCAGGCTGGGCCAACCCGACCCTGACCATCGCCGCCCTTGCGCTGCGCACGGCGGACAGAATATCCGCGCGGCTGGGCAAGCGCCGGGCTGCCTGAAGGCCCGACCGGCGCCGTTCCCCTCCGAGACGGAAGGAAAGGGCGGTTTGGGGTCAGGCCGGTTCGGCGCTGGGCTTGGGCGAGATGGGCACTGCCACGGACGGGCCGGTCGGGCGCTTGGCCTCGCTCTCGTCGCGGTGGGGCGCGACGCCCTTCAGCGCATTGACGATCTCGTCGCCGGTCAGGGTCTCGTACTCGAGCAGGGCCTTGGCCAGCGTATGAAGGTCGTCCAGCTTCTCGGTCAGGATACGGCGAGCCTCGCTCTCGCCGGCCTCCACCAGCCGCCGGACCTCTTCGTCGATGATCTTGGCGGTCTCTTCCGAGACGTTCTGGTTGCGCGCGACCGAGTGGCCCAGGAAGACCTCTTCCTGGTTCTCGCCATACTCGACCGAGCCCAGGCGCTCCGAGAAGCCCCACTTGGTCACCATCGCCCGGGCCAGCTTGGTGGCCTGGCTGATGTCGGACGAGGCGCCGGACGTGATCTTGTCCTTGCCGAAGATGATCTCCTCGGCGACGCGGCCGCCGAACAGGATGGCCAGGCGCGAGGTCATCTGCTCGTACGACATCGAGAACTTGTCGCGTTCCGGCAGCTGCATGACCATGCCCAGGGCGCGGCCCCGCGGAATGATCGTGGCCTTGTGCACCGGGTCGGTGGCGGGCACCGACAGGGCCACCAGGGCGTGGCCGCCCTCGTGATAGGCGGTCAGCTTCTTCTCGTCCTCGGTCATGACCATGGACCGGCGCTCGGCGCCCATCATGACCTTGTCCTTGGCGTCCTCGAAATCGCGCATGGTGACCATGCGGCGGTTCTTGCGGGCGGCCATCAGGGCGGCCTCGTTGACCAGGTTGGCCAGGTCCGCGCCCGAGAAGCCGGGGGTGCCGCGCGCGATGACCTTCACGTCCACGTCGGCCGCCAGGGGCACGTTCTTCATGTGGACGCGCAGGATGCGCTCGCGGCCGTTGATGTCGGGGTTCGGCACCACGACCTGGCGGTCGAAGCGGCCGGGACGCAGCAGGGCCGGGTCCAGCACGTCGGGGCGGTTGGTGGCGGCGATGAGGATGATCCCCTCGTTCGCCTCGAAGCCGTCCATCTCGACCAGCAGCTGGTTCAGCGTCTGCTCACGCTCGTCGTTGCCGCCGCCGAGGCCCGCGCCCCGGTGACGACCCACCGCGTCGATTTCGTCGATGAAGATGATGCAGGGCGCGTTCTTCTTGGCCTGTTCGAACATGTCGCGCACGCGGCTGGCGCCGACGCCCACGAACATCTCGACGAAGTCCGAGCCCGAGATGGTGAAGAACGGCACGCCCGCCTCACCCGCGACGGCGCGGGCGATCAGGGTCTTGCCGGTGCCGGGCGGGCCGATGAGCAGGGCGCCCTTCGGGATCTTGCCGCCCAGGCGCTGGAACTTCTGCGGGTCCTTCAGGAAGTCGACGATCTCGGTCAACTCTTCCTTGGCCTCGTCCACGCCGGCCACGTCCTCAAAGGTGACGCGGTTCTTGTTCTCGGTGAGCAGGCGCGCCTTGGACTTGCCGAAGCCCATGGCCCCGCGGGCCCCGCCCTGCATCTGGCGCATGAAGAAGATCCACACCCCGATCAGCAGCAGGATCGGCAGCGAGTTCAGCAGCAGGCCCACCAGGGTGATGCCGCCGGCGGCCTTCACCGTGATGTCGGCGCCCTGCGACTCCAGCCGCTTCACCAGGTCGTCCTGGTTGTTGGGCGTCACCGCCCGGAAGGTGCGGTTCGACTGGTCGGTCACCTGGACCATCGGGCCCTGGATCTCGGCCTTCTTCACCTCGCCGGCGTTCACCTTCGAGAGGAGCTGCGAATAGGTGACCTCGTGGGCCCCGGCGGCCCCGCGGCCGCCACCCGTCATCATGCTGTAGAGGCCAATCAGGACGACGACGATGACGCCCCAGATGACGAGATTTCGCATGTTCATATGAGGACAGATCCCTCGAAAGCGGCGGTCAGGCCCACAAGATAGGACGCCGACCGGTGATAGACCATTAAACGCCGGCCGCCCGCGACCGTACATCGCGCCTTAGCCGTATACGCAAAAAGGGCCGCGCCGGTGGCGCAGCCCTTCAAATAAGCATCATTCGTGCCAGGTTTTAGACCTGGATCAAATCAGCGCGTCGGCTTCTTCGGCGCGGCGATCAGGCCTTCGCGTTGGGCGCGCTTGCGGGCCAGCTTGCGGGCGCGGCGCACGGCTTCCGCCTTCTGGCGGGCGCGCTTTTCCGAGGGCTTCTCGTAGTGGACGTGCCGCTTCATTTCGCGGAACGAGCCTTCGCGCTGCATCTTCTTCTTCAGCGCCTTCAGGGCCTGATCGACGTTGTTGTCGCGGACGAAAATCTGAACCAGAGGAACCTCTCCTGCGTAACGCTAGCCGCCCGCCTCGACCGGCAAAAGGCGGCGAGCGTGCAAAAATGGATCGCCCGAAGGTGTGACCCTTCGGGTTTGAGCGCGGGCAATTAGCAGAAGGCGGATGCGATGTCCACGCGTTCGCCTTACAAAGCAACCATGACCACCGCCGCACAGGACTGGGCCGCAGCCGCCGAACAGGCGCTCCTCGACGAAACGCTGAAACTGGCGCCCGTCCACGGCTGGACACGGCGCACCGCCGTACTCGCCGGCAAGGCGCAGGGCATGTCGGCCGGTGAGACCGAACTCCTGATCCCGCACGGGCCGGCCGACCTCGCCGCCCTGCTGTCGCGCCGGCACGACGCCCGCGCCCTGGGGACCCTGGCCGAAGTGCATCCCTCGAACCTGAAGATCCGCGAGCGGATCCGCCGGGCCGTGGAGGCGCGCCTCGACGCCTCGGCCCAGGACGAGCCGGCCCTGCGCCGCTGGATGGGCTTCCTGGCCCTGCCGCAGAACCTGGCCTTGGGCTCGCGCCTGGCCTGGGAGAGCGCCGATGTCCTCTGGCGCTGGGCCGGCGACGAGGCCACGGACGAGAACCACTATTCCAAGCGCGCGATCCTGGCGGGAATCCTGACCGGCGCCATGACCATCCGCATGACGGCCGGCCGGAAGGCCGCGCTCGAATTCGTCGACCGCCGCATCGACGACGTCATGCGCTTCGAAAAGTGGAAGGCGACCACCACGTTCCGCCCCAGCCGCTGGCTGAACCAGGCCGCCGAGACCCTCGCCCGGGCTCGGTACGGGAGCGCGCCGCCTCAGGCGTGAGGGTTGGCGAAGATCGCCTCCACCGGCTCGCCGAACAGCGCCGCGATCCTGTAGGCCAGGTCCAGCGAGGGGTCGTGCTTGTCGCTCTCGATGGCGATGATCGCCTGGCGCGAGACGCCCAGCCGGTCGCCGAGGTCGGCCTGGGTCCAGCCCCGGGCGGCCCGCAGCTCCTTCAGCCGGTTCCTCACCGGGTGGTCCGCACGAAGGGCGAGATCAGGCCGTAGCAGAGCCAGAAGAGCATGTAGATCGCATAGCCCGGCACGTGCGGCGCGCGGGCGTACTCTTCCACGAACCCCCAGGCGGTGAAGATCGCCATTGCCGCGCCCGAGGCCAGGATGAACCGCTTGGCGGTCAAGGCCCGGACGAACTCGTCCGCGTCGTGCATCAGAGCCAGCGTCGCCCAGAGCTGGCCCACCACCGGAGCCGCCACGGCGAGACCCAACAGCCAGGACCCCGGCGCGCTGCGATCGTCGAATGCGCCGCCTATCGCCGCGACGTTGATGGCCACGTACGGGACCATGAAGGCGATGGTCCGGGTCACGTAGCGGCGGTGGGCGATGTCCATGGCCATGACGGCGCGCTCCTTGAATGTCAGGTCAACCTGACATGGAGCACGTGTAAGGTCAACCTTACATCTCATCCCTCCCCTTCAAGGGAGGGACGGCTCACAGCGCCTTGAGCTTGTTCACGTGGCCCATCTTGCGGCCGGGCTTCGGATCGCGCTTGCCGTAGAGGTGGATGCGGGTGTCCGGCTCGTGGGCCAGCTTGCTCCACGCGTCGGCCTCGTCGCCCAGCAGGTTCAGCATCTCGACGCGGGCATGCGGGACGGTGGGCGCCAGGGGCCAGCCGGCCACGGCGCGGATGTGCTGCTCGAACTGGTCCGCCGCGCAGCCGTCCTGGGTCCAGTGTCCGGTGTTGTGCACCCGCGGCGCGATCTCGTTGACCAGCAGCGTGCCGTCCTTCAGCTCGAACAGCTCGATCCCCACCACGCCGACGTAGTTCAGGCCCTTGAGGATGCGGGCGGCGATCTTCTCGGCCTGGAAGGCCAGGTCTTCGCTCACCTGGGCGGGCGCCAGGCTGCGGCGCAGGATGCCGCCCTCGTGATGGTTCTCGGCCAGGGGATAGACCGCCGTCGCGCCGTCGCGCCCCCGCGCGGCGATGATCGACAGCTCGCGGACGAAGTCGGCCGGCGCCTCCAGGATGACTGGAACCCCGCCCAGTTCGGTGAAGGCGGCGGCGGCGTCCGCGGCGTGCTCGACCCAACGCTGCCCCTTGCCGTCGTAGCCTTCGCGGCGGGTCTTCATCAGCACCGGCGCGCCCATGGCGGCGGTGGCGGCCACGGCCTCCTCCGCCGTGTCGGCGGACGAGAACGCCACGGTCGGCGCGCCGCTGGCGTTGAGGAACTGCTTCTCGGCGATGCGGTCCTGGGCCACGGCCAGGGCTTCGGGCCCGGGCGCCACCTCCACGCCCAGGGACTGGAGCTTGAGCACCGAGTCGGCGGGCACGTTCTCGAACTCGAACGTCACCACCTGGGCCAGCGCCGCCAGTTGCTCGAGCGCCGCCGGATCGTCGTAGGCGCCGACGATCGTATGGGCCGCCACCCGGCCGGCGGGGCTGTCGGCGTCGCGCTCCAGCACGGCCACGTCGAAGCCCAGGCGCGCCGCGGCCAGCGCCAGCATGCGGCCGAGCTGCCCGCCCCCCAGGATGCCGAGGGTGGAGCCGGGGGGAAGCGGAAGCGTGGCCATCTGTCTCTGCTCTACTCGACCGCCTCGGAAACGCTCGCGGTCTGTTGTTCGGCGAAGGCGCTGACGCGGTTCGCCAGGTCGGCGTCCGACAGGGCCAGGATCCTGGCCGCCAGCAGGCCGGCGTTCTTGGCGCCCGCCTCACCGATGGCCAGCGTCCCCACGGGAATGCCGCCGGGCATCTGGACGATGGACAGCAGGCTGTCCATGCCCTTCAGCGCCTTCGACTCCACAGGAACGCCCAACACGGGCAGGTCGGTCAAAGAGGCGGTCATTCCGGGCAGGTGCGCCGCGCCGCCGGCGCCGGCGATGATCACCTTGAAGCCTTCGGCCTTGGCCCCGCGGGCGAAGTCGTACATCCGCTGGGGCGTGCGGTGAGCCGAGACCACCCGGGCCTCGTAGGCGACGCCCAGCCCCTCCAGCATCTCGGCGGCGTGGCGCAGCACGGGCCAGTCCGACCGGCTGCCCATGATGATGGCGACAGGCGCGCTCATAATGCGTGGAATCCCAAGGCGTCCCCGAAAGGCGGCGGAGTATAGGCGCCGCCTTTGCCTGCACAACTCGCGACGGTTAGAATCCCTTAACCGCGGTGACGTCGAATGGCGTTAACCATTCGGGGATGACGATGAAGGTCGGCGGCGCTCGCAGCGAACCCATGGCGGCCACGCGCCGCGGCGGCGGCGCGCCCGCACCGGCCGGCGGACCGGCCGCGCCCCAACGAACCGATCGCGCCACCTTCATGGGCGTCACGCGCGCCGAGATGACACCGGCGGTCCAGGCTGCGATCCAGAGCCTGCTGGGCGAGCTCGACGAGTTGAAGGCCGAGGTCGACCGGCTGAAGGCGCGGCTCGAGGAGGCCGAGGGGCTGGCCGACCGCGACCCCCTGACCCCGCTCCTGAACCGCCGCGCCTTCCTGCGCGAGCTGGGCCGCGCCCGGACGTTCGCCCAGCGCCATGGTTTTCCGCTGAGCCTGGTCTATTTCGATCTCGACGGGTTCAAGGCGCTGAATGATCGTCTGGGTCATTCGGCCGGCGACGCGGCCCTGCATGCGGTGGCCGAGCGGTTGGTGGCCAATGTGCGCGAGAGCGACGTGGTGGGCCGGATGGGGGGCGACGAGTTCGCGGTGGTGCTGATGCCCGCGGACCAGGCCGCCGCGGAGGCGCGCGCCGGCGCCCTCGCCCATGCCATCGAACAGGATCTTCGCCTGCCCGGCGCCGCTGAGGCCCGGCTGCGGGTGAGCTATGGCGTCCGCGAGATCGGGCCGGAGATCGACCCGGAATCGCTCATCGCCCAGGCGGACGCGGCCATGTTCGACGCCAAGCGCCAGCGCAAGGCCGGCTGACGTCAGGCGATGATGTCGGGGTTGAGGAAGTCCTCGATCCTGGCGATCTCGTCCTTCAGCGCCAGCTTCTTGCGCTTCAGCCGGCCGATGACGATCAGGTCGGGCACGGTGGTGTTGCTGAGCGCCTGGATGGCGGCGTCCAGGTCGGCGTGGTCCTGACGCACCTCGGCGAGCCGGGCCTCCAGGGCCTCGTCGGTGAAGTTGGAATAATCGATCATCGGCCCCGACACTCTACCCCAGGGCGGCGGCCAGTTCAGCCAGGGCGCCTGCGGGCGCGGGCTTGTCCCACGCCTTGGACGCCGCTTCCAGAGCTTCGAGCGCATGGGCGCCCCCGCCGCCGTGCGACAGACCGTCCAGGGTCTCCAGCAGCAGGCGCTCGGCCGCCAGTTCCAGCGCCTTGACCTCCTCCCGGAACGCCAGGCGCGCCTCGTCGCCCACGGGCGGCAACGGCGCCTTCAGCCCGCGGCGCACCTCGCGCAGCGGAACCAACGCCGCGCGGTCCCACGCGCGGGCGCACGCCGCCGCCCGCGCCAGCAGTTCGGGATCCTTGGCCTCGGCGCGAACGGCCCACAGCAGCAGGGAGGTGTTCTGGCCGTATTCGTCCTGCAGCCGCAGGCACGCCTCTGGCACGCCCGGCCGCGCATAGGCCTCCAGCGCCCAGGCCCAGATGGCCATGCTCAATCGTCCCTGCCGCGGATGGTGGCGATGTCCTCGCCCCAGCGTTTCACCGGTTTCCAGTCCAGGCCGAACAGGTCCAGCGCCCGGCCCACCGACTGGTCGACCATCTCTTCCAGACTCTTGGGCCTGGCGTAGAAGGCCGGCAGCGGCGGCGCGATCACCGCCCCCATCTCCGCCAGCCGCACCATGGTGCGCAGATGGCCCAGGTGCAGCGGCGTCTCGCGCACCATCAGCACCAGGGGCCGCCGCTCCTTCAGCGTCACGTCCGCGGCCCGGCTCAACAGGGACGAGGTCACGCCGGTCGCCACCTCGCTCATGGTGCGGACCGAGCATGGGGCCACGATCATCCCCAGGGTCTGGAACGAGCCGGAGGCGATGGCGGCCCCGACGTCCCCGGCCTTGTGGACCACATCGGCGCGGGCCTGCACGTCGGCCGGCGACAGCTCGGTCTCCTGGGCCAGGGTCAGCGCCGACGAGCGGCTCATCACCAGATGCGTTTCGATGCCCAGGTCGCGGCAGGCGTCCAGCGCCCGCAGGCCGTAGGCGACGCCCGACGCGCCGGAAATCCCCACGATCAGCCGCGGCTTGTCGCCCTTCATCTGCGGGGGTCCCTCAACAACCGTCGCACGTTCGCGGTTCGTCCGCGCGACTGCAAACATATGTGATCTGACAGCCGCGGGAAGCGGGTGTTCACTCTAGGGCCGTCGAACTGAGAGGAGGCTCTTCGCCATGGCGCTAGATGCCCGGATCCGTGAACTCGGATCCCGCCACCAGTCCCTGGAACAAGCGATCCAGGACGAGATGCGCAGGCCCTACGCCGACGATGTCAGACTCAAGGAACTCAAGCGACAGAAGCTCAGGCTGAAGGAAGAGATCGAAACTCTCCGCGGCCAGCTGCACTGAATCTTCCCTCCCCCTTGTGGGGAGGGACAGACGGCGAAGCCGTCAGGGTGGGGGATAGGCGACCACACGCTGAGCTTGGTCGTGACTTCCCCACCCGGCTGTCGCTTCGCTTCAGCCACCCTCCCCATGAAGGGGAGGGACAGCTTCAAGCCTAGTCCTCGTCGTCCTCGTCCAGCTCCGGCCGGCTGGCGAAGACGTTGGCGAGATCGGTCTCGCGTTCGACCTCCGGCTCGTCGTCGATCAGGTCGACGTCGGACGCCGGGCGCAGGGTGGCGCCTTCCGGCTCGACGATGCCGCGGCGGGCGTCGTCCTTGGCCTTCTTGTCCGCCGCCTTCTTCACCACCGCGTCCAGCTCGAGTTGGGTGGCCAGACCCAGCGTGACGGGATCGACCGGCTTGATGTTGGCCGAGTTCCAGTGCTGGCGGTTGCGCACCTGGTCGATGGTGGCCTTGGTCGTGCCGAGCAGGCGGGCGACCTGGCTGTCGGGCACTTCCGGGTGGTTGCGGATGAACCAGGCGATGGCGTCCGGGCGATCCTGGCGGCGCGAGACCGGCGTGTACCGCGGCGCCTTCTTCACCGGCTTCAGGAGCTCGGCGTGGCGGCTCTTCTGCGGCTTCATCCGGTATTTTTCGTTCTTCTCGGCCGCATCCAGCTCGTCGCGGCTGAGCTGGCCGTTGGCGATCGGGTCGGCGCCGCGGATGTCGCGGGCCACCTCGCCGTCGGCGATGCCCTTCACTTCGAGCGGATGCAGTTCGCAGAAGTCGGCGATCTGATCGAAGGTCAGCGAAGTGTTGTCGACCAGCCACACGGCGGTCGCCTTGGGCATGAGAATTTGCGTCATCGCTTTTGCCTTTGAGGGCGAATTCCAGAAACGAAGGCGCCCGGCCTTTCGGCCGGGCGGTGAGGGATTTCATATAGGCCGGTTACGCCGGCCTGAAAACGAGATTCTAGATCAGGCCCCGAAGATCCAACCCGGCGTCAGCGTGCTCGCCTGCACGCCGACCAGGATGATCTGGTCGCTGGACGAGGCCAGGGTGACGACCGTGTCCGCCCCCACCTGGGCCACGCTGTACGTCGCGCCAGGATCCAGGTGCACGCGGTCGCCCTCCGCCGCGCTGAAGTCCAGCACCCGGTCGAGGCCTGCGCCGGACGAGATGTGGAAGACGTCGGCCCCCGCGCCGCCCGAGATCGTGTCCGAGCCCTTGTCGCCAGACATGAAGTCGTCGCCCGCGCCGCCGGAAATGGAGTCGTTCTCCTGGCCGCCCCGCACGATATCGTTCCCGGCCCCACCCTCGCAGGTGTCCGCGCCGAGGTTGCCGTAGACGAGGTCCGCGCCGTCGTCGCCGAACAGCAGATCGTTGTCCTTGCCGCCCACGACGTAGTCGTCGCCCGCGCCGCCCCGGCCGGTGTCGTCGCCGACGTTGCCGTGGATGTCGTCGAAGGCCGACCCCCCGACGATGGAATCGTTCCCGTCCTCGCCCCTCAGGTAGCTGGTCCCCGCGCCCCCATCGATGGTGTCCGCGCCGGCGCCGCCGAAGATGCTGTCGAATCCGGCGCCGCCGACCAGGCTGTTGGCGAGCGCATTTCCGGTGATGGTGTCGCTCCCGAAGCCGCCGATGGCGTTCTCGATCTGCGCGCCCTGGGCCACGGCCACATTGCCCACAAGGCCGCCGACATTGGAGAAGAAGCCCTCGCGCAGCTCGATGAGCTGGTTCTGCGAATAGCCGGAGAAGTCGAAGGTGTCGCGGCCGCCCGCGTCCCAGACCGCGAAGATCACCCGGCTGGAGCTGTTGGTCGCCACGAACCAGTCGCGGCCGGCGTTGGAATTGAAGCCATAGACGGTGTCGCCCGTCCGGGTGCTCATGTTCGCGCCGTATTCGATCTGAGCGGCGCGTATGTCGTCGAGCTGCGGCGCGGCGGCGTAGCGGCCGCCGTAGCTGGCGCCGGTGTTGCTCTCCGAGAAGTAGCTCATCACCGTGTACTGACGGCTGTCCTCGTAGTACTCGGCCGAATTGGCGTAGGTGATCGGCCCGCTGTCGTCGCCGGCGTTGTAGTCCCCCGGGTGGGCCAGGCCGATGGCATGGCCGATCTCGTGGATCAGGACCTGGGCGCCGTAGTTGCCCATGCTGGGCAGGCTGTTGGTGCCCGCGTTGATGTTGATCCAGACGTCGCCGGCGGCGCTGCTGGAGCTGGTGCTGCCCGGATAGTTGGCGAACGCCGCAGAGCCGCTCTCACCCGAGCTGTAGTTGCCGAACAGGATCGCGGCGTCGTTGGAATAGGCCGCCTCTCCCGAGTTTCCGATGCCCACGCGCACGAACCGGATGTTGGCCACGTCGGCCCAGGCCTGCATGGCCTGCTCGGCCTGGTAGATCTGCTGGGCGTTGAAGCGCTGGAAGCCCTCGGTGTCGCCCGGCATGGTCGTGGGCTCGCTGGCCCGGAAGGCGTAGGTCACGGTGAACGCGCGGCCGGCGACCCCGCCCCAGCCCGGGTAGGCCGCCATGGTCACCGGATCGAACCCGGTAAGCTGCAGGCCCGCCCGATCGATGGTGTAGCTCTCCTTGCCGTTCACCACGGCGCCCGCGCGGGCATCAGCGTTCAGGTAGGACAGGCCATCCGCGACGTCGGTCTCGGACACCACCGCAAGCCCCGTGCAGAGCGGACAGCTGCAGGCTCCGCCATCGGCGGCGGCGAACGGCCGGCTTTGCAGCGACGGGTCTTCGGCGGAGAGGGGGGAGGCGTCCGTGGGCATACTCGCACTCTATCCAGACCATCCCCTTCATTTGTTTAAGGGAATGGGTGAATCCGCACAATGCGGACCCTTCGCGGCGTTTGCGCGCAGAGAGTGTACGCAGCGCAGCGCAGGGTGGCTTCGCCGCAGCGTGCGGCAGTTTTCGCAGATCGGCTAGGCGTTGGTAAGGCGCTTGAGCGCCATGGCGTCCTGGGGGGCGGCGCACCCGATGTCGTTGTCGAAATAGGCGTAGACGTCCCGATCCTCGAGCCGCCAGTCCCGGATCCTCGCCGACCATTGCTCGAGCTCGGCCGCAGGGTAACGGTTCCTGTACCGCCCGCCCGGGCCGTGACCGCGCACATAGACCCAACTCGCCGTCCGCTCCCAGGGCGCCGGCGCGTGGTGATGGTCCGACAGGCAGAGCGAGACGTCGAAGTCGCCGAGCAGGGACATCACCGCCGGTTCGTACCAGGACGGGTGCCGGAACTCGACGGCATGGCGGCCTGCGGGCAACAGCTTGAGGAAGGCCGCGAGCCGCGCGTCGTCGCGGCGGAGTTGCGGCGGAAGCTGGATCAGCGAGGGCCCGAGCTTTTCGCCCAGAGGCGCCATGCGGCCGAAGACAAGCGCGACCGGATCGGCGCAGTCGTTCAGCTTCTTGTTGTGGGTGATGAAGCGGCTGACCTTCCAGGCGAACAGGAAGCCCGGCGGCGACCGTTCGGCCCAGCCCTGCACCATCGCCTCGGACGGGAGGCGGTAGAAGCTGGCGTTGATCTCGGCCGTGTCGAAGCGGGTGGCGTAATATTCCAGCCGCGCGCGGTCCTTCACCTCCGGCGGATAGAAGGGACCGCGCCAGTCCTTGTAGGTCCAGCCGGAACACCCGATGCGCAGCTCGCTCATGGCCCCCGAATGCGGAAGGCCGCGCGGCGGTTGCTAGCTCAGGGGCTGGCGGCCGACGATCTTGAGGCCGTAGCCGGCCGAGGCGGGCAGGACGGTCTGGGACGAGGTCAGCAGCGTCATGTCGCGGACGCCCAGATCCAGCAGGATCTGCGCCCCGATGCCGTAGTCGCGGATGATGTTCCCCGCATGATCGGCCTGCGGCTGGCCGTACCGTTCGCTGAGCCAGTGCGGATTGGAGTCGCGGATGAACACGGCCACCGCGGCGCCTTCGCAGGCCGACAGCGCGTTCAGCGCCTTGGGCACGTAGTCGCGGCGCGCCTCCACGGCGCCCAGCATGTCGGCGGCGAGGTCCACGCGGTGCATGCGCACGAGGGTCGGCTTGTCCGGTTCGATCCGGCCCTTGGTCAGGACCACGTGCTCGGTCTGGTCGATCGAGTTGCGGTAGATGATCATGCGGAAGCGGCCGCCGTAGGCGCTGTCGAACGGCGCCTCCAGCACCCGTTCCACCTGGCGCTCGGTGCGGCGGCGGTAGGCGATCAGGTCGGCGATCGTGCCGATCTTCAGCCCGTGCAGCTGGGCGAACGCCACCAGGTCCGGAAGGCGGGCCATGGACCCGTCGTCCTTCATGATCTCGCAGATGACCCCGGCGGGGTTCAGGCCGGCCATGCGGCTGATGTCGACCGCCGCCTCGGTGTGGCCGGCGCGGACCAGGACGCCGCCGTCCTTGGCCACCAGCGGGAACACGTGGCCCGGCGAGACCACGTCGTCGACGCTCTTGGTGGGGTCGACGGCGACGGCGATGGTGTGGGCCCGGTCGTGCGCCGAGATACCCGTCGTCACGCCCTCCCGCGCCTCGATGGAGACGGTGAAGGCGGTGCCGTGGCCGGACTGGTTGTCCGTGGCCATGGGCGGCAGGCGCAGCTGGCGCGCGCGCTCGGCGGTGATCGACAGGCAGATCAGGCCGCGGGCGTGCTTGGCCATGAAGTTGATCTGGTCGGGCGTCGCGAACTGCGCCGGGATGATCACGTCGCCCTCGTTCTCCCGGTCCTCCGCGTCGACCAGGATGTAAGGCCGCCCGTTGCGGGCGTCCTCGATGATGTCCTCGATCGGGCTGATGGCGCCGGACACGTTGTCGGACTCTCCGGACGGCGGAACGAGGTAGGGGCGTTTCATCGGATTGCGGCCTTCATCTGGGCGAACTCCACGACCTGTTCGGCGACGGTCGCGAGCTGCCAGGCGTCCTTCTGGTCCATGCAGTCGCCGGCCTCGTCGAACAGCGCGGCGCCGGCGTTGAGGGCCGCGCCGAACGGCGTCGGCCAGCCCCTAAGGGCATGTATGATCGCCCGCAGCGCCATCAAGGTCGTGCCTGCGGCCTGCCAGCCGTCGGCGGTGATGATCGTCCCCACCGGCTTCTGCGACAGGTAGGGCTGCGGGTCGTTGCGGGTGAGCTCCAGCGTGTCGAGGGCGTTCTTGATCACCCCCGAGATCGAGCCGTGGTAGCCGGGGCTGGCGACGATCACCCCATCGGCGGCGCGGACCGCCTCCGCCAGCTCGAGCTGGACGGCCGTGATGTCGGACGGGCGGGGGTCGAAGATCGGCAGGGCGCCCAGGAAGGCGCCGCCCAGCAGGCGCGTCTCCGCCCCGCGCGCCTCGGCGGCCCTCAGGGCGCAAAGCAGCGCCCGCTCGCTGGAAGACCCCTCGCGGATGGTCCCGCCGATCCCGACGATGAGGGGGCGTTTGCTCATGCTAGACCTCTAGGACGCCCGCCTCCGGAACGCCAGTTCCCGCAGCGGGAGATGGGCCGCGCTCCGACCCACGAGTGGCCTTGGCGCGTCAGCGACGTTCAGATTGACCATCAACCACACGAACCACCCGAATGCGATGGCGCCTTGCGAGGCGGTTCAGGCCGCAAGTCCGTGGGCGAGGTTCGTGGTTGAACGAGACAGCGGCTGCGGCGCCCACGGACGGCCGCTCAAGCCTCTTCGGCCGCCCGCGCCACGACGACGCGGGGCGCCGCGTCCAGGTCGCGCACGGCGCCGCGCGAAGCGCTGGTGGCGAAGGCGGCGTAGGCCCGAAGCGCGGTCGAGACGCGGCGGACCCGGTCGATGGCCGGGGTCCAGGCCTTGGCGCCGCGAGCCAGCTGGGCGGCGCGGCGCTCGGCCAGGACGCTGTCGGCCACCTTCAGCACGATGGAACGCGAGGGGATGTCGATCTCGATGCCGTCGCCGTCCTCGACCAGGGCGATCAGCCCGCCCTCGGCCGCCTCGGGCGAGACGTGGCCGATGGAGAGGCCCGAGGTGCCGCCCGAGAAGCGCCCGTCGGTGATCAGGGCGCAGGCTTTCCCGAGGCCCTTCGATTTCAGGTAGCTGGTCGGGTACAGCATCTCCTGCATCCCCGGGCCGCCGCGCGGCCCCTCGTAGCGGATCACCACCACGTCACCGGCCTTCACCTGGCCCGTCAGGATCCCGCTGACCGCCGCGTCCTGGCTCTCATAGACGCGCGCCGTCCCCGCGAACTTCAGGATGCTCTCGTCGACGCCGGCGGTCTTCACGATGCAGCCGTCCGGAGCCAGGTTGCCCTTCAGCACCGCCAGGCCGCCGTCTTTGGAGAAGGCGTGTTCGATGTCGCGGATGACACCGCCCGTCCGGTCCTCGTCCAGGCTGTCCCAGCGCTCGGACTGGCTGAACGCGACCTGCGTCGGCGTCCCGCCCGGCGCGGCGCGGAAGAAGGCGCGCACGGCGTCGTCGTTCGTCCGGCGGATGTCCCAGGTATCCAGCGCCTCGCCCAGGGTCGGCGTGTGCACCGTGGTCGTGTCGCGGTGGATCAGGCCGCCGCGGTCCAGTTCGGCCAGGATCGCCATGACGCCGCCGGCGCGGTGGACGTCCTCCATGTGCACGTCCGACTTGGCCGGCGCCACCTTGCTCAGGCACGGCGTCCGGCGCGACAGCCGGTCGATGTCGGCCATGGTGAAGTCCACCTTGGCTTCGTGTGCAGCGGCCAGCAGATGCAGCACCGTGTTGGTCGAGCCGCCCATGGCGATGTCCAGGCTCATGGCGTTCTCGAACGCCTTGAAGCTGGCGACCGCGCGCGGCAGCACCGAGGCGTCGCCCTCCTGGTAGTAGCGCTTGGTGATCTCGACGCACAGGCGGCCTGCGCGGCGGAACAGGGCCTCGCGATCAGCGTGAGTGGCCAGCACCGAGCCGTTGCCCGGCAGCGACAGGCCAAGCGCCTCGGTCAGGCAGTTCATCGAGTTGGCGGTGAACATGCCCGAGCATGAGCCGCAGGTGGGGCAGGCCGCGCGCTCGATGGCCTGGACGTCCTCGTCCGAGACCTTGTCGTCGCCGGCGGCGATCATGGCGTCGATCAGGTCGAGCTTGGTGGTCTTGCCGGCCTTGACGACCTTGCCGGCTTCCATGGGCCCGCCCGAGACGAACACCACGGGGATGTTCACCCTGAGCGCCGCCATCAGCATGCCCGGCGTGATCTTGTCGCAGTTGGAGATGCAGACCATGGCGTCGGCGCAATGCGCGTTGACCATGTACTCGACGCTGTCGGCGATCAGCTCTCGCGACGGCAGGCTGTAGAGCATCCCGTCGTGGCCCATGGCGATCCCGTCGTCGACGGCGATGGTGTTGAATTCCTTGGCCACCGCTCCGGCCGCCTCGATCTCGCGCGCCACCAGCTGGCCCAGGTCCTTCAGATGGACGTGGCCCGGCACGAACTGCGTGAACGAGTTCACCACCGCGATGATCGGCTTGCCGAAGTCGGAGTCCTTCATCCCCGTCGCGCGCCAGAGGCCGCGGGCGCCGGCCATGTTGCGGCCGTGGGTTGACGTGCGGGAGCGCAGGTCGGGCATGGCAGGCCTCCGGTTAGGTCCGAAGGGCGATAAAGCGCGGATGTCTGCTGGCCAAATATATTTTTGGCCTGCGACTAGGTCGTGCCACATATGAGTATGGATGTCCGCCAGCTGCGTCACTTCACGACGGTCGCCGAGACGCTGCACTTCGGGCGCGCCGCCGAACGCCTGGGCATGACCCAGCCGCCGCTCAGCCAGTCGATCCAGGCGCTGGAGCGCGAGCTGGGCGCGGCCCTCTTCGTGCGCACCAAGCGCAGCGTGGCGCTGACGCCGTTCGGCGAGCGCTGGCTGCAGCCGGCGCGGGCGGCGCTGGCAGGCTTTTCGGAGCTGCCCCACATCGCGAGACGCCTGCGCGACGGCGAGGTTGGGCGCCTTGAGGTGTCGTTCGTGAGCACCGCCGACTACAGCGTCCTGCCCGCCATCGTCCGGCGCTATTCCACCCTCTACCCCGAGGTGGAGATCGCGCTCACCGAGGCCACCAGCGACGTGCAGTTCGCCGCCATCGGAGAGGGCCGCGGCCATGCCGGCATTGTCATCCCGCCCACCGGCGCGGCCCTGCCGCCCGGCCTCAGCTATCGGCGACTGACCCTGGAGCCGTTGGTGGTCGCCGCGCCCGAGAGTTGGATCGCCGAGGGCCGGATCGTCGCCGAGGACGGCCGGCTGGCCCCGCAGCAGTTGATCGCGGCGCCGTTGATCATCTTTCCACGCCGGGTGGCGCCGGCCTTCCACGACCTGGTTACCGGCTACTACGCCGCCCATGGCGGGACCGCCCGCGTCGTGCAGGAGGCGATCCAGATGCAGACGATCATCAGCCTGGTGTCGGCCGGCCTGGGCGTGGCGCTCGCGCCCATCTCGCTGCGCAACCTCGCCCGCACGGGTGTCCGCTACCTGGACCTCGCGGGCGAGCCCCCGGCCCTGGAGACCGGCGTCGCCTGGCGCACGACCGATACGACGCCGACGCTGGCGCGGTTCCTGGAGGTGGCGCTGGGAGACCTTCCTCCCGACTCCCTCTGACCCTCATCCCCGGACAAGCCGGGGATGACGAAGGTTTTTCGAGGGGTGAGGAGATCAGGCCTCTTCCTTCGCGAACACCTTCTTCAGCTCGGTCTTCAGGATCTTGCCGTTGGCGTTGCGGGGCAGGGTCTCGGGCCAGAAGGCGATCTTCACCGGGACCTTGAACGCCGCCAGCCGCCCGCGGACGAACTGGCGCAGCTCGGCCTCGGTGGCCGCGCCGCCGGGCTTCAGGTGGACCACCGCGGCCGGCTCCTCGCCCAGGGTCTTGTGCGGGATGCCCACCAGGGCGGCGTCCATCACGTCCGGGTGGTCGTAGAGAACGTTCTCCACCTCGACGCAGTAGATGTTCTCGCCGCCGCGGATCAGCATGTCCTTGGCCCGGT
>NZ_LSJI01000043.1 GCF_001557235.1 Phenylobacterium sp. CCH9-H3 | reverse complement strand
CGTAAGCGACGGCGACGCGGCCGGCGCCGCTCGCCATCGGTTTTTGCACAGCCTGCCCCGCAACGCCCCCCGAGAGTGAGAGTGCGGACCGGATTGCCGTGACGGGTTTAGGGCTGGGAGAGAAGCTTCCGGCGCCCGTCGCGGAGATCCGCGATGTCCAGACGAACTGCTTCGCCACGCCCAGGCCAGGACCGGGCGAACCTTTACGACGAGATTACCGATAAGATCGTCGCCGAGCTGGAGGCCGGTCGCGTGCCTTGGGTCCAACCGTGGGGAACGACGGCCGCAAAGGCCCCGCTTGCCATGCCGAAAAACGCTTCCACGGGCCGGCACTATTCGGGCATCAACATCCTGATCCTCTGGGGCGCCGTGGTCGAACACGGCTTTCCGGGCCAGAGCTGGCTCACCTTCCGTCAAGCACTCTCGCTCGGCGGCAATGTCCGCAAGGGCGCGCGCGGTACGACCGTCGTCTATGCGGACCGCTTCACGCCAGAAGACGAGAAACGCCGCGCCCGCGAGAGCGGTGAGGACGCGCAGGCGATCCCGTTCCTGAAGCGCTTCACCGTCTTCAA
The DNA here is from genome assembly GCF_001557235.1 of Phenylobacterium sp. CCH9-H3. Lineage (GTDB taxonomy): Bacteria > Pseudomonadota > Alphaproteobacteria > Caulobacterales > Caulobacteraceae > Phenylobacterium. The sequence goes on along the minus strand of NZ_LSJI01000043.1, from coordinate 11,918 downwards.
CGCAGCCCAGTGCGAGGGCCTGCCGGAGGACGTCACGGTCAATGCGCCGCCGCCGCCGCAGGGGATGATCGAACCACAGGTCGAATCGCTGATCCGCGCCTCAGGCATAGACTTTCGCATCGCCGGTGATCGGGCGTTCTACGTGCCTGCGCTCGACTATGTGCAGGTCCCTCCGCCACAAGCCTATTTCGAGCCGATCAACTGGCACCGCACGGCCCTGCATGAACTCGGACACGCGACGGGTCACTCGAGCCGAGTGGGCCGCGACCTGACCGGCGGCTTCGGCACCAAGAAATACGCGTTCGAGGAATTGGTCGCCGAAATGAACGCAGCCTTCTGCTGCGCTTCACTCGGCATCGTGCCCACCGTCCGCCACGCCGACTATATCGGCTCGTGGCTGCAGGTCCTGCGCGAGGACAACCGCGCCATCGTTCGGGCCGCAAGTCAGGCGAGCAAGGCGGCCGACTGGCTGCTGGCGCATGCGCCGGAGGCCGCTGCCCGCGACGTTGCCGCCGATGCACTTGAAAGGAGGGCGGCATGAGCATGATCACGTACCCGCTCCGGGTCTTCTTCGATTGCTCGACCGCTCACCTCTCGGAAGCGTCGAGCACCTATCTGAATGTTCACGTCGATCAGGGCGACGAGCTTGTCGCGGCGACACCCTACGGCTGGTTCATCTGGGTCGGAGAAGGCGACCGCGATAATCTCCCCGCCGATCTGGTGGGGATTGCCGAATACGCGCGGCGCCTCGGCGCGGAATACATCCTGTTCGACCGGGATGCGCCTGAGGATGAGGCGCTTGCCAGATTCCTTGGTCGCGCCGATGCCCTTCCGGGGTCTCGCCGGGCGCGCCCAGGAGGAGAGTGAGAGGGAGGACGGGTTTTTCGTGACGGGTTGGAGGTCGAGAGAGAGTCTCTTGGCCGCCCGTCGCGGAGTACATCCCGATGGCTGTTGCAGCTCAAAAGATCGTCCTGTCGCCCTCGCGCGACATCCCCTTCAACAAGCTGGTCCTGAGTCAGTCGAACGTCCGGCGCATCAAGGCTGGTGTCTCGATCGAGGACCTGGCGGCCTCGATCGCCCGGCGCGGCCTGATCCAGAGCATCAGCGTTTTCCCGGTCGTCGATGCCGAAGGCAACGAGACCGGCATGTTCGAGGTCCCAGCCGGCGGACGCCGGTTCCGTGCGCTGGAGCTGCTGGTGAAGCAGAAGCGCCTCGCCAAGGTGTCGCCGGTGCCGTGCGTGGTGCGCGAGCGCGACAGCGCGATCCTCGCGGAAGAAGTCTCGCTCGCCGAGAATATCGAGCGCGCGCCGCTCCATCCCCTCGACCAGTTTCGCGCCTTTCAGGACATGCGCGACAAGGGCATGACCGAGGAGGAGATCGCCGCGGCCTTCTTCGTGCAGGCCCAAGTCGTCAAACAGCGGCTGCGGCTTGCTTCGGCGTCGCCAGCGCTGCTCGAGGTTTATGCCGAAGACGGCATGACGCTGGAGCAGCTCATGGCCTTCACCGTGTCGGGCGACCACGCCCGTCAGCAGCAGGTCTGGGACGCGATCAAGGACGCCTGGTCGAAGGAGCCTTACCAGATCAGGCGCATGCTGACCGAGACAACCGTTCGCGCCGCGGACAAGCGCGCGGTTTTCGTGGGAATCGAGACCTATGAACAGGCGGGAGGCATCGTCATGCGCGATCTCTTCCAGTCCGATGATGGCGGCTGGCTGCAGGACGCGAGCCTGCTCGACCGCCTGGTCGCCGAAAAGCTCAAGGCCACCGCCGAGTCGATCGCCGCCGAAGGCTGGAAGTGGATCGAGGTCGCGGTCAGCTTTCCCTACGACACGACGCGCGGCCTGCGGGAATTGCAGGGCGAGCCGCTCGACCTTTCGGCCGAGGAACAGGCGACCATCGAGGCGCTCAATGCCGAGTATCAGAAGCTCGAAGCCGAGTATGAAGGCGCCGACGAACTGCCGGACGAGGTAGACCAGCGCCTCAGCGAGATCGAGACGGCGCTCGCAGCCTTCGAGACCCGGCCGATGCGCTACGAGGCGGACGACATCCCGCGCGCGGGCGTCTTCATCAGCGTCGCCCATGACGGCACCCTCGCCATCGACCGTGGCTACGTGCGGGCGGAGGATGAAGCACCGATCGATCCAGAGGTCGAGAACGGCGTGGACGCCGACGGCGATTTGGCCGAGCCGTCGGTGCAGAGGGCGGTCATCACCATCGGCGGCCAGCCTGCCGAGCCCGAGGACGACGAGGATGACGGCGTCATCAAGCCGCTGCCGGAGCGCCTGGTGATCGAGCTGACGGCCTATCGCACGCTCGCGCTGCGCAACGCCGTCGCGGAGAACCCGCACGTAGCTATGACGGCGCTCCTCCACAAGCTCGTCTCGGACACCTTCATGACCCGCATGTATACGGGCACCATGGAAGCCGGGGTGAAGCACGTCTTCTTCCCGGCCCAGGACGATGCGCTGAAGGACAGCCCGTCCGCCCGTGCGGTGCAGGACCGCCACGCCGCCTGGGCTGGCGATATCCCGAAGGACGATGCAGCCTTGTGGGACTGGCTCGCCGACCTGGATGAGCCCAGCCGCATGGCTCTCCTCGCGCATTGCGTCAGCTATGGCGTGAACGCGCTCTATGAGCGGCCGAACCCGCATAGTGGCAGCGGTGTATCCCAGCATACCCTCGACATGAGGCTTTCGCAGGCCGACCGACTGACGAAGGCGACAGGCCTCGATCTGGTCGAGGCCGGCTGGCGACCGACCTTCGGCAACTACCTCAACCGGGTGACCAAGCCCCGCATCTTGCAGGCGGTCCGCGAGGGCGCCGGCGAGCAAGCCGCACAACTCATCGACCATCTGAAGAAGGGCGACATGGCGAAGGAGGCCGAGCGCCTGCTGGCGGACACCGGCTGGCTGCCGGAGCCGCTGCGCGTGGTCGCCGAGGGTGAGGTGTCGACGGCGGAAACCCAGACCGGAGGCGAGGATGATGGGGCGGCGTTGCCCGACTTTCTCGCGAGCGATGACGAGGAGGCCGCTGGCGAAGACGATGAACGCCACCTCGTCGCGGCCGAATGATCGCTCTGGCGGGGCGGCTTTGGCCGCTCCGTCTATTCCCCCAATCGAGGAGCTACGCCATGTCGCAATCCAGCCCGGCGCCCCGGCGCGTCGTTTTCCAGTATCTCGTTCCCGTGCATGTCGAGGTCGAGGACGGGCTAGTTGCCTGCGTCACCGTCATCGATGAGACGCCAGTCCGCGATCCCACCATCGTCGAAGGCGATCCCGCCTATCTCGGCGAGGCAGTGCAGGCCGCCGACGACGGTCAAGACTGGCCGTCCTGGCGGTTCGGCTACTAGCCGGACAGTCTTTCGATCCCTCCCAAGCCCGGCCCAGCGCCGGGCTTTTTTCGTTTCAGGAGTCCGCCATGACCGATTTTCTCACCCGCTTTTCCTGCCTGCTCGACGTCGGCACTGCCGCCAACGCGACGCGCGCCTTCGACATCTACACCACGCTGATGGCCGAAAACTCCCGCGAGGATCCCCCGGCCGAGCCGTTCCTGCTCACCCTTTCGCCCGAATTCGGATCGGCTCGCCTGTGGCTGCGCGATCCTGGCAGCGCTGACCAGCAACTGGTGATCACCTTCGTTACCCGCTGCGCCGCGGCCTTCGGCCTGACCGGACATTGGGGCTTCCAGTGGGCGAATATTGCCTCGGACCCCGTAATCGACGGCTTCTCTGGCGGCGCCCATCTGCTCGATCTTTCGACCGGCCGGACGCTCGAATGGATCAGCACCGGACGCTGGCTCGCCGATCGACTTCCTCAGGGAGCCGCGCGATGAGCATTCCCGATCATGCCCGTGCCAATTTCGAGACGCTGCTGCACGCCGCGACCAGCGGCGACCTGGCGCTAATTGAATGCACCGAGATCGCAACGGGCGAGGTTCGCTACGTCATCTGCGCCGTTGGACGTGACGACGGCGACTACGTTTTTACGCCCTTCGGCCATCTGGCCGACGGCAACCCCTTCGAGCTCTACCGTCCACCCGATGCCTCGCCCTGAGGCGGGCGCTCGGACGGATTCGCGACAATAGTGCGATCCTTCGCCGGGAACGGCGCATCGCCCGCCGGCACGCGCAACTGCCGAAGACGTGCTTCCCGCAAGCCGGAGCGATGGTCGCTGACCGCGTCAGAGTGAGAGGTCGGCCGGGACGGGGTTGAGCCCGTCCGGTCGAGAGAGAGCGCCGGGCCGGCTCGTCCGTTCTTGCTCTCTCGAGGTTCCCTCCATGCTTTACGCTCCCGTCTCCGGAGCCGCCCCGGCGGCCTCGCTTCCGCTCGCGCCCAACGCGCCGCCGGCCGCCGCCATTCTCGCCGCCGCCGGCCATCTCCTTCCTCATCTCGAACAGGGCCGCGCGATCGATGCCGCGATACTGCGCTCGGCCATGGAACAGGCCTTCGGCGCGTCCGACGCTAGCGGCGCCTGGGACTGGAAGACGGCCTATGACGCCTGCGAAGCGGCAACCATCCTCTTCATGCGCAAATACGGAAAGCCGCTTTTCCGCAAAGCCGCGTCTCCGGAAGCACGGCTCGCAGCGCTGAGCAAGATCGCCGGGCTGCTGCCGACGCACACGCGCCGGTCCGAGGAGGCTCAGGCCCGTCAGCAGTTCTCGACGCCGACGCCGCTTGGTCTCGCGGCCTTGACCGCCGCAGCGCTCACGTCCGCTGACCGGGTACTGGAGCCCTCGGCCGGCACGGGCCTGCTTGCGATCCTTGCCGAGATCGAAGGCTCCGATCTCATCCTCAATGAGCTGGCCGAGACCCGCGCCGATCTTCTTGCCGCTCTCTTTCCAGCTCATTCGGTCACGCGTTTCGACGCCGCGCAGATCGATGATCATCTCGACCGCGCCGCCATTCCCAGTGTCATCATCATGAACCCGCCGTTCTCGGTCATGGCGGCCGTCTCAGGACGCGTCGCCGACGCCGCCTATCGCCATATCGCTTCCGCTCTGGCGCGGCTCGCGCCGGGCGGCCGGTTGGTCGCGATCACCGGCGCAAATTTCTCGCCCGAGCTGCCGGCCTGGCGGGACCGCTTCGCCCGGCTGCAGGAGCGCGGCCGCGTCGTGTTCAGTGCGGCGATCGCGGGCTCTGTCTATGCCAAGCACGGCACGACCATCGAAACCCGCCTGACCGTCATCGACAAGGCGCCGGCCGAGGATTTTGCACGCTTCCCGGCATCCCCCGGCATCGCGCCCGACGTGGCGACGCTCCTCGCTTGGATCGAACGCGACTTGCCCCCGCGCATGGCGGTCGCGCTGCCCAAGATTTCCCCGGACACGGCGCCGCGCACCGTTCGCGGCTATCTCGCCAAGGCCGCAGCATCCACCCCCGCCCGGCCGACGGCTGAGATCAAAGGCATGCCGCTTGACTATGAGACCGTCGAGCGGATGCCTCCAGAAGAATGCCGACTGTCTGACTCGATCTATGAGGCCTATGCGCTCCAGTCGGTCCGCATCCCGGAGGCGCAGCCTCATCCCACGAAATTGGTACAGTCGGCCGCCATGGCGTCGGTCGCGCCGCCGAAGCCGAGCTATCGCCCGACGCTTCCAGCCGCGGTCGTCACCGAGGGCGTTCTGTCCGACGCCCAGCTCGAGACGGTGATCTACGCCGGCGAAGCTCATGGCGAACACCTCGCAGGCGCCTGGACCGTGGACGAGACCGGCGATCTCGTCACCGCCGCGCCGGACGACGCGCCAAACGCCGTCCGCTTCCGGCGGGGCTTTATGCTCGGCGACGGGACCGGCGCCGGCAAGGGCCGTCAATCCGCTGGCATCATCCTCGACAACTGGCTGCAGGGTCGCCGCAAGGCAGTATGGATCTCGAAGTCCGACAAGCTGCTGGAAGACGCGCAACGCGACTGGTCGGCGCTCGGTATGGAGCGTTTGCTGGTCACGCCGCTATCGCGTTTCCCTCAGGGCACGCGGATCCGTCTCAACGAAGGCGTCCTTTTCACCACCTATTCCACGCTACGGTCCGACGACCGTGGCGAGAAGCTTTCGCGGGTCAAACAGATCGTCGAATGGTTGGGCTCCGACTTCGATGGAGTCATTATTTTCGACGAGTCGCACGCAATGCAGAACGCCGGCGGCGGCAAGGGAGAACGGGGCGATGTTGCGCCCTCACAGCAGGGCCGTGCCGGGCTCCGGCTCCAGCACGCGCTGCCAAATGCGCGCGTTGTCTACGTCTCTGCCACGGGCGCGACAACCGTCCACAATCTCGCCTATGCCCAGCGGCTCGGCCTGTGGGGCGGTGACGATTTTCCCTTCGCCAACCGCGCCGAGTTCGTGGAGGCCGTCGACAATGGCGGTGTCGCGGCCATGGAGGTGCTTGCCCGCGACCTGCGCGCCCTCGGCCTCTACACGGCCCGGTCGCTCTCCTATGACGGTGTTGAATACGAACTGGTCGAGCACCAGCTTACGCCCGCGCAAACCCGCATCTACGATGCGTACGCCGGCGCCTTCGCCATCATCCATAACCATCTCGACGCCGCGATGCAGGCCGCCAACATCACCGGCGATAGCGGCACCCTGAACCGTCAGGCGAAATCGGCCGCGCGTTCTGCATTCGAAAGCGCTAAGCAGCGGTTCTTCGGTCATCTGCTGACCAGCATGAAGACCCCGACGCTGATCCGCTCGATCGAGCAGGACCTGGCCGACGGGCATAGCGCCGTCATTCAGATCGTCTCAACCGGCGAGGCACTGATGGAGCGCCGACTGGCCGAGATCCCGACCGAGGAATGGAACGACGTGCGTGTCGACATCACGCCGCGGGAATATGTCCTCGACTATCTCGCCTATTCCTTCCCGGTGCAGCTCTACGAGCCGTTCTCCGACAGCGAGGGCAATCTGTCGTCGCGGCCAGTCTTCCGGGACGGTCACCCCATCGAGAGCAGGGAGGCCGTCGCCCGCCGTGACGAGCTGATCGAACGGCTCGCATCGCTAGAACCCGTTCCAGGCGCCCTCGACCAGATCGTCCAGCGCTTTGGCTCCGATGTCGTCGCCGAGGTCACCGGCCGTTCACGGCGCGTTGTGCGCAAGGGCGATCGCCTTGCCGTCGAAAATCGGGCGGGCTCGGCCAATCTCGCCGAGGCCGCCGCCTTCATGGACGACCAGAAGCGCATCCTGGTCTTCTCAGATGCGGGCGGTACGGGGCGCAGCTATCACGCCGATCTTGGCGCGAAGAACCAGCGCCTGCGTATCCACTATCTGCTGGAGCCGGGCTGGAAGGCCGATGCGGCGATCCAGGGTCTCGGTCGGACCAACAGGACCAATCAAGCTCAACCGCCGCTCTTCCGCCCGATCGCCACTGACGTGAAGGCTGAGAAGCGCTTCCTCTCCACGATCGCGCGTAGGCTCGATACACTCGGCGCCATCACGCGTGGGCAGCGCCAGACCGGCGGACAGGGTCTCTTCCGGCCAGAGGACAATCTCGAAAGCCCCTATGCGCGCGATGCGCTGCGCCAGCTCTATCTGCTGCTCGTGCGTGGCAAGGTCGAGAACTGCTCGCTCGACCGCTTTGAGTCCGCCACCGGACTCAAACTCACGGATGACAACGGCATCAAGGACGAGCTGCCGCCGATCACGACCTTCCTCAACCGTCTGCTCGCGCTGACCATCGACCTGCAGGGCGTGCTTTTTACGGCGTTTGAGCAGCTCCTGACGGCAAAGGTCGACGGGGCGGTTCGCAGTGGAGTCTATGACGTCGGACTCGAAACGCTGCAGGCCGAGAGCTTCATCGTCACCGGCAGCGAGGTGATCCATACGCACCCGGGCACCGGCGCGGAAACGCGGCTTCTCACCATCACCCGCCGGGAGCGCAATCGACCGACGAGCCTCGCCGACGCGCTCGATCATCTCTCCGATCCGCGCGCACGGCTCCTGGTCAATGGTCGCTCCGGCCGCGCCGCCGTGCAGATTTCCGCACCATCGATGATGCTCGACGATGGCGAGATCGAGCGCCGCGTCTGCCTGGTCCGGCCGATGGAGCAGCACTATGCGCCGCTGCGCATGATGGGTGAGAGCCATTGGGAGGAAGCCGATCGCGCCGCCTTCGCCGCCGCGTGGTGGGCTGAGTTGAATGACGTGCCGGAGTTTTCCGACAGCACGATCCACATTGTCGCCGGCCTGTTGTTGCCGATCTGGAAGCGGCTGCCAAACGAGTCGACGCGGGTCTACCGGCTCCAGACCGATGGCGGCGAGCGCATCATCGGCCGCCGCGTCTCGCCCGCCTGGGCGGCAAACGCCGTCACCACGGGCGCAACATCGCTGACCCCTGAGCAGGCCTTCACCGCTCTGATGGACGGCACGACGATCCTCGATCTCGCTGACGGCCTTCAGCTTCGGCGCGCCCGCGTCATGAATGCCCAGCGCCTGGAGCTGACCGGCTTCACCGAGGCGATGCGGGACCGGCTGCGCACCTACGGCCTGTTCAGCGAGATCATCTCGTGGAAGCTCCGCTTTTTCGTGCCGGCCGACTCCGCCGGACCGGGCGTCCTCGCCAAGGTGCTCGATACATATCCCGTGGCTCGCATCTCCGAGCGGGAGGCCGCGTGATGGCACGTCAGGACGCTTCCGATCTCGCGCACCGTCTCGGCCGGCAGGCCGAGGCGGTGTGCCGGCATTATCTTTCCAGCGGTCGCCGCGAGGGCAACTACTGGCTCGTGGGCGATGCGCGCAACACACCCGGCCGCTCGATGTATGTCCGGCTCAAGGACACGCCGAAAGGTCCCGCCGGCAAATGGACCGACGCGGCCACCGGCGAGCATGGCGATCTCCTCGACGTCATCCGAGAAAGCTGCGGCCTCATCGACTTCAAGGATGTCGCCGACGAGGCGCGGACCTTTCTCTCGATGCCGCCGGCACCGGAGGCCCGTCAGCACGAGCGGCAGAACCCAGCGCCGCATGGCTCCCCCGAAGCGGCCCGCCGACTGGTCCGCATGTCGCAGCCGATCCACGGCACGCTCGTACAAACATATTTACGGGAACGCGGCATTACGGATTTGCGCGGAACCGGAAGCCTGCATTTCCACCCGCGCTGCTATTATCGCCCCGAAGAGCATTCGCCGACCGAGACCTGGCCGGCGATGATCGCGGCCGTCACCGACCTCGACGGCAAGATCACCGGGGCGCATCGCACCTGGCTCGATCCGCGCCGCCGCGACAAGGCGCCAATCGACACGCCGAGGCGAGCCATGGGCGATCTTCTCGGCAACGCGGTCCGCTTCGGCATAGGCAGCGATGTGATAGCGGCGGGCGAAGGCATCGAGACCGTCCTGTCGCTTCGTCAGGTCCTTCCCGACATGCCTATGCTGGCGGCGCTCTCCGCGGCCCATCTCGCTGCCATCCTGTTCCCCGACACACTGCGGCGGCTCTACATCGTCCGCGACAACGATCCGGCCGGTGACGCTGCGCGCGACACCCTCATTGAACGGGCCGACGCGGCCGGGATCGAGCCGATTGTCATCTCGCCGCAGCTGGGCGACTTCAACGAGGATCTGCGCAGCCTCGGCCTGGACGCATTGAGCGTGGAAGCCCGGTTGCAGGTCGCGCCGCAGGACATCGCGCGCTTCATGGCGTTGGCGGCATAGCCGGCAGGAGAACGGGCGTGAGGTTCGCCGTCGTGCTCGGCGGATGCATCATCCATCGGAGGGGGACCGCGCCTCGGCCTTCGAGAGGGCGATCGGCCCACAAGCCGGCCAACCGGGCAATGGCGGCGGCCAACTATTTTCCGGCGCGGCCCAGAGGCCGCTTTCCATCGCGAAGCAAAATAGCCGGCCTTAGCCATCGAGCCCTACGCTTTCGCTCCGGGTGCCCGGCCGTCCGGCCCGCGGGCTTCGTCGCCATGAAGGCCGCGACGGTCGCGGTCCAACCGATGGAGCATCCCATGCGCGATCACGACGACTACGAACCGCATCACGAGTCCTCACCCACCGACCATGTCCTTAACGAACTGCAACTTCACGGCTACCGACCCTTCACCGACGAGCCCGACCAGCGGCTTCTGCCGGACGGCAACCAGGTCGCGGGCGCCGTCGCCGACATCTTCGACGCTCTAATCGGCACCCTGGCAGACACGCGCCTCGAACCTGACCTCGACGATCTCCTCTGGTCGACCGTGAACGTTTTCCACCGCGCGACCGACCGGATCGGCCGCGAACTGGATGACAATGAGCAGTCCCAGAAGCGGGCGCAGCGCGAACAGGACGGCAGCGAGGTGAAATCGGTCGAACTGGAGCGCCTGATCGCAGAGGGGATCACGCTGATAGAGCGCCAGAACGCCTTCGAGCTAATGCGCGACCAGGCCGCCGAACACTACGAACGCCACGTCGGCAAGCCTTGGCTCCCGCGCAGCGGATCGAAGGTCAACCATCGCAATCTGACTTCGGCGATGATCGACAGCCGCGACTTCTTGATGGCGAAGAAGCGCGCCGATCAAGAGGTGCTCCTGCCGCCTGGCCCCAAGATCGTCGTCACCGGCGGCCTCGACTTCAATGATCACCAGCTTATCTGGGCAAAGCTCGATCAGGTTCACGCCAAGCACGCCGGCATGGTTCTCGTCCATGGAAAGTCGCCAAAGGGTGCCGAGAGGATCGCCTCGCTCTGGGCATCGAACCGCAACGTTCCGCAGATCGGCTTTGCACCCGATTGGACCAAGCACGGACGGTCGGCACCGTTCAAGCGGAATGACCAGATGCTCGAGATCGTGCCGAAGGGCGTGCTGCACTTCCCGGGCACGGGCATAAATGACAACCTCGCCGACAAGGCCAAGAAACTCGGCATTCCGGTTTGGAAGCACGGCGGCGCGTAAGCGCCGCCACGCATGCGCCGCTGCCTAGCGCTTCATCTTCGTGACTTTGTAGACGCACCCGGAGCGATCATACGTGGTCCAATCACCAACCTGCTGACCGTCGTCGAAGTAGCCGGACCGCAGCTTCGAACCGTCCCGGCGAAACCACTCCCAGTATCCGGTAGGTTGTCCCTCCATCGTCTGGCCGACGACCCACAAGCTTCCGTCCTTGTGTCGCTTCTCGAAAGCGAGCGTCTCCGTCATTGGCAGCCCCACGTTCAGTCTGGCTCGCCTGTCACTGCGATACGGGCGGATCGCGCGTAGAAGGCAAGCTCGGTGTCGTTTTCGATCAACGCGTCGAGAAGCGCTTTCATATCCGCTTGGTCCGAAGACGACTGGAAGGGGCCCGGCTGCCGCTCGATCGCCAGCACAGCGATCGTCAAAGCCTTCTTCAAGAGGTGCAGGCTCCTTCCTGTGAACTCCGCCATCGTCCAGCCCTTCGCGACTCTACACTTGCTGCCAAGAGCATAGCGCAAATAGCCATCTGAGGACACGACGCGAGGCTGAGTCGAAAGCAGTGTCGAGACTGTAAAACGGGTCTCCCGACGCGAAGACCACCTCCGCCTATCAGCGCTGATCCTTGGTCCAGCCGCGGACTTGTCGCCATCAACCCATGAAGGGTCGGCTATGCCAGCATGCCGCCGCTGCGGCTACGCCTGCGCGGTGATTGCAGTCCACGGCCGAACACTTCGGGCGCCTGTCGGCGGGGGATGGTCCCCCGCTCCAGCAGGAGCCCAGCAGATGTCCCTCAATCAAGCTCACGCCTTCGCCTTCAGCCTCGCCACCACCCTGATGGTCTCGATTGTCATCTTCCAGGCGGGCGACGGCAGCATGGGTGTCATGCCCGCGGGCGAATATGACGGCGAACTCGCCGCGATCGTCCATGAGGTTGATCCCTTCGCCCACTGATCGCGGGCAAGGCTTCACGGCCGCAAGCGGAAGTCCGGCAGGATTTCCGCTCCCGTCCCGGCTTGCGCATTCCAGTGATCGTGGGCGCTCATTCCACGCGATGGCGGGCGCCTATTCC
>NZ_LSJI01000042.1 GCF_001557235.1 Phenylobacterium sp. CCH9-H3 | reverse complement strand
ACGCCCCCCTGGCGCCCGGGCTCTATGTGGTGGCGACGCCGATCGGAAACCTGCGCGACATCACGCTGCGCGCGCTGGACGTGCTGCACCAGGCCGACCTGATCCTGGCCGAGGACACCCGCGTCACGGGCAAGCTGCTCGCCGCCTTCGGCATCAAGGGCCGGATGGAGCGCCACGACGAACACGCCGCCGAGCGGGTCCGGCCCCGGGTGCTGGCGGCGCTGGCCGAGGGGCAGCGGGTGGCGATAGTGTCCGACGCCGGCACGCCGCTGATCTCGGACCCGGGCTACCGGCTGGTGCGCGAGGCGGCGAAGGCCGGGCATCGGGTCGTCCCGATCCCGGGCGCCTCGGCGCTGCTCGCTGGCCTGTCCGCCGCCGGCCTGCCGACGGACCGGTTCCTGTTCGTGGGCTTCCCGCCCCCGAAGAGCGCGGCGCGGCGCACGTTCCTGGCCGAGTTCGCCGGCGTGCGTGCGACCCTGGTCTTCTTCGAGGGCGGCTCGCGCCTCGCCGACAGCCTGGCCGACATGGCCGCGGTCCTGGGCGACCGCGAGGCGGTGGTCTGCCGCGAGCTCACCAAGCTGTACGAGACCTTCTACCGCGGGCCGCTGTCGGCACTCGTGGCGGACCCGAAGCTCGACGCGCCGAAGGGGGAAATCGTGATCCTGGTTGCGCCGGGGCGCGACGTCGAGGCGACGGCGGCGGATGCCGACGCGGCGCTGGCCGACGCCCTATCGCGCCTGAAACCCGCGGACGCGGCAGCCGAGGTGGCGAAGGCGCTCGGCCTGCCCCGGCGGGACCTCTACCGGCGGGCGCTGGAGCTGAAGCGGTGAACGTCCGCGCGGCCCGCGGCGCAGCGGCGCGGCTCTCCGGCCGGCGGGCCGAGGCCTGGGCCGCCGCCTGGCTGATGGCCAAGGGCTACCGCATCCTGGGCTTTCGGTTGAAGACGCCCCAGGCGGAGATCGACCTCCTCGCCAAGCGCGGCCGGGTGCTGGCCGTGGTGGAGGTGAAAAGCCGCGCCAGCCTGGAGACGGCGCTGGAGACCGTCACTCCTGACCAACGCGACCGGCTGCGCCGCGCCGGCGCCGCCCTCGCCGCCAATCGGCCCGCCCTCGCGGCCTGTGCGGTCCGCCTGGACCTTCTGGCTCTCGCCCCGGGCAGGCTTCCTAGGCATATTCCCGATGCCTGGAGGGGGGACTGAGGCCGGGATGGACCGCGAAGAGGCCGAAAGCATCCTGTCGGAAGCCGGGAGCGCCCCCGAGGGCGCCTTCCCGCTGCTGGAGGCCGCCATCGCCTGCGCGATTCACGAGGATCCCACCCGGGACCCGGCCGCCGCGCGCGAAATGGCGGCCATCAGCGTCGAACGCCTGACCGAACGGCTGAAGCGCGAGAGCCCGGAGGAGGCGGTCGCCGAGACCATGGCCGGCGATATGGGCCTCTCCGGCGACCTGTTCACCATCGAGGATCCTGAGAACGCGGACGTGATCTCGGTCGCCAGCCGCCGCAAGGGCCTGGCCGTGACCATCGCGCTCTTCTACCTGCACGCGGCGCGCAAGTGCGGACTGACCTTGCAGGGCGTCGACTTCCCCGGCCATTTCCTGCTGCGGATCGAGACCGATGAGGGGCCGCTGGCGCTGGACCCGTTCTCGGAGGGCCGCGTTGTGCTGCCGTCGGAGCTCACGCGCCGCGCTTTGCATGCGGGGCTCACCCCCAACGTCGCCGACCGGCTCGACCGGCTGATGGCGCCCGTGAGCGACCGGGCGGTGCTGCTGCGCCTGCAGAACATCATGTACGCCAACGCCAGCGCCTATGGCGATTTCGCCCGCGCCGAGCGGGCGGCCCTGCGCCGGGCCCTGCTGGATCCCACCGACCACCGCCCCTGGCTCGACGTGGCCGCCGCGCGGGAGGGCCAGGGGGCGCTGGCGGGCGCGCTGGTCGCCCTGCAGCGCGCCACGGCCCTCGACGGCGGCGCGGCCCTGGCCGCCCGCGCCCAGCGCGAACGCGTGCGGCTGCGGCTGAACTGACGGGGCAGCTTGGCTGGCGTTGGACGCCCGGACCTCCTATGTCGGCGGGGCCATTCCCGAGGAGCTGCGCATGTCCCTGAAGGTCGCCGTCCAGATGGACCCTATCGAGGGGATCAACATCGAGGGCGACACCAGCTTCCTCATGATGGAGTCGGCCCAGGCGCGCGGCCACTCCCTGTTCGTCTACCTGACCACGACGCTGGCGATGGAGAACGGCCGCATCTTCGCCCGCGGCCGCGACGTGACGGTCCAGCGGGTGAAGGGCGACCATGCCCGGCTGGGCGAGATGCGGAAGGTGGAGCTCAGCGAGTTCGACGTGGTGCTGATGCGCCAGGATCCCCCCTTCGACATGCACTACATCGACGCCACCTTCTTCCTGGAGGCGATCCATCCGAAGACGCTGGTGGTCAACAACCCGGCCGAGGTGCGCAGCGCGCCGGAGAAGCTGTTCGTCACCAAGTTCCCGGACCTGCAGCCGCCGACCCTGATCACCTGGGACCGGGCCGCCATCCTCGACTTCCGCGCCCAGCACGGCGACATCGTGCTGAAGCCGCTGAACGGCCGCGGCGGCTCGGGCGTGACCCGCCACCTCAAGGACGACCCAAACCTCGACACCCTGCTGGAACTGCATGCCGAGCTCGGGCGCGAGCCGGTGATCGTGCAGAAGTTCCTCCCCTCGGTCACCCGCGGCGACAAGCGGATCCTGTTGATCGACGGCGAGCCGGTCGGCGCCATCAACCGGGTGCCGGCCAAGGGTCAGATCCGGTCCAACCTGGCGGTGGGCGGCGAGGCCCAGCCGGTGGAGTTGTCGGCGCGCGACCGCGAGATCTGCGCCGCCATCGGGCCGGAGCTGAAGGCCCGGGGCCTGATCTTCGTCGGCATCGACGTGATCGGCGAGCACCTGACCGAGATCAACGTCACCTCTCCCACCGGCGCGGTGGCCCTGAAACGCTTCACCGGCATCGACGCGACGGAGGTGATGTGGCGCCGGATTGAGGCGCTACGCGCATAGGTTTAGATTGTCGTCTAAGATATGTCCGGAAGTAACGGAAACGTCTTACTTTCCCCATAAGTTCGTTTTTTGTTCTTGATCCGAACCAGGCCCTGTGCTCGGTTGTGGATAACTTACGGCGAACCACAAGGGGTTGAGGCATGTCGGCGCGGGTGGTGACCCTGGCCTTCCGGGGCGTCGAGGCGGTGCGCGTCGACGTGCAGGTCCAGTTCACCCGCGGGGAGCAGAAATTTTTCCTCGTGGGCATGGGCGACAAGGCCGTGTCCGAGAGCCGCGAGCGGGTCCGCGCCGCCTTCCAGGGCCTGGGCCTGGCCCTGCCCGCCCGTCGCATCATCGCCAACCTGGCGCCGGCAGACCTGCCGAAAGAGGGAAGCCACTACGACCTGCCCATCGCCCTGGCGATCATGGCCGCCATGGGGATCATCCCGCCCGACGCCCTGGAAGACTGGGCCGCGGTGGGCGAACTGGCGCTGGACGGCCGGATCACGCCCGTGGCCGGCGCCCTGCCCGCGGCGGTGGCGGCGGGCGGACTTGGACTGGGGCTGATCTGCCCCGAGGCCTGCGGCCCGGAGGCGGCCTGGGCGGGCGAGACGCGGGTGCTGGCGGCGCCGTCGCTGATCGCCCTGGTGAACCACTTCCGCGGGACCCAGGTGCTGTCCCAGCCCAAGGCCGGCGACATGCTGGACGGCGAGCGCGTGCCCGACCTGCGCGACGTGAAGGGCCAGGAGAACGCCAAGCGCGCGCTCGAGATCGCCGCGGCCGGCGGCCACAACCTGTGCTTCGTGGGGCCGCCCGGTTCGGGCAAGTCCATGATGGCCGCGCGCCTGCCCGGCCTGCTGCCGCCGCTGACCCCGGCCGAACTGCTGGAAACCTCGATGATCCATTCGGTGGCCGGTCTGATCGCCAAGGGACAGCTGAGCCGCGCCCGGCCGTTCCGTACGCCGCACCACTCCGCCAGCATGGCCGCCCTGACCGGCGGCGGCCTGCGGGCAAAGCCCGGCGAGGTGAGCCTGGCCCACAACGGCGTGCTGTTCCTCGACGAACTGCCCGAATTCGGCGCCCAGGCCCTGGATAGCCTGCGCCAGCCCCTCGAGACCGGCGAGGTGGTGGTGGCCCGCGCCAACGCCCACGTCCGCTATCCCGCGCGCTTCCAGCTGGTCGCCGCCATGAACCCGTGCCGCTGCGGCCACGGCGGCGCGGGACGAGGCGCGTGCGGACGGGCTCCGCGCTGCCAGACCGACTATCAGGCCCGGATCTCGGGCCCGCTGATGGACCGGATCGACCTTCAGGTCGAGGTCCCGCCCGTCACCGCCGCGGACATGGCCTTGCCGCCGCCCGCCGAGGGCACGGCCGAGGCCTCCGCCCGGGTTCTGCAGGCGCGCGCGATGCAGGCGGACCGCGCCGCCGGGACCGATGGGGCGCCGCTCAACGCGCAGGCCGAGGGCGATTTCCTGGACGCCATCGCAGACCTGGACGCCCCCGCGCGCGCCTTGCTGGCCAAGGCGGCCGAGCAGGGCGGGCTCTCGGCGCGCGGCTGGACGCGGACCCTGCGGCTCGCCCGGACGATCGCGGACCTGGAAGGGTCGGGCGCGGTGCGCCGGGTCCACATCGCCGAGGCGCTGATCTACCGCCGGGTCGCCCCGGGGACGTCGCTGTCGGGGATGGCCTCGATCTCGGCATAGCGCCGCGGCGCGGTCCAGGCGCCGTAGCCGATGGCCGCGATCACCAGATAGCCCCAGATGATGCCAGCGGTTTGATAGGCCCATCCAGAGACGCCGGCATCCAGGGCGACGGCCACATGCGTCGCGACCGCAAGCAGTTGGAACGCTCCCGAGAAGAGCGGCCAGTACCGCCGGCTCTTGAGCGAAATGCCGAGCAAGAGGCCGAGGAGTGCGACATCGATGACCATCACAGACCATTGGATGTCGCGGGCGCCCGCCCGGAACGCCACAAGAGTAAGCGCCCAGGCCGCGAGATAACCCGCCGCCGCCAGGCGTTCCACGTCACGACCGCGCCAGGCCGCGAGCGCGCAGACGGTCATCAGCGCGGTTGGCCAGACGAAGGGCGGAAGCTGGTAGGCGGTCAAGGAAGGCGGCCCCCGGGGTTGCCGAGGGCCGCAATGTGGCAGACGTCAGGGCGAGTTGGAAACAGGCCCTCGCCCTAGGAGGCGATGCGCAGACCCCGCATGCGCACCCGCTCGACCTCCAGGCCTTCAGGCGGCGGCTTGTCTCCGCCTTCCCCGGCCATCCTCACCGCGCCCAGACCGATCTGGCCCTGGACGACGCTGAGCTCCTTGTGGGTCTCGACGATGGCGCGGCGGGCTTCGGCCAGGGCCATGATGGCCTGGCTGGCGCGCTCCACCGCGTCCTGGCCGATGAGGGCCGACGCACCGGCCGCCTTGCGCAGCGCAGGCATCACGCCTGCGAGCTGGGCGGTCTTGGACAGGGCCGCGTCGATCGCGGCCTCGGCTTCAAACAGCGCGCCAGCGACTTGCTCGGCGGCCATGCGGCGTTCTTTGAGCATGAGTTCTCTCCATGCGCGGCGTGGTCACGGCGCGCTTCGACTGTTGCGTAACTTGGGTTTCCTGGCCGTTCAGGCCTTTAGTAAACTGGCCGCCAGGTCGTTCAGGTAGTGAAGCCCGGCCAGCATCCCTCCGAACGCGAGGGCCGTGACCAGGGCGATCCCGACGATCACGCCGAGCCGGAGCGCGGGACTCAGGTCGTTGCTGCGGGTCCAGCTTCCGGCTCGCCCTTGAAGTTCTCGTCCAGGAGAACCCAGGTCAGGCAGAGGATTTCCCGAAGCACCATTTCCGGCGGCTTGAACGGCGCCAGCTTCCGCGTGGCGGACACCAGGTGCCGCGCCATCTCGGCCTGCGTCGGCGTCGCCGAGAGATCGACGAGCTGCCGCTCGAGCTGCGTCCAGGAGAAGCCGGGAAGAAGCTCCTCCCGCTTGGCCAGGGCCGGCCATCGCGCTTCGAAGTCGTCGATCTCCCGGCGAAGGCGAAGCGCCCTCCCAACCACCGCTCTGTTCTCGAAACCCGGTTGCTGACCCATCGAACGCCTCATCGGTTGACGCCTCATCGGGCCAAGTTTGAGGCGACGTGTCTGTCCTGATCGCGTCCTGTCCTGATTCAGTCAGGACAGGATTGACCTCCACTTCGCGGAGGAGCTTCGCCGCCTTGAAGCGGTCGTCGACGCCCAGTTTGCGGCGCGCCCGGTCGCAATAGGTGTCGACGGACGTCTTCGACATCCCGAGTTCGCGGGCGATCTGCTTGGAGCTCAGGTGCTGGTCCACGAGGCGCAGGCAATCGCGCTCTCTTTGCGTCAGAAGCTCGACAGGGTTCATGACGCCCCCCCAAAGCGCACTACGGACCTCGTCCGACAGTAAACGACGGCTGCGGCGCGCCGTCTACTTGGTCCCGACCAAAACAGCGGTTCGCGTTGTTTTGTAGCATATCCGACGCTCGTTTGACTCACCGTTAAGCCGTTGGGCCTAAGCCTTCTCGGCCATGCGCAGACCGTCTCGACCCCTGTCCGAGCGCCGACCCGCCCGCGCCCAGATCAGCGCGGAACAGCTCGCGTCGCTGAGCCATGAGTTCCGCACGCCGCTGAACGGGGTGCTGGGAATGGCGCGCCTGCTGGAGGGGACCAAGCTCACCGCCGAGCAGAAAGCCTATGTGTCGGCGCTCCACGACAGCGGCCAGCACCTGCTGACCCTCGTCAACGATGTCCTGGATTACGCGAAGCTAGGCGCGGGACGCGTCGAACTGCACCCGGCGCCGATGGAGGTCGAGGGGCTGTTGCGCAGCGTGGCTGAGCTCCTGTCGCCGCGGGCCCGCGAGAAGGGCGTCGAGATCGCCTGGGCGGCGCCGCCCGCGCCGGCCTCGGTCCACGCCGACGAGGGCCGCCTGCGCCAGATCCTGCTCAATTTCGCCGGCAACGCCGTCAAGTTCACCGAAACCGGGGGCGTCCTGATCGCGGCCTGCTCGCCCGAACCCGGCCGCCTGCGCCTGCGGGTCGAGGACACCGGCCCCGGCGTCTCGCAGGGCGACCGCGAACGCATCTTCGAGGAGTTCGCCCAGGCCGACGCCGCGCACGCGGACCTTGGCGGCGCGGGCCTGGGGCTCGCCATCGCGCGGCGGCTCGCGCGCGCCATGGGCGGCGAGGTCGGCGTCGAGACCGCACCCGGGGGCGGCGCATGCTTCTGGTTCGAGGCGGCGTTCCCGACCGTCCCGGCGATCATACCCGGCCGGCCTCTCGAGGGTCGCACGATCGGGATCGCTTCGCCCAATCCCGTGGTCCGGGAGGCCGCGCGATTGCAGATCGAGGCCTGCGGCGGCGAAGTGGTCGCCACGCCCGCGTTGCCGGAAGCCATCGCGCGCACGCGCCCCGGCGACGTAATTCTGGTGGACGCCAGCCTGGCGGCGGCGAACGGCGCCCTGCGTCCGCCGCTCCAGCGCCACGCCATCGTCCTGCTGGCGCCCGACGAGCGCGAGCGCCTCGCCCGCTATCGCCGCGCCGGGTTCGCCGGCTACCTCATCAAGCCGCTACGCCGCGCTTCACTTGCCGAGCGCGTGCTGATCGCAGCCGGCGCCGCCGCCGACCCCAGCCAGCCCGCCCAGGTGGACGAGCGCGTCGCCACGGCCGCCGCCCCGGGCGCGCGGATCCTGCTGGTCGAGGACAACCCCATCAACGCGCTGCTCGCCAAGGCCTTGCTGAACCGTGAGGGCTGCGAGGTGGAGCACGTCGTCGGCGGCGCCGAGGCCCTGGCGGCGGCCGAGGTCGGCGTCTTCGACCTCGTCCTGATGGACATGCGCATGCCGGGCCTCTCCGGCGAGGAAACGGCCCGGCGGATGCGCGCGAGCGGGATCAAGACCCCGATCGTCGCCCTGACGGCCAACGCATTCGAGGACGACCGCCACGCCTGCCTGGCCGCCGGCATGGACGACTTCCTGGTGAAGCCGCTGTCGCCCGATGCGCTGCGCGCCGCCCTGGCCCGCTGGACCGCGCCCGCCTTGCCGAAGCCGGCGGCGCGCGCCAAGTTCGGCTGAGCGGAACCTCCGGAGGGTTCCCCCTCCCGGAGATCCCATGAGCGCTGAAGCGGAACCGAGGCGGAGCGCGCTTTCGGCCATCGCGATCTTTTTCGAACGGCGCGCCCTGGTGATGCTGGCCCTTGGCTTCGCCTCGGGGCTGCCGAACCTGCTGATCTTCGACACCCTGTCCCTTTGGCTGCGCGAGGCGGGCCTGTCGCTGAAGGTCATCTCGATCTTCGCGCTCGCCACGCTCAGCTATTCGCTGAAGTTCCTGTGGGCGCCCCTGATCGACCGCACCCAGGTGCCGGGGCTTACCCGGCTGCTCGGGCACCGCCGCAGCTGGATGATCGTGCTGCAGGTCCTGCTGATGCTGGGGCTCTGGCTGATCTCGGGCGTCGATCCCGCAACGAACCTCGCGATGATGGCGGCCTTCGCGGCCTTCGTCGCCTTCGTGTCCGCCACCCAGGATATCGTCATCGACGCCTGGCGGATCGAGGCCGCCGAGGTCGAGAAGCAGGGCGCCATGGCCGCCGCCTATCAGTGGGGCTACCGCGTCGCGATGATCGTGGCGGGCGCCGCGCCGCTGCTGCTGGCCGAGGCCTATGGCTGGAGCGCCTCGTACGCAGTCATGGCCGGGCTGATGCTGCTGGGCGTGGCCGGCGTCCTCGGGGCGCCGCGGGAAAAGGTCCACGCGGTGCGGCCGATCCACGCCGAGGGCGTCCCCAGCCGGCCGGCGCTGGAACTGCCGGAGTGGATCGGCCGCCTCGCCGTCTTCGCCCTGGGCGCCCTGCTGCTCGGGACCGGCCTGGCGGCCGACGCCTCGCTACTGGCCGCGGGTCTCTCCGCCGTCGGGCTGCCGGACGCCGGCGCCGCCCTCACCGACGCGTGGGCGCTGAAGCCACAGGGGGTCTATTTCCAGCTCGCGGCGGTCGCGGCCGGCCTGGCCGTCATCGTCCTGGCCGTCTGTCCCATCCCAGGCCTGAAGACCCGGCCGGGGGTCTATCTGTTCGCCGCCCTGGGCGAGCCGCTGGCCGACTTCCTGCGCCGCTACAAGGGCGTGGCCGCGCTGATCTTGGCGCTGATCTGTCTCTACCGGCTGTCGGACTTCGTGCTGAACATCATGAACCCGTTCTACGCCGACCTCGGCTTCACCAAGGTGGAGATCGCCGAGGCCCGCAAGGTGTTCGGGGTGGTGATGACGGTGATCGGCGTCGGCCTTGGCGGCTTCTCCGTGGCCCGCCTGGGGATGATGCGCGCCCTGGTGGTGGGGGCCTTCGCCGGCCCGCTGAGCAACCTGGCGTTCGCCTGGCTGGCCACTCAGGGCCCGCAGCTCTGGGCGCTGTTCGTGGCCATCGGCATCGACAACATCGCGGGCGGCATCGCGGGCACCTGCCTCATCGCCTACATGTCCAGCCTGACCTCGGCCGGCTTCACCGCCACCCAGTATGCGCTGTTCTCGTCCCTCTACGCCCTACCGGGGAAGCTGATCGCCTCGCAGTCGGGACGCATCGTGGAGTCGTCCGCGGCGTCGGCGGACGCGGGCGGCGCGTTCGGCGGGCTGAAGGCGCTGTTCGTCCGCCTGCCGCCCGAAGCCTACGCCGGCGCCATGGAGAAGTCGCAGGTGACGCCGGCGGCGCTGGGCGCCGGCTACCTGGTCTTCTTCTTCTACTCGGCGCTGGTCGGGGTGGCGGCCGTGATCCTGGCCTTCCTGGTGGCCCGCCGCCAGCCGGCGGCCGAACGCGACTAGTTGTCGAGGCAGACCACCTGGGCCACCTGCAGCTCGCGGCGCAGGTCGTCGGCCACGTAGAAATAGTTCTGCGGCGTGATGGACTCGCCCGCAGCGGCGGTGTCGGCGCGGCGGTTGCTGGCGGCCAGGGTGGCGCGCACGATCTCCGGGGCCGTGGTGTAGATGCGACCCCGCCGCGGGCTCTCGGCGATGGTGACGCCCAGCACCCGGCCCTGGGCGTCCAGCGCCGGGGCGCCGGACAGTCCCCCCAGGGTGCCCTGCAGGCCTTCGGTGCGCCCGGTCTCAGCCCAGACCAGCACCGGCTCGGTCCTGGCGCCGTGGCCGCGCACGACCAGGTTCTCCCGCCCCAGCAGCCTGGAGCTGGCCTCGCCGGGCTCGCCCTGCGGGAAGCCGGGGTGAAAGGCTCGCTGGCCGCGCTTCAGGGGTTCGGTCAGGGCCAGGGGCAGCGGCGCCGACCCGCCCTCGGTGAACAGCAAGGCGGCCTCGCCGCGCGGATCGACGCGGACGTTCACGGCGACGCCGGTCTCGGGGCCCACGACGATCGCCGCCCGCTTGCACCCATCGACCACGTGGCGGGCGGTCAGCCACACCCCGGCGCGGGCGATGGAGAAGGCCGTGCCCGCGGCGGGACCGGCCTTGTCGGGGACGTCCACCACCACCGAAGGATCGAAGGGAGATGCGGGGCCCAGCGCCTCGCCCAGCGGGTCGGCGCCCTTCGGCGGCGGGGGCGGCGCGTCGGTGCGTTCGTCCCGACCGAGGGCCGCGAACAGCAGAGCCACCACGATCGCAGCGTAGACCACCCAGTCCGGCAGCCGCGGAAAGCGCATCCTAGCTGCGCGCCGCCGCGATGATCAGGGCGGTGGCGACCTTGGCCCCCACGAGCAGGGCCGCAGCCGACATCTCTCCCTCCTGGATCCGGCGCGGGAGGCCGCGCAGAAGCATGTCCACGAGCCGGAAGACCAGGAGCTGGACCACCACGGTCACCGCGCCCCACAGTCCGATCTCGATGACATTGGTGGAGGCCCGGAGCGAGGCCGACAGCGGGATCGCCAAGCCCAGCAGCACGCCGCCCAGCGACACGGCCGCCGCCGTGTTGCCTTCGCGGATGAGGGTGATCTCCTTGTGCGGGGTCAAGAGGACGTAGAGCGCCGCCGCGGCGAACAGGATCAACACGGTCACCCCGGCGTGGGCCAGGAACACCGGGAACCCGGAGGCGAAGGCCTGGATCTCGGGCGAAGGTATCGGCATGGACGCGTCCCCGTTACTGCGGGCGCTGGGTTACCACAGCCGCGCTTCTATTCCGAAGCTTCGGCCGCGGCCTTGCGGCGCGCGGACGCACGCAGCTTTTCGCTCTCACTCTTCAGCTGGCCGCAGGCGGCGAGAATGTCGCGACCCCGCGGCGTGCGGATCGGCGAGGCGTAGCCCCCACGGTTCAGGATCGCCGCAAACTGCTCGATCGTGGACCAGGAGGAGCACTCGTACTCGGTCCCCGGCCACGGGTTGAACGGGATCAGGTTGATCTTGGCCGGAATGCCCTTCAGCAGCTGCACCAGGGCCTTGGCCTCGGCCGGGCTGTCGTTCACGCCCTTCAGCATCACATATTCGAAGGTCACCCGCTTGGCGTTGCCGAGGCCCGGATAGGCGCGGATGCCGTCCATCAGCTCCTTGAGCGGGTACTTCTTGTTCAGCGGCACCAGCTTCTCGCGCAGCTCGTCGTTGGTGGCATGCAGCGAGATGGCCAGCATGGCCTGGGTCTTCTCGCCGAGCGCCTGGAGCTGCGGGACCACGCCCGAGGTCGACACGGTGATCCGACGCCGCGAGATGGCGATGCCCTCGTTGTCGGCGATGATGTCGATGGCCTGGGCGACGTTGTCGAGATTGTAGAGCGGCTCGCCCATGCCCATGAACACGATGTTCGAGAGGCGGCGGTCCTCCTTGGGCGAGGGCCATTCGCCGAGGTCGTCGCGGGCCACCTGAACCTGGGCCACGATCTCGGCGGCAGTCAGGTTGCGCACCAGCGCCTGGGTGCCGGTGTGGCAGAAGGTGCAGTTCAGCGTGCAGCCGACCTGGGAGCTGACGCACAGCGCGCCGGCGCGGCCCACGTCGGGGATATAGACCGTCTCGACTTCGATACCGGGCCCCATGCGGATCAGCCACTTGCGGGTGCCGTCCTTCGACACCTGGCGCTCCACGACCTCCGGGCGGGCTAGGCTGAACGCCCCGGCCAGGGCCGCGCGGGTCTCCTTGGCGACGTCGGTCATCTGGGCGAAGTCGGTGACGCCGTAGTGATGCATCCAGCGCCAGAGCTGGCTGGCGCGCATCTTCGCCTTCTCCTTCGGCACCACGCCCGCCTCCACCAGCGCGGCCGCCAGCTCCGTCCGGCTGAGGCCGGTCAGATTCGTTGGCGCCGTCGCAGCCAGAGGTCGGGCCGGCGCGCGGCTGAGGTCGAGGGTCACGCCCAAGGAATTCGGTCCTTCTGGAGAGCGGCGAATATAGGTGACACGGCGTCCGTCACCAAATCGCTGCCGCCGGACGCGTCGCCGCAGGCGTTGACGGGGGTCAAGGCGCCGCTCGCCCTCGGGTGGGAGAAACGGGCGACGCGACAGGAGGCCTCCGCATGCTCTCACGCCGAACGGTGGCGCTTGGCCTGGCCGCCGCGCCCTTGGCCGCCTGCGGATCGAGCGGGTCCTATCGCGACGCCGTCACTGCGACTTGGCGGCTGATCGAGCCCGACGGGCCCGGCTTTCCGGCCCGGGCGCTCGTGCATGCCGCGACGCTGGCGGCGAACAGCCACAACACCCAGCCATGGCGGTTCGTCGTGGAGGGCCAGGCCATCCGGATCCGGCCGGACTTCGACCGGCGGGCGCCGGTGGTCGATCCGGACGACCATCACCTGTTCGCGAGCCTCGGCTGCGCTGCAGAGACCTTGCTGCAGGCCGCGCCGCATTATGGCTGGCGGGGGCAGGTCGATCGCTTCGACCCGGTCGGGGGCGTGAGGCTGGCCTTGGAGCGCACCGCGCGGGCGGAGGCCGAACTGGCGCCGGCGATCCCTCGCCGCGCTTCGACCCGGGGCGAGTATGACGGCCGCCCGGCGCCCGCCGAGGTGCTCGCAAGGCTGGAGCGCGCCGGCGGCGACACCGTGGAGACCGTGCTCATCACCGACCGCGCGCGGCTGGAGCGGGCCACGGAGTTCATCGTCCGCGGCAACGCCGCCCAGGTCCGCAGCGCCGCCTTCCGGCGCGAGCTGAAGGCGTGGATCCGCTTCGACGCCGCGGAGGCTGTGCGCCGCCGCGACGGGCTCTATGCCGCCTCGTCCGGCAACCCGACGCTGCCCCGGGCGTTGGGGGCGCCGGCCTTCGACCTGGCGTTCACCGAGAAAGGCGAGACCGACAAGATCGTCCGCCAGATGCGCAGTTCCGCCGGCCTCGCGGCTTTCTCGGCCGCCACGAACGATCCGCGCGGCTGGCTCGAGGCGGGCCGCGCCTACACCCGCTTTGCCTTGATGGCCGAGGTGGCCGGCCTGCGGACCGCGTTTCTCAACCAGCCCGTGGAGGACGCCGCCACCCGTGGCCCGTTCGCGGCCTGGCTGGGAACATCGGGCCGCCGGCCCGACCTGGTCGTCCGGTTTGGCCAGGGGCCGGGCCTGCCGCGATCCCTTCGGCGGCCCGTCTCGGACGTGCTTTCCGCCTGACGGGCGCCCGCGGGCTTCAAACATCCGTTCGACTTGGTTAGGGTCGCGCCGCAAATCGCCAGACCAACCGGGAGAGACGTCCATGAAAGCACTTCTGAGCAAGGCCGTCGGCGGCCCGGAGACCCTGGTGCTGGAGGACGTGCCCTCGCCGGAGGCCAAGCCCGGCCAGGCGGTCGTCCAGGTGAAGGCCATCGGGGTCAATTTCCCCGACGTGCTGATCATCGAGGACAAGTACCAGTTCAAGCCCGAGCGTCCCTTCTCGCCCGGCGGCGAGATCAGCGGGATCGTGAAGTCGGTGGGCGAGGGCGTGACCCACGTGAAGCCGGGCGACCGGGTGCTGGGCAACACGGGCTGGGGCGGCATGGCCGAGGAGCTGGCCCTGGAGGCCGCGCGGCTGGTGAAGATCCCCGACTCCATGCCCTTCGAAGACGCCGCCGCCTTCATCATGACCTATGGCACCAGCTGGCACGCCCTGAAGGACCGGGCGAACCTGCAGGCCGGCCAGTCGCTGCTGGTGCTGGGCGCCGCGGGCGGCGTCGGCCTGGCGGCTGTGGAACTGGGCAAGGCCATGGGCGCCAACGTCATCGCCGCCGCCTCCAGCCAGGAGAAGGTGGACCTTTGCCTCAGCCGCGGCGCCAAGTCGGGCGTGGTCTATCCCAAGGGCCCGTTCGACCGCGAGAGCCAGAAGGCGCTGGGGGCGCTGTTCAAGGACGCCACCGGCCCGAACGGCGCCGACGTGATCTATGACGCCATTGGCGACGCCTATGCCGAGCCGGCGCTGCGCTCCATCGCCTGGGAGGGCAAGTACCTGGTGGTGGGCTTCGCGGCGGGAGAAATCCCCAAGATTCCGCTGAACCTGGCCCTGCTGAAGGGCTGCGAGATCGTCGGCGTGTTCTGGGGCGCCTGGGTGGGCAAGAACCCCAAGAAGCACCAGGAGAGCGTCGCCGAGCTCCTGCAGATGTACGCCGACGGCAAGATCAAGCCGCACGTTTCGGAGACCTTCCCGCTGGCCGACGCCGCCAAGGCGATCGAACACCTCGCCAGCCGCAAGGCCATGGGCAAGGTGGTCGTCACCGTCTGACGGCTATGGCGAGGGCGGTCCGCCGCCCCCGCCGAAGTCGAAGCCCGGGTCGCGCGCCTTGCCGCGGCCCAGGGTCCAGACGAGGCCGATGGAGACGCTGCGCGTGTCGACGCTCTGCGACACCCGCCGTGTCAGGCTCGGGGTGTCGACGATCTCCGTGTAGGAGAAGGTGTCCAGGGCGTCCTGGATGGTCACCAGGCCGGAGATCCGGTCGTTGAACTTGTGGCGATAGCCGATGTTCAGCATTCCGGCCGGCTTGACGTAGCCCTGGGCGGTCAGCCGCTTTGCGTTGGCGAAGCCGCTGAGCTGGATCAGGTCGTCGGGCGTCACCTGCCAGCTCAGGCTGGCGCGGCCGGAGACCGTCACCGTCGAGCGCTTGTCCGTCAGCCCCTGGGCCGAGCCGTCGAGCTCGTTCCAGTAGAGGTTGCTGCTGACGTTGTAGGTGATCTTCGGGCCTAGCCGCCCGTTGGCCACCAGTTCCAGCCCGCCCGCCCTGGTCTGGGCCACGTTGTCCCGGGTGATCAGGAATACGCCGCCCCCCAGGTCGCGGGTGACGTCCGACAGCACTCGGTCGTTCTCCCGGTAGTACAGGGTCGCCAGGTAATTGACCGGACTCTTGCGGTACTGCCAGCCCAGCTCGTACGACCGCGTCTGCTGCGGCTTCAGGTTCGGGTTCCCCGACCGATAGGTCACGGGGTCGAGCAGGAACGGGAAGGGATTGTAGACATCCGGATCCGGCCGCTGGACGCGCTGGCTGTAGCTCGCCGTGAACGTCTGGGTATCGGTGGCCTTCCACGACAGGTGCAGGCTCGGGTAGGCCCGGGCGCTATCGTTCTCGTCCTCCCGGTTCAACGTCACCTGGGTGAGGTCGATGCGGGAGTCCTCCAGCCGCAGTCCGGCCAGCACCGTCACATCGCCGATCGGCCGTTCGTAGGTGACATAGGCCTGGGCGAGCAGTTGCTCGAGCTTGAAGAGGCTGGTGAGCGAGGGGTCCGGGACCGTGGGCGGCGACGTGGGCCCCCGAAACCCGATGTTGTGCTGGCTGTTGTCGTCCCGCTGGACGTCGAAGCCCAGCTTCAGCTTGGAGCCGTCGGCGAACGGGCGGACGTAGTCGCCCTTCACCTGGACCTGCTGGTAGTCGTTGTAGGTCGGCTGGCTGTCGAAGGCCTCGGGCGAGGCCGGCAGGCGGCTGAATGTGGCACCCGTGCGCTCCCGGTCATAGTCGGTCGCCTCGTAGCTGAGGCTCAGCGAGAGCTCGTGGCCCTCGCCCTCCAGCTTGCGGCGCAGGCTGGTGGTGAGCTCGCGGTTGAACCGCTCCTGGCGGACGCGAGTCTGGCGATCGAACACCTCGGCCACCGCGCCCAGACCGTCGCGCCGCTCGGTGTGCGTCAGGCCGTCGAGGTCGAACCGGAAGCGCTGCAGGCGCAACTCGCCGCTCAGGCGGGTGTCGGCATCGACGTCGTAGTCCGCACTGGCCCGCGCCCCCATCAGCTCGACGGTGACATGGTTCAGCCCCGCGACTGTGGTGTCGGCGAAGCGCCCGGTCGCGGGATCCAGCCGGGCGCGCTCTTCGCCGGTCTGCTGCTTCTGCGGGTCGTGGCGGAAGAAGGCGTCGGCCGAGACGCTCAGGTTTTTGCCGTTGTAGCCGGTGCTGGCGCTGGCGAAGACGCGCTCGCTGGTCCCGACCGTGAGGCGAGCCGAGCCGGTCTGGCCGACGCCCTTGGCCTTCTTGGTGATCAGGTTGATCACGCCGGCCGTCCCGTCGGCGCGGAACTCGGCCGAAGGATTGGTGATCACCTCGACGCGTTCGATCCGATCGGCCGGCAGGGCCTGTAGAGCCTGGCCCTTGCCTTCGCCCCGGAACTGGCCCGAGGGCTTGCCGTCGATCAGGATGGTGACGTTCGGATCGCCGCGCAGGGCGACGTTGCCGTTCACGTCCACCTCGACCGAGGGCACGTTGCGCAGGGCGTCGCCGATGGAGCCGCTCTGGGCCTGCAGGTCGGAGGCGACGCTGTAGCTCCGCCGGTCGATGGAGGCCTGCACCGCCGGCGCCTGGCCGGTGACCACCACCTCCCCCACGGTTCCAGCGGCGGGTGGTTTCGACTCGGGCTTCGGCGCGTGCTGGGCGAGGGCCGCCGTGGGCAGCAGGGCGACGCTCGCCAGCCAGATCAGCCTTTTACACATGAACCCCTCCGAACATGTACGCGAAGTCACTGGCCACCGCGGCCGCGTTCAGACAGGATACAGCTGTACTTTCGTCCAAAATACACGTGTATTTTCGGTAAGGCGGAGGATTGGGCTTGGCCGTGAAGATCTCGGGCGCCGAGAGCCAGATCATGGAGGCGCTGTGGCGGAAGGGTCCGCTGACCCCCGACGGCGTCGTCGAGGAAGTTGGCGAGGCGCACGGCTGGGCGCCGGGCACGGTGAAGACCCTGATCACCCGGCTGCTGCGCAAGAAGGCCATCGAGGGCCGGCGCGAGGCCGGGGGCTACCTCTACCGGCCGCTGCTCAGCCGCACCGACTATGTGCAGTCGGAGAGCCAGAGCCTGGTGGACCGGCTGTTCGACGGCGAGGTGGCTCCGCTCGTCGCGCACTTCGCCGAGCACCGCGCCCTGACGGCCAAGGACATCCAGGTGCTCAAGAAACTGATCTCGGACCTGGAAGATGACTGACACCCTGCTGACCCTCGCCGCAGCGAACCTGGCTGCGGCGGTCGCCGTGGCGCTGGTGCTGGTCCTGCGCGCGCCGGCGCGGAAGCTGTTCGGGCCGCGGATCGCCTACGGCCTGTGGCTGCTCGTCCCGTTGGCCGCCGCGGGCATGCTGCTCCCGGCGCGCGTGCAAACGGTCGCCGTCCGGGCGGCCCCGCCTGGTGACGCCGCCGCCGCGCCGCAGCTGGCGCAGGCGGGCGCGTCCAGTCCGGAGGCGGCGCCGTTCGAAGTCTGGCCGCTGATCGCGGGGCTCTGGGTCGCGGGCATCCTCGCCAACCTGGCCTGGATCGGGTGGCGGCAGGCCCAGTTCGCCCGCGACGCCGAGGCCGGTCTGGCCGGCCCCGCGGCCGTGGGCGTGTTGCGGCCGCGGGTGGTCACGCCGTCCGACTTCGGCCGTCGCTATTCCGCGCGCGAGCAGTTCGTGGTGCTGGCGCACGAGGAGACCCACATCGCCCGCCACGACACGCGGATCAACGCCCTTGTGGCCGCGGCGCGCTGTGTGAACTGGTTCAACCCCATGCTGCACCTGGCGTCCCGTCTCCTGCGGATCGACCAGGAACTGGCCTGCGACGCCCAGGTGATCGCCGAGCATCCGAAGGTGCGCCGCTCGTACGCCGAGGCGATGCTGAAGACCCAGCTGGCCACTCGCCCGCTGCCGCTGGGCTGCTACTGGCTCCCCGCCCAGGCCCACCCGCTGGCCGAGCGTATCCGGCTTCTCTCCCGCGCGGCGCCCGATCCGCGCCAGCAGGCGCTGGGCTTCATGCTGCTGACGGCGTTGACCCTCGCGGCGATGGGCTCCGCCTGGTCGGTAAAGCCCGCGCGGGTGGAGTTCATCCAACTGCCCACCGCCACACTGCCGGCGACCCCGGCGCTCGCCCGGATCAGGGCCGCCGAAACGCCACCGCTGGCCCGAATGTCGAACCGCGTCGCGGCGCCGGCGGCGCCTGCGCCGGTCATCCCGCCGGCGCCCGGCGGAGCCTTGGCCCAGGCGCACGCCGACGCCCAGTCGGCTCCGAACCTGCGGGAACGCGACCGCCCCCGCTGGGCCTATGAGCGCGGCGCCGAACCGCGACCGCAGCCCGACCCCCGCCCGGAACCGCGATCCGAGCGTCCGCCCCGTCGCATCTTCGCCGCCGCCGGCCGCTCGTCGGTAGAGCCGGGTTCGGCGGTCCGGCTCGTCGCCACGAGCATGGACGCGGAAGGCCGGCCGCTGATGACCGACCTGACCTCCTTCGGCTCGCAGCGCTATTTCCGGACCGGGACCTACATCGCCGACGGCAGCCGGGAGCGGTTGTTCACCGCCGTCACCCAGCGAGGCGAGCGGCTGTGGGTGACCGCCAGCCTCAGCAAGCGCTTCCGTCCCGAGGAGACCGCCACGGTCGAGATGCGCGCGGGCGAGACCCGCACCTTCACCCTGCCCAACGGCCGGCCCGTGGTGGTCACCCCGACCCTTCGCGCCGAAACGGCGGCGGAGATGGACGGCGCGCGCGGCATCTTCGACGCCACTGCCGCCGAGCTCAGTCGAACCAGCGACGACGCCTGGCGCAGCTATCGCGACCGCTGCCGGACAGAGAGCTGCTGACCCGCCGCGGATCCGGGTTGCCGGCCTGTCCGCCGCCGCTTACTGATCGCCGATAACCAACAGAGGGGAAGCGGCGGTGGCGGGCAAACTCGAAGGCAAGGTCGCGGTGATCACCGGCGGCGTGTCGGGCATCGGCCTGGGCACGGTGGAGCTGTTCGTGGCCGAGGGCGCGAAGGTCGTCGCCGCGGATATCCAGGACGAGAAGGGCGCCATGCTGGAGCAGCGGTTCCCGGGACGGGTCCGCTACGCCCACTGCGACGTCACCCGGGAGGCCGAGATCAAAGCCGCCCTCGACGTGGCCGCCAGCGAGTTCGGCGGGCTGGACATTCTCTTCAACAACGCGGGCATCTCGGACGCCATGCGCGAGATCCCGGCCATCGAGGCCGAGACCTGGAGCTGGATCTACGACGTCCTGGTTCGCGGCCCCGCCCTGGGCATGAAGCACGCCGTGCCGCTCATGCTGGCGCGGGGCGGCGGCGCCATCGTCAATACGGCCTCGATCGCGGGCCTTCAGGCCGGCTACGGCCCCATCGCCTATTCCTCGGCCAAGGCCGCCGTGATCCACATGAGCCGGGTGGCCGCCGCCCAGCTCAGCCCGCAGAGGATCCGCGTCAACGCCATCTGCCCCGGCCTGATCGCCACCTCGATCTTCGGCGCCTCCTTCGGCCTGCCGCGCGCGGTCGCCGACCAGATGGCCGCCCAGGTGGTCGAGAACGCGCCCAAGGTGCAGCCCGTCCCCAAGGCGGGCCTGCCCGACGACATCGCCCAGGCCGCGCTGTACCTCGCCTCCGACGCCTCGGCCTTCGTCACCGGGACGCACCTCGTCGTCGACGGCGGCATCACCGTTGGCCCACGGCATAGCTGGGACGCTGCCGGCCCCTCGCCGTTCGCCGAACTGTTCGGGGACCTCGCGCCGCCGCAGCCCGCCCAGTCGTGACCGGCGGGGGCGCACAGTCCTCCGGCAGCCCCGGCCTCGCGCCCAACCTCCAGGGTGCGCTCTGGATGCTGCTCTCGGCCGTCACCTTTTCGGTGATGACCACGCTCATCAAGTTCCTGGGCGACGACTATCCGGCGGCGCTGCAGACCTTCTACCGCCAGGCCGCAGGCGTGGTGGTGCTGCTCCCGGTCATCCTGCGGCATCGAGGCGCCGCCTTCGCCACAGACCGGCCCGGCATCCTGATCTTCCGGTCCCTGGCCGGGACGGTGGGGATGATCCTGTCGTTCTACGCCTTCCAGAAGATGCCGCTGGCGGACGCCAACGCGCTGTCGTTCACGCGCACCCTCTGGCTGGTGCCGCTGGCAGCCCTGATCGTGAAGGAGCCGGTCGGCCCCTTGCGCATCGGGGCCGCGATCTTCGGCTTCGTCGGGGTGCTGGTGATGATCCGCCCCGGGGCGGGCGGAGCGTTCGCCATCGGCCTGCCGGCGCTGGCCATGCTGGCCTCGGCCTTGCTGTTCGCCTTCACGGTGACGGGGATGAAGGTGCTGACCCGCGACCATTCCACCACGGTGATCCTGGTCTGGTCGGCGGTGCTGGGCTTCGTGCTCTCGATCCCGGGCGCGATCCTGACCTGGCGCGTCCCGGCGCCCACGGATCTCCTGCTGCTCTGCCTGATGGGCGTGATCGCGACGGTCAACCAGGCCTGCTACATCAAAGGCATGTCGCTGGGCGATGCGGGCGCCATGGCCCCCATCGACTACACACGGCTGGTGTTCACCGCCGCCATCGGCTTCTTCCTGTTCGCCGAGATCCCCGGGGTCTGGACCATCGCCGGCGCCGCCATCGTGGTGGCCTCGACCCTCTTCATCACGATCCGCGAGCAGCAGATCGCGCGCTCGGCCCGGCTCTCCGCGGAACCCGACGCGCGCTGAGGGCGATCAGTCCCCCCGCAGCCGCTCGATATCGCGCTTGGCGGCCAGCTTGTGCTTGGGTTTCAGGTTGCGGCCCAGCAGGGCCAGGAGGGCGGTGAAGACCGCCGCATCGTCGGTGTAGCCGAGGCCGGCGATGAAGTCGGGGACCGCATCCACGGGCATGACGAAGTAGGCCAGGGCGGCCAGCATCATCCCCTTGGCCGCCAGCGGCGTCTCGTCGTCCTTGGCGCAGTACCAGACCGACAGCGCCTCCTTGGCGAACGGCACCTTGGCCGCCACCCGGCGCATCTTGGGCCAGAAGCCCTGGTCCACCCGCTGTTCGTTCAGCTTCATCACGGCCGGGACCAGCGCGCGGCTGGGCGCGATCTCGGCCTCCGGATCGAAGCTGACGTCGGGTGACGCTTTTTCGCGGGCGCTCATCAGGCTAAGCCTTCGCCGAATTCACTTACGCCATCATATGGGAGCGAAGCGTCCATGGAACTCAATTCATCCGTCGCGGCGGTGGTCACGGGCGGCGCCTCGGGCCTCGGCGAGGCCACGGTCCGCGCCCTGGCCGAAAAGGGCGTCAAGGTCGCCATCTTCGACATGAACGAGGCCAAGGGCGAGGCCGTCGCCAAAGAGGTGGGCGGCGTGTTCTGCAAGTGCAACGTCACCTCGGAAGAAGAGGTCGACGCCGCCTTCGCCAAGGCCCGCGCGGCCCACGGCCAGGAGCGGATCCTGGTGAACTGCGCCGGCACCGGCAACGCCTTCAAGACCGCCAGCCGCGACAAGCAGACCGGCGAGACCAAGCACTTCCCGCTCGACGCCTTCAACTGGATCATCCAGATCAACCTGGTCGGCACGTTCCGCTGCATCGCCAAGTCGGCGAAGGGCATGCTGGACCTCGAGCCGATCAACGGCGAGCGCGGCGCGATCGTGAACACCGCCTCGGTGGCGGCCGAGGACGGCCAGATGGGCCAGGCGGCCTATTCGGCGTCCAAGGGCGGCGTGGTCGGCATGACCCTGCCCATCGCCCGCGACTTGGCCGGCGACGGCATCCGGGTGAACACCATCCTCCCGGGCATCTTCGAGACCCCGCTGATGGCCGGCGCTCCGCCGCAGGTGAAGGAAGCCCTGGCCGCCTCGGTGCCGTTCCCGAAGCGCCTGGGCCAGGCGCCGGAGTACGCGCAACTGGCGCTGACCATGATCACCAACGGCTACTTCAACGGCGAAGACGTCCGCCTGGACGGCGCCATCCGCATGGCGCCGCGCTAGGTTTTCTCCGCATCGACGAACATGGGAGCCTCCGCGTGGACGGGGGCTCCTTTATTTCTTGCGCCGGCGGCTTGGCCGTGGACTCGCGCACTGGTTGATGGTTGGTTCCAAGTCTCGCCTATTGCAGGCGGCTGGGGGTTGAGATGCGCAGACTGGCCATCGCCGTGCTGGCGGTCCTCGGTGCGGCCTGCAGCGGCAGCGCCTACGCGCTGACGCCGATCTCCGGCCAGGCCCAGGTGCAGAGCCACACCTTCATCAACGGCTTCGGTCTTTCGGACACCGACACGGACGCCAAGGCCTGGAGCGGCGTCCCGGCGAACCAGTTGGCATTCGCGACGTCGCAGTCCAGCGTGTTGACGGACGATCTTTTTGCGGGCGCCCTGGCGACGGGCAGCGTCTACGGGACGTGGGCGGCCGACGGCTCGTCGGGCAGCGTCGAGACGTTGTTCGCCTGGTCCTTCACCAACATCGACGACGTCGGGCTGATCGGCGCCTCCTTCAACGGCCTGAACCCGAACTGGTCCTACACCTTCCAGGCCGACCGCGACGGCGTGCTGATCTGGCAGGGCCAGCTGCGCGTCGACCCGAGTGTCCCCAGCACCAGCACGTTCGGCCTCACCGGCTGGGACCTTCTGATGGACGGGGTGACGATCATCGACCTCACCGATCCGAGCGCGCCCCTTCCACGCACCGGGGACGGGGACTTCGCCCTGGTCGGGGGCCAGACCTACACCCTGTCGCTGACCAACTTCTCCAACATCGCCGGCCTCCAGTTCGGCTCCAACTACCGCGGCCGGGTGTTGGGCGAGTTCTATTGGGAGATCCAGGAAGAGCCGGCGATCGTCCCCGAGCCCGGCGCCTGGGCGCTGCTCCTCCTGGGGTTCGCCCTGGCCGGCGGGTCGCTCCGCGCGCGGCGTCGCGCTTGCGCCTAGACTCGGGCGCTGGGCGGCCAACCGCCGACGCTCAGTACCGCCGCCGCCGCGTGGGCCGGCTGCCGCCCGTAAGGCCCCCGAGGACGCCGCGGATGAGCTCGCGGCCCACCTGGCTGCCGAGGGTGCGCAGCATCGACTTGGCGAAGGCTTCGCCCATGCTCTGGCGGTTGGAGGCCCGGGCGCGCGGCGCTGGCTGGCCCGAGGCCTCGTCGCCCGCCCACGGCCCCCGCTTCGGCGCCGGGGCCTCCGGCTCGGGCTCGGCCTTCTGCTGCAGCATCTCATAGGCGGACTGGCGGTCGACCACCTCGTCGTAGACCCCGCGGACCGGGCTGGCGGCCATGACCGCCGTCCGCTCCGCCGGCTGCAGCGGCCCGAGCCGCGAAGCCGGGGGCCGGATCAGCGTCTTCTGCACCACCGTCGGCGCACCCTTCTCGTCCAGCACCGAAACCAGGGCCTCGCCGACGCCCAGGCCCTGAATCGCTTCGGCGGTGTCGAAGGCCGGGTTGGTGCGGAAGCTCTCGGCCGCCGCTCTGAGGCCCTTCTGGTCGGCCGGGGTGTAGGCGCGCAGGGCGTGCTGTATGCGGTTGCCCAGCTGGCCCAGCACCGTGTCCGGGATGTCGGCGGGGTTCTGGGTGACGAAATAGACGCCGACGCCCTTGGAGCGGATGAGGCGGACCACCTGCTCCACCTTCTCCAGCAGGGCCTTGGGCGCGTCGCGGAACAGGAGGTGCGCCTCGTCGAAGAAGAAGGCCAGGCGCGGCTTCTTCGGGTCGCCCACCTCGGGCAGTTCCTCGAACAGCTCGCTCATCAGCCACAGCAGGAAGGTGGCGTAGAGCCGCGGGCTGGCGATCAGGCGGTTGGCGGCCAGGATGTTCACATAGCCGCGGCCCGAGGGGTCGGTGCGCATCAGGTCCGACAGGGCCAGCGCCGGCTCGCCGAAGATGTTGGTCCCGCCCTCGGTCTCCAGCACCAACAGGTTGCGCTGGATCGTGGCGATGGTGGTGGGCGAGATGTTGCCGTAGCGGGCCGAGAGCGCCTTGGCGTTCTCGGAAGCGTAGGTCAGGGCCGCCTGCAGGTCCTTGAGGTCCAGCAACAAGAGGCCCTCCTCGTCGGCGGCGCGGAACACCACCATCAGGACGCCTTCCTGGACGTCGTTGAGCTCCAGCATCCGCGAGATCAGCAGCGGCCCCATCTCCGAGACCGTGGCGCGGATCGGATGGCCGGACTCTCCAAACAGGTCCCAGAACACCGTCGGCGCGGCGGCCGGATTGAGCGCCAGGTCCATGGTCTGGGCGCGCGCCAGCATCTTCTCGTTGGGGGCGCCCAGGGCGGCGATGCCGGAGAGGTCGCCCTTCACGTCAGCGGCGAAGACGGGCACGCCCGCATCCGAGAGGCCCTGGGCCAGAATCTGCAAGGTGACCGTCTTGCCGGTCCCGGTGGCGCCCGCCACGAGGCCGTGGCGGTTGGCGCGGTTCAGTAGAAGCTGCTCCGGATGGTCCGAGAACCCGATCAGCACGCCGTTGTCGGCCATCTTCCACTCCTGGTTTCCCGCCATCACTACGCACGCCGCGTCACGGGCTCAACGGCGCCGTTCCGTCTTCAGCGCAGGGCCGACGACGAGAATGGCCGCCGGAACGCGACATCGTTGCCGAAAACTGTCGCGCGGAGGGCAAATTCGCTCCCACTTCCGACGTATTCAAGGTAGAGCACACCCGATTTGACGGCGACGCCGACGCCGCCGACATTGCCGCCGAGCCATCCTCCCGAAAGCGTGCATGCCCGTCCCCGCCGCCGATCCGGTCTCGCGAAACGCCCTGGTGATCCTGGCGACCATCGCGGCCGGCGCCGTCCTCTACATGCTGTCCGACATCCTGACGCCCCTGGCCCTGGCGATGTTCCTGGCGGTGATGATCGACGGCTTCGCCCGCGTGCTGCAGGCCCGGCTGCCGGGCGTCGGGGCTCGCGCGGCGACCCCCCTGGCGGTGGTGCTGTCGGTGGTCATCTTCGGCGGGGCGACGTTCTTCATCGCCGACAATGCGACCAGTTTCGCCAGCCAGCTGATCACCTACACGCCGAAGCTGAACGGGCTGATCGCCCGCATCGCCGGCCTGGTGGGCATGGACGTGCCGCCGACCATCACCCAGCTCGTCCAGCAACTGGACCCGGCGAGCCACCTGGGCCAGGTGGCGAGGGGTCTGCAGAGCTTCGCCTCCACGGCGGCCTTCGTCCTGGTGTACCTGGGCTTCATCCTGGCCTCCCGCCGAGGCTGGGAGCGCAAGGCCGTCAGCCTGTTCGCCACCCGCGAGGAGCGCCAGGAGGCGGTCGGCGCCTTCCTGCGCATCCGCAACGGCGTGGAGCAGTATCTCTGGGTTCAGACGGTGACCGGGCTGATGATCGCCGTAGCGTCCTGGATCGCCATGGCGGCGGTCGGCCTCGACAACGCCCTGTTCTGGGCGATCCTGATCTTCATGGCCTCCTACATCCCCGTGGTGGGGGGCATTGTGGCCGTGGCCCTGCCGCCGATCTTCGCCCTCGTGCAGTTCGACGGACTCTGGCAGGCCGTCGTCCTGTTCGGCGTGCTGCAGGTGATCGGCATGTTCGTGGGCAATGTGGTCCAACCCCGGATGCAGGGCCGCAGCCTCAACATGGACCCGATCGTGCTGCTGCTGGCCCTGGCCTTCTGGAGCGTGATCTGGGGCCTGCCCGGCGCCTTCCTCTCCACGCCGCTCACCACCGTCATGATGGTGATCCTGGCCCAGTTCGCCGGCACGCGCTGGATCGCGGTCCTCCTCTCGGCCGACGGCGACCCGGGCCAGCTGAAACAGCAGCACCCCGTCGAGCCCCCATCGGTCAAGGGGCCTGCCAAACCGACCCGAAAGCCGGCCGCGAAACGCGGTTCACGATCTTGAGAGCTGGGACTTCAACTGTGCCGACCCCCTCCCTATCTACTGTTGGCTGGACGACACATTCGTCTGGCGGGTGCGTCCGTTTCCCAACCCCGCGGGCGCAGCGAGCACCCAGCATTCCGTCGCTCCCCCACGACGGAAGCACGCGGCGCCGGACACTCTCCTCCGGCGCCGTTCTCGCGTCTGGTGCGGAGGAGCGGCGATGAGCCGTTCTCCCCGCGCCGGATCAGGGCTGGCCAAATCCCTTCAGACCGAACTTCAGGACGATGCGGCGCCGATCGGCGTGAAGGCCTTCGCCAAGCAGGCCGCCGACGACGCCCAGCCGGACGAGCTGCCCGAGCTTTCGTCCGCGGACCTCGCCCGCAACCTCGCCGACTTCTGGCGCTTCGCCCAGCGCCGCCGCGGGCGCGCGCCTCAGATCCGCATCGCCGCGGCCACGGGCGCCGAGCTGGACCGGCTGGAGATCGTCCAGGACGACGCCCCCTTCCTCGTCGACAGCGTGATGGGCGAGATCGCCGACCAGGGCCTGTCGGTCCGGGCGATGTTCCACCCCATCGTCGAGGTCCAGCGCGACCGCAGCGGCCAGCGCGGCGCCTCCGGGACCGCCCGGCGCGAGTCGATGATCCAGGTGTTCCTCGAGAACATCGGCCCCGACCGGGAGCGCGCCCTGCTCGACGGCGTCAAGGCGACCCTGGCCGACGTCCACGCAGCGGTGGAGGACTTCCCCGCCATGCTCGCGTTGATGTCCAGATCCGTGACGGAGCTGGCGGAGACCGGCAAGGCGCGGCCCGATGAGATCGAATTCCTGGAATGGCTGCACGCCCAGCACTTCGTGTTCCTGGGCGCCCGCGTCTATGAGTATCCGCGCCTCAAAAGCGGTGAGTACGCCGCCGAGGAGCCCGTCTATCAGGCCAAGGACGGGCTGGGCGTGTTGCGTGATCCCGACCGCACGGTGCTGCGACGGGCGAACGAGCCGGCGGTGCTGATGAGCGCGGTCAAGGACCGCATCGTGCGCGATCCCGCCGTGACCATCGCCAAGTCCAACGTGAAGAGCCGGGTCCACCGCCGCGGCTACATGGATTACGTGGGCATCAAGCGCTACGGCGAGGACGGCCGGCCCACGGGCGAAGTCCGCTTCGTCGGCCTGTTCACCGCCGAAGCCTACGACCAGCCTGCCGGGGCCGTGCCGCTGGTCCGCGAGAAGGTCGCCCGGGTGATGAAGCGCGCTGGCGCCGCGCCCGGCAGCTACAACGAGAAGCGCCTCAAGAACATCGTCGAGAACCACCCCCGCGACGAGCTGTTCCAGGTCAGCGAGGACGAGCTCCTGGGCATGGCCATGGGCATCCTGCACCTGTCGGACCGCCCGCGGGTGAAGCTGTTCGAACGCCGCGACCCCTTCGACCGGTTCGCCTCGGTTCTGCTGTTCGTGCCGCGCGACCGCTACGATTCCGACCTGCGCAAACGGGCCGGCGAGCTGCTGACCGAGGCCTATGGCGGCCGGCTGTCGGCCTACTATCCCAGCTTCAACGACACGCCGCTGGCGCGCGTTCATTTCATTATCGGCTTCACTCCGGGCCAACATCGCAACCCGGACCTGCGCAAGGTCGAGGCCGAGATCGCCGAGGCGGCGCGCACCTGGGAGGACCGCTTCGACGCCGCCGTGCGGGCGAGCGGCCGTGATCCCGACGGCGTGGCCGAGATGGTCGCGCGCTATCGCGAGGCCTTCCCCGCCGGCTACCGCGACCGCTTCGATGCGGCGGAGGCCCTGGCCGACACGGCCGAGTTCGAAACCTTCGCCGAGGGCCAGGCGATCCGCGTGCGCGCCTATCGCACGCCATCGGACAGCCCGCTCCACTTCCGTTTCAAGCTGTACCGCCGGGGCGAGCCGGCGCCGCTTGCCGATGTCCTGCCGATCCTCGAGAGCATGGGGCTGAAGGCCCTGGCCGAGGCCGGCTTCAGGGTGACGCCCGAAGGCCAACCCGCGGTGTGGGTCCACGACTTCGAGATCGAGGATCCCCGCGGCGGCAACCTGGTGTTCGCCGACATCAAGGACGTGTTCGAAGACGCCGTGGCCGCGGTCTGGACCGGCCGCACCGAGAACGACGGGTTCAACCGCCTGGTGATGGAGCTCTCCATCCCCTGGCGCGACGCCGCGCTGGTCCGGGCCCTGGCCCGCTATCGCCAGCAGTCCGGCCTGGACCCCTCGCAGCGGGTGCAGGAACAGGCGCTGTCGAACCATCCGGGCGTCACCCGTCTGATCCTCGACCTGTTCCGCATCAAGTTCGATCCCGCGATCGCCGCCGACCTCGACGCCCGTCGAGCGCAGGCCGAGGCGGTGATGGCCGAGATCGTCGAGGCGCTGCAGCTGGTCGAAAGCCTCGACGACGACCGCGTACTGCGCCGCCTGGCGTTGCTGGTCGGCGCCATCCAGCGGACCAACTTCTACCAGCGCGCCGCCGACGGTGGCGTGAAGCCTTATATTTCGTTCAAGGTGGCCAGCGGCGAGCTCGCCGACCTGCCGGCGCCCAAGCCCTTCCGCGAGATCTTCATCTGGTCCACCCAGGTCGAGGGCGTCCACCTGCGCTTCGGCCCGGTGGCCCGGGGCGGCCTGCGCTGGTCGGACCGGCGCGACGACTTCCGCACCGAGGTGCTGGGCCTCGTCAAGGCGCAGCAGGTGAAGAACGCCGTCATCGTGCCCGTCGGCTCTAAGGGCGGCTTTTATCCGAAACAGCTGCCGAAGGGCTCGCCCGACGCCATCCGGGCCGAGGCCATCTCGGCCTACAAGACCTTCCTGTCCGGCCTGCTTGACATCACCGACAACCTGGACGCCGCCGGCAAGGTGATCCGGCCGGACAGCGTGATCGCCCACGACGGCGACGACCCCTATCTGGTGGTGGCCGCCGACAAGGGCACCGCCACCTTCTCGGACATCGCCAACGGGGTGGCCGAGTCCTACGGCTTCTGGCTGGGCGACGCCTTCGCCTCCGGCGGATCGGTCGGCTACGACCACAAGGCCATGGGCATCACGGCCCGCGGCGCCTGGGAAGCCGTGAAGCGGCACTTCCGCGAGATGGGCAAGGACATCCAGTCCGAACCCTTCACCGTGGTCGGCTGTGGCGACATGTCGGGCGACGTGTTCGGCAACGGGATGCTGCTCTCGCGCTGCATCCGGCTGCAGGCCGCCTTCGACCACCGCGACATCTTCCTGGACCCCGACCCCGATCCGGCGAAGAGCTACGCCGAGCGCGAGCGCATGTTCGCCCTGCCGCGCTCCTCCTGGCAGGACTACGACAGGAAGAAGATCAGCAAGGGAGGCGGCGTCTTCTCCCGGGCGTTGAAGTCGATCCCGCTGACGGCGGAGGTGCGGCGATTCCTGGGAACCGAGGCCGAGGAGCTGTCGCCGAGCGAGGTCATCAACCTGATCCTGAAGGCGCCGGCCGAGCTGCTCTACCTGGGCGGTATCGGCACCTATGTGAAGGCCAGGACCGAGTCCCACATGGACGCCGGCGACAAGGCCAACGACGCCGTGCGGGTCAACGGCGCGGACCTGCGGGTCAAGGTCGTGGGCGAGGGCGCGAACCTCGGCCTGACCCAGGCGGGACGCATCGAGTTCGCCGCCGCCGGTGGCCGGGTCGAGACCGACGCCATCGACAACTCGGCGGGCGTCGACAGCTCGGACCACGAGGTGAACATCAAGATCACCACGGGGATCCTGGAGCGGCAGGGCAAGCTCACGCGCGCCCAGCGCAACAAGCTGCTGCCGACCATGACCGACGACGTGGCGCGCCACGTCCTCGTGCACAACTACGACCAGACCCTGGCCCTTTCCCTGCTGGAGATGGATTCCGCCGGCGAGCTGGAGCCGCATGCGCGCTTCATGTCCGACCTGGAGCAGGCCGGCCGCCTGGACCGGGCGGTCGAGGGCCTGCCCGACGCCATGGAGATCACCGAACGGCTCAAGTCCGGCCGCGGCCTGCTGCGGCCCGAGCTGGCCGTCCTGCTGGCCTACGGCAAGCTGGAACTGAAACGGGAGATCGTCGCCAGCCACGCCACCCGCGACCCGTTCTTCGAAGGCCGGCTGGAGGCCTACTTCCCCAAGCCGCTGCGAAAGTACAAGGACGCCATCCGCGCCCACCGCCTGCGGCCCGACATCATCGCGACCGTGATCGCCAACGACATGATCAACCGTTGCGGGCCCAGCTTCCCCTCGCGGACCATGACCTCGGCCGGTTGCGACGTGGTGGCGCTGACCGCCGGTTACGAGGCCGCCAAACAGGCGCTGGATTTCGAGACGCTCTGGGCCCAGGTCGAGGCGCTGGATCTCAAGATCCCGGCGTCGGGCCAGATGGCGCTGTTCCGCCGCCTGGTGACCGGCCTGCGCGGCGCCACCTTCTGGCTGGCCCGCCGCGCCGGGCGCGAAGGGCTGACCGTGGCCGAGCTGACGGCGCAGTACGTCCCGGGCTTCCGCCGCCTCCAGGACCTGATCCCGGAAATCCTCTCATCGGTGGAGCGGGGCCAGTTCGACGACCGCGTCCGCCAGCTGCAGGACGCCGGCGCCCCGCCGGCCCAGGCCAAGGCGGTCGCCGCGCTGGGCTTCCTGACCACCGCCGCCGACCTGGTGGACCTGGCCGAGGCCTCCAGCTGGCCGCTGCAGAACGTGGCCCGGCTCTACTACGCCACGGGCGCGGCGTTCGCCTTCGACCGGCTTCGGGCGGCGGCGGGCGAGTTCCGGGCCGGCGACATTTTCGAGCGGACGGCGCTGCGACGCCTGATCGAGGATCTGCTCACCGAACAGACCCAGCTCACCCGGGCCATCATGTCGTTCTCCGGCGGGGCCCAGGCGGGCGACGACGACGTCCACGCGCGCAGCGCGGTCTCGGCCTGGGCGGCGCTGCGCCCAGAGCAATCCGGGGCCGCGACGCGGACCGTCGACGAAATCGAGGCCGGCGGGGGCGGTTGGACGTTCGCCAAGCTCACCATTGCCAATGCGGCGCTGCGTGAACTGGCCGCCGAGGCGGCGAGCGGGCGCAAGCGGCGGAGCTGAGCCGGACGTTCCACCTCCGCCGCCCTGGGGAGGCGCCCGCATCGGGGTGCGGGGCGTCGCTGAGAGGCCGGTCGGGGGAAACCCGGCCGGTGCGGCGGCGGAGGCGGGTCCGGGGCCACGGGGAAAATTGCGGCCCCTGGATCGGCGTCAGCCCGTCGACCCTGCCCGGCGCAGGCCTTGGCCGCACGCCCCGTGCGATGGACGCCGCCCTTGCGTCGACGAACGACCTCAGGCCGGGGCGCCGAGGCCCAGCCGCGCCAGCACCGCCTTCACATAGGTCGGACCCACGGCGACGTTCACGCCGTCGCGCAGCACGAGCGCGATCAGGCCCTTGCCCAGCCGCTGGACCTCCTGGACCCGGCTGAGGTTCACGAAGGCCGAGCGGTGGACGCGGGTCAGCATCGCCGGGTCCAGCATCTCCTCCAGCGCGGTCATCGTCAGCCGGTGGATGTGGCTCCGCGTGGGGGTGTGCAGCAGCACGTAGTCCCGGGCCGCCTCGATCCAGTCGAGATCGGCGGCGGAGACCCGAACGTGGCCGTTGCGCCCCGGCACCCAGAACGACACGGCCTCGGCCGCCACCGGCGGGACCTCAGGCGGCGCCTCGCGCAGGGTGCGGCGCCGGCGGGCCCGCTCAACCGCCTGGCGCAGTCGGTCGAAGCGCACCGGCTTCAGCAGATAGTCGGCCGCTTCCACGTCGAAGGCGTCGGCGCCGTACATCTCGAAGGCGGTCACGAAGACGATCTCCGGCCGCTCGTCCGCCGGCAGCGTCGCCGCCACCGAGAGGCCGCTGCGCTCCGGCATCTGGATATCCAGCATGACCAGGTCCGGGGTCAGCGCCTGGATCTGCTCCAGGGCCTCGCGCCCATTGCGCGCCACGCCGACGACCTCGACGCCCGAGATCTGCTCGAACAGCGCCTGCAGCCGCTCCAGGGCGGCGGGCTCGTCGTCCACCAGCAGCACGCGCATCTCAGGCCACCCGTCGCGCCGCTTTCGGCTTCAGCGTCCGGATCAGCGGCATCCGCACCATCGCGAGGAACCCGCGCTCGCGCGCCGTGGTCTGAAGCACGCCGCGTGGGCCGTACAGGACCTCCAGCCGCTGGCGGATGTTCTTCAGGCCCACGCCGCCGCCCTGGGCCG
Source organism: Phenylobacterium sp. CCH9-H3 (assembly GCF_001557235.1). Taxonomy (GTDB): domain Bacteria; phylum Pseudomonadota; class Alphaproteobacteria; order Caulobacterales; family Caulobacteraceae; genus Phenylobacterium. The sequence continues at coordinate 3,392 of NZ_LSJI01000042.1, read as the reverse complement.
GCTCGCCCAGCCGCTCGGCGTCGTCCTCGACCAGGACCACCAGGTCGTCGCCATCGCGCGCCACCTCCAGGCGGACGGTGACCGCGCCGGTGGCGCGCGAGACCCCGTGCTTGACCGCGTTTTCGATCAGCGGCTGCAGGATGAAGCTGGGTACGACGGCGCCGCGCAGGTCGTCGGGGCACGAAAAATCCACGCCCAGCCGGTCACGGAAGCGGACGCTCTCGATCTCCAGATAGGCCTGGATGTTGGCCAGCTCGTCCTCCAGGGGGATCATCCCTTCCGGATCGGCCGCCAGCGTGACCCGCAGGAAGCCGGCCAGCTTCTCCAGCATGTCCTCCGCCTCGTCGTTTCGCTTGGTGATCACGGCCGAGGAGACGGCGTTCAGGGTGTTGAACAGGAAGTGGGGGTTCAGCTGGTAGCGGAGCGCGGCGAGCCGGGCGGCGGTGGCCTGGCCCTCGGCCTCGGCCGCGGCGGTGCGCGCGTCGGCAAGCTGGCGCTCGTGCTCCAGCAGCGCCCGGTTGGCCTGCAGCATCATGTAGAACGCCCCCAGCAGCCCAAACATCCACGACAGGCCGAACAGGTTGCTGACCCCCCGGAACACCAGGCGCTGGCTGGCAAGCTGGGCCGCGGCGGGGTCGATCAGGTCGCGCAGCAGGCCGCCCAGAGTGAGGTCAGCGGCCGAGTTCACCGCCCCGCAAGCCAGGGCCAGCGCGACCAGGGCGCCGTAGCGGACCGCCGTCGACCGTCGCCGCAGCCGCGCCATCGCCCCGTAGACGATGGTCGACAGGGCGCAGCCCACGGTCGCGATCAGCAGGACGCTGGCGCCCACCACGGTGTTCGCCCGGCCGTCGATGGCGATCGGCAGCAGGTTGAAGACGATGTCGAGACCCCACACCGCCAGGGTCAGCCAGAGGGCCTGGCGGGCGGTCTTGCGGTCAATCTCGCGGATGAAGGCGGCTGGCATCGCGGCGATCATAGCCCAGGGGCGGGACCCGGACGCCAGGGTTCGTCGCAGACTCGTCCGGCCCGGTCGATTCCGCGCCGGGCCCGACAGCGGCCTTGGCCGCCGCCCTGACCGCCTTCGTCGATGCGGCGCAGGGCGACCCCCGCAGGTCGACCTGCGGCTGACGCCGCCCCGCCCGGCTCTCAGGTTCGCCGCGATCCCAGCAACAGACGGAGTATCAGCGTGCGTAAGCTTGTTTCCCTGGCCGCCCTGGCCTGCGCGGCCTCGATGGCCACCGGCGCCGAGGCGGCGCAGATCTTTCGGCAGAACTTCTCGGGCGGCCTCACCGACCAGGAGCAGGTGAGCGGCAAGTTCGGGGTGGGCAATGGTATCGTCGGCCACGCCTCCGGCGGCTACGCCAACTACGAATACTCGTACTATCAGCTCTCGCTGGACCTCACGAACTTCGTCGACGCCCTGCTGGAGTTCGATTTCGATCTCGTCTCGGAATACCGCTACGACGGTTTCAACGTCTTGGCTTCGGACACCGGCGTGTTCGAGCCCAAACGGAATCTGCTGACCCCGACGACACCCGGCTTCTACATGGCGATGAGCAACAACCTCTCGCAGCTTGGGAGCACCGCCGTCTCCGGAACGCAGAAGGGCCGGGCCACCTTCGACCTGAGCCAGTTCGCCGGCGGGACCGTGGACCTGCGCTTCCAGTTCCAGTCCGACTACTTCGCCACCGGGCGGGGCCTGCAGCTCGACAACCTGGTGGTCACCGGCACGCCGGTCGCCGGGGTTCCAGAGCCCGCCACCTGGGCCATGATGATCCTGGGCTTCGGCGCGGCGGGCTCCATCCTGCGCCGCCGCCGGATGGCCCTCGTCTAGTTTCCCAGCCGGAACGGCACCGTGCGGCGCTCGTGCTTCGGCACGCTGAGCCGCCGGTCCACCGGCGGGAAGGCCCGCTGGGCGCAGTCGTCGCGCTCGCAGATCCGGCAGCTGACCCCGATCGGCGCGGCGGGGCCCTTGAGATCGAGGCCTTCGGAATAGACCAGCTCGTGGGCGTGGGCGATCTCGCAGCCGAAGCCCAGCACGTAGCGGCGGTCGGGCGCCAGATAGCTCTCCGACCGCTTCACCACCGCACGGGCCACGCAGAGGTAGCGGTCGCCGTCCGGCATGGACGCCACCTGAACCAGGAACCGGTCCGGCGAGGCCACGGCGTCATGCACGTTCCAGAGCGGGCAGGCGCCCCCGAACCGGGCGAACCGGAACCGGGTGGCGCTGTGCCGCTTGGTGATGTTCCCCGCATAGTCCAGCCGCACGAAATAGAACGGCACGCCCCGCTGGCCCGGACGCTGCAGGGTCGATAGCCGGTGGCACACCTGCTCGAGGCTGGCCCCAAAGTGGGCGGCGAGCTGTTCCACGTCGTGCCGCTGCTCCCGCGCCGCGGCCGCGAACCGGCGATAGGGCGTCAGGAGGGCGCCGGCGGCATAGTTGCCCAGGCCGATGCGGCAGACGTCCACCGCCTCCGGGCTCTTGAAGCGGGCGTCGCTGAGCTCGGCCTCGATGATGTCCGAGAGGTTCGCCACCGCCACGTGGAAGGCCATCTGGAAGGCCCGGGTGGCGGCCGGCTGGGCGGTGTTCAGCCACAGCTCGTGCACGGCGGGATCGTAACGGCGCATCACGTCGCCCAGGGGCGCATAGCGTACGCGCACGCCCAGCCGCTCGCGCAGGTACATCTCCAGCAGCATGTCCGCCGACGCCGGCTGGTCCAGGCCGATCTCCTGGGCCAGGTCCTCGGCCGCCCGGTCCAGGCTGTCGATGTAGTTGTCCTTGAAGTGGAAGAAGTCGCGGACCTCCTCGTAGGGCAGCAGGGAGCTCGCCGACATGGCCTCGTCCAGGGCCACCGCCTCCTCGGTCAGCTTCAGGCGCTCGGCGAGGCGGTGGTTCGCGCGGTGCAGGTCCAGGAACCGGCGGGCCAGCCCGGGCGACTGCTGGGCCACCTGGCGCAGTTCGCTCAAGGGAATGGGAACTTCGGCCGAGCCGCTTTCCGCCACGGCCTCGCGCAGGTCCGCCAGCAGGCGCTGGTCGCCGTCGGCCTCGAAGGTTTCGGCCGGCACGCCGAAGGTCTCGATCAGGCCCATCAGCACGCGGTCGGTGACCGGCCGCTGGTTGGCCTCGATCTGGGAGAGATAGCTGACCGAGATGCCGAGTTTGCGCGCGCAGGCCTCCAGCCGCCAGCCGTTCCGGGCGCGCAGGCTGCGCACCTTGGGTCCCACGAAGAGCTTGTATCGCATTTTACAATTTCACAAATGCGGCGCCCGCCAAGGCCAACTCTTCGCACGATGTCATTTGAGCCGCGAGGAAAAATAGCGCGTATTCCGCGGCGAGTGTTCCGGAGCGTCGCGTCGCAGGCCCCGTACAACTTCACTGGCTTGTGTAGATC
>NZ_LSJI01000041.1 GCF_001557235.1 Phenylobacterium sp. CCH9-H3 | reverse complement strand
GGCCAGGACGGCCGCCAGGGCGATCGCGTGCTTCATGCCTGTTTCTCCCAACCGCGGGCCTGCTGCTTCCAATACGAGACCGGGAAACCCCGGGCCTTCACAGCGCTCCACTGCAGCCGCGCGTTCCGCAGCTGATCGTCGTCGCCGCCGTCGAAGAGCACCACGCAGCGCTTGTAGCCGTCCAGCTCGCCGGGCTCGGCCCCGTCGATGAGGAACAGGGCGTCCGCGCCGTTCGGGTTCTCGCGGCCCGTGGTCAGGAGGATGGGCTGGCGCGCCGCCCCCGGCTCGTCCGACGGGGCGTGCGGCAGGAAGCTCTCGTCCCGGTAGCTCCAGAGCCAGCCGTCCAGGTGGTCGATGCGCTCGGCCATCGAGGAGCGGACGATGGCCTTCCAGCCCCGCTGCAGCGTCTTCTCGAGCAGTTCCGGCAAGGCCTGGTCCAGCCCGGTGCGTTCCAGGTGATAGAACCAGACCTCGCAGGCGGCTCTCTCGGAGCCTTCGCTGGCCACCTAGCCCTCGTACTTGTCCTGGACCATGCGGTTCAGCAGCCGCACGCCGAAGCCGGTGGCGCCGTCCGGGCTGGTGGGGATGGAGGACGGCTTCTTCCAGGCGGTGGAGGCGATGTCGAGGTGCGCCCAGGGCACGCCATTGACGTACTTCTGCAGGAACAGGGCCGCGGTGATCGAGCCGCCCGGCCGGCCGCCGGTGTTCTTCATGTCGGCGATCATGGAGTCGATCTGCTTGTTGTAGGCCTCCGGCAGCGGCATCCGCCACAGGCCCTCGTCCTCGGCCTTCGACGCGGCCAGCAGGCCCGCGGCCAGGTCCTCGTCGTTGGCGTAGCAGCCGGCCAGGTCGTTGCCGATGGCGATGATGATGGCGCCCGTCAGGGTGGCGAGGTCGACCATGAACTTGGGCTTGAAGCGGTCCTGGCAGTACCAGAGGGCGTCGGCCAGCACGAGGCGGCCTTCGGCGTCGGTGTTCACCACCTCGATGGTCTGGCCCGACATGGACGTCAGGACGTCGCCCGGTCGGTAGCTGTTGCCGTCGGGCATGTTCTCGACCAGGCCCAGGATGCCGACGGCGTTCACCTTGGCCTTGCGGCCGGCCAGGACATGCATGACGCCGGCCACGGCGGCCGCGCCGCCCATGTCCCACTTCATGTCCTCCATGTTCTCGGCCGGCTTGATCGAAATGCCGCCGGTGTCGAAGCAGACGCCCTTGCCGACGAAGGCGATGGGCTGGGCGGACTTATCCGCCGCGCCGTTCCAGCGGATCACCGCCAGCTGGCTCTCCCGGATGCTGCCCTGGCCCACGGCCAGCAGCGCGCCCATGCCGAGGGCCTTCATCTCCACCTCGCCCAGGATCTCGACCTCCAGGCCCAACGTCTCCAGCGCCTTCACGCGGGCGGCGAACTCGGCGGGGTAGAGGACGTTCGGCGGCTCGGAGACCAGGTCGCGGGTGAAGCTGATGGCGTCGGCCAGGGCGGCCAGGGGCGCGAAGGCCGAAAGCGCGGCGTCCGCGTCGGGGGTCGCCACCTCGGTCTTGACCACGGACGGCTTCTTCTCCGCCGGCTCTTTGGTGCGGTACTTGTCGAAGCGGTAGCTGGCGAGGCGGACGCCCAGGGCCGCGCGCGCGGCCAGGTCGGCGCCGGCCACGCCCTCGATGCGCAGCAGCTCCAGCCCCGAGGCCTTCACCGCGTTATAGCCGGTGGCGGCGGCGTGCTCGGCGCCCACGGCGTCGAACCCCTCCCGCTTGCCGGCGCCCACCAGCACCAGCCGGGCCGCGTCCAGGCCCTGGGGCGCCAGGATGTCGAGCGTCTGGCCCTTGCCCCCGGTGAAGCGGCTGGCCGAGACGGCCTGGGCGACCGCGCCCTCGTGCGCATCACCCTCGAACACGATGCGGACCACGGCGGCCTTCGCGGGAACGCCCGCGCCGGGGGCGACGAACTGGATATCCATCGGTACTCTCTCTCAAGGCTCTCGCTGCGCGCCCACCGTCCGGTTGTGCGGCGCGGCGACGCATGGTTTAGAACAGGTCCGCCGCCGGGGCGCGTCTAATTCTCCGGACTACCCGCTTTTCGCAAGATGCGCCTGATAGACCGATATCTCCTTCGCCAGCTCCTGGGGCCGGTCGTCATGGCGACGCTGGCGCTGACGGCGGTCGCGCTTCTGAGCCAGAGCCTGGCGGGCCTCGACCTCATCGTGAACCAGCGCCAGAGCGCGCTCGTGTTCCTGAAGGTGACGCTGCTGTACATGCCGCAGCTCATCAACCTGATCCTGCCCATCGCGGTGTTCGTGGCGGCGCTGGTGGCGCTGAACCGGCTGCACACCGAGCAGGAGATCGTGGTCTGTTTCGCCGGCGGCATGAGCCGGTGGCGGGTGATCTCGCCGGCCATGCGGCTGGCGTGCACGATCGCCTTCCTGGCCCTGCTGCTGAACATCTTCGTCCAGCCGCTGTCGTTCCGCACCCTGCGCCAGGAGCTGTTCCAGGTGCGCACCGACCTGGCCGCCACCCTGGTCCGAGAGGGCGAGTTCACCGAGCCGGCGCCCGGCCTGACGGTCTATGCCCAGAGCGTCGACGGCCAGGGCAACCTGCGCAACCTGTTCATCCACCAGATCAAGCCCGACGGCTCCAGCAGCACCTACACGGCCGAAAAGGGGCGGGTCGGACGCGCCCAGGGCCGGCCAGCGCTGTTCATGGAGAACGGCTCGAACCAGGAACTGTCGACCCGCAGCGTGCTGAACTACCTGTCGTTCGACTACTACACCTTCGACCTGGAGCCCTTGGCCAATTCGGACGAGCTGATCCACTACAAGCCGTCGGACCGCTACCTGCACGAGCTGTTCTTCCCCGACCTGCAGCAGGACTGGGAGCGGCGGAACCGGCTGGACCTGCTGGCGGAGGGCAACGCCCGCCTCGCCTCCCCGCTCTACAACATCGCCTTCATGGCCCTGGCGCTGGCGGCGATCATCGGCGGCGGCTTCTCGCGGTTCGGCTACGGCCGCCGGATCGCGGTGATCGGGGCGATCGCGGCCCTGGTGCGGCTCGCGGGGTTCCTGGTCCAGTCGGCCTGCGAGGACAGCGCCTGGCTCAACATCGCCCAGTACGCCGTGCCCCTGCTCTGCATCTGGGGGGCCATGGCGGCCATCTTCCGCCAGAAGGTCAGCCGCTACATCGACATCAGCCGGCCACGGGCTGGCGCGTTCGCCGGAGCCCGGGCGTGACGGGCCTGGGCCGGATCGAGCGGTATGTGATCGGCTACGTCCTGCTGGGCGTGCTGACCTGGTTCAGCGTGATCACCTCCGTGGTGGTGCTGATCCAGTTCGTCGAACTGACCGGCCAGGTGGGCACCCGCGCCGACGTGGGCGCCGATAGCATCCTGGGCCTGACCCTGCTGCGGGTGCCCTCGCTGATCCAGATCCTGCTGCCGTTCTGCTTCCTGTTCGGCGGGATCAGCGCCTTCGTGGGCCTGAACCGGCGCAGCGAACTCGTGGCCATGCGCGCCGCCGGCATCTCGGCCTGGCGCTTCATCCTGCCGTCGGCGGTGGCGGCCTTCGTGCTCGGCGTGATCGCCGTGGCGGGGATCAATCCGCTGGCCGCCAGCCTCAACGCCCGCTTCGAGGCCGAGCGCGCCCGGATGATGGAGGGCTACCTCGGCGACCAGCCGCAGGACATCTGGCTGCGCCAGGGCGACGACACCAGCCAGATCGTCATCCACGCCAAGGCTCGCGACACCCGCGGCGGCGCAGTGACCCTGCGCGGGGTGTCCCTGTTCATCTACGAGAAGAACGAGCGCGGCACGCCGGTCTTCCGCCGCCGGCTGGAGGCGGGCGAGGCCACCCTGATGCCGGGTTTCTGGCGGCTCAAGGACGTGCGCGAGGCGACGGCCGGCGATTCGTCGATCCGTTCGGACAGCCTCTCCATTCGCTCCACGCTAGATTCCGAAGCGGCGATGGAGCGGCTGGCCTCGCCCGAGGCGGTGGCTTTCTGGCGCCTGCCCAAGGCGATCGAGCTGACCGAGCAGGCCGGGTTCTCGGCGGCCGGGTACCGGCTGCGGCTGCATCAGCTTTTGGCCACGCCCCTGCTGTTCGCCGCCATGTCGATCCTGGCCGCGGCGTTCTCGCTGCGCCTGGCGCGGCTGGGCGGGCTGGCGGGCCTGGCGGGCGCCGGGGTCGCGCTGGGGTTCGTGATGTTCTTCTTCAACCAGTTCGCCGGCGCCCTGGCCAAGGCCGACATCCTGCCGCTGTTCGCCGCCGCCTGGGCGCCCGCGGTCGTCGCGCTGCTCGCTGGCGTGACCCTGCTTTGCTACACCGAAGACGGTTGAATCGTTTTGCTCCCGGGCTATGCATCGCAGGCCTGACACAATAGACGCCGCCGGGCGCTTCGCTTCGCGCCAGAGGGGATCGAGAGGGTTGATGAGTCCGCGCAGGCGTACGCCGCGAGCATCAGGCAAGCGCGCCCTCCTGGCCGGCGCCGCCATCGCATTCCTGTGGACCGCCGCGGGCCACGCCCAGGCGCCTGCGTCCACGCCGCCCAGCGCCGACGGGCTGAAGCCCGACGAGATGTACATGGAGGCCGACGAGGTCATCCGTGACGACGACGCGGGCGTCACCACCGCCAACGGCCATATCGAGGTCCGCTACAACGGCCGCACCCTGCGCGCCGACAAGCTGGTCTACGACGACAAGTCCGGCGTCATCCGCGCGATCGGCAACATCGCCATCGTGAACGAGGACGGCTCTTCGGAATACGCCACCGAGATGGTGCTGGACGAAGAGATGCGGGCCGGCGTCGCCCTGGGCTTCTCCGCGCGCCTGCAGGAGAACGTGAAGATCGCCGCGGCCAGCGCCGCCAAGCGTAACGAGAACATCGAAGAGCTGAACAAGGCGATCTACACCCCGTGCGAGATCTGCGCGAAGGACGGCTCGCCGAAGACGCCGACCTGGTCCATCGCCGCCGAGCGGGTCGTCCGCGATAAGAAGCGGCGGATCGTCTACTATCGGAACGCGCGCTTCCGGCTGTTCGGCGTCTCGGTCGCCTACCTGCCGGTCTTCTGGCACGCCGATCCGGCGGCGGACCGCACCTCGGGCTTCCTGGTGCCCAAGGGCTCGGTCTCGGACCGCCGCGGCCTGTCGTACGAGCAGCCCTACTACTGGGCCTTCTCCAAGTCGGCGGACCTGATCGTCAGCCCGCAGATCAATTCCAAGATCGCCCCGTTCCTCAACGGCGAGCTGCGCAAGCGCTTCTACTCCGGCGACGTCAACCTCCGCTTCGGCTACACCCACGCTCGCGACTTCGACGGCAATGGCAACGAGTTGGTCGGCACCAGCACCGACCGCAGCTACATCCTCGCCAGGGGCGCGTTCCAGATCGATGACAAGTGGCTCTGGGGCTTCACGGCCGAACGCGCCTCCGAAGACCTGATCTTCGACAAGTACGAGGTCGGCAAAGTCTATATCAGCCGCGGCCCCTACGTGGCCGACGACCGCAGGCTGGTGTCCCAGATCTACGCTATCCGCCAGGACGAGCGGTCGTACCTGTCTGCCGCGGCGATCAGTATCCAGGGCCTGCGGCCGGACCTCAGCACCCTCGATCCCGTCACCGGCTTCGCCTCAGGCGAGAACGACCGCGTCTTCCCGGTGATCGGGCCGCTCATCGAGGGCCACTACGAGCCGGCGCCGAAGGTGCTGGGCGGCCGCCTGCGCGTGCACACCAGCGCCGTGGTGCTGAGCCGCGAGCAGTCGCAGACCGACCTGACCCAGCGCCTGCCGGGCCTGGACAGCGCGCGGGCGACCGGCGAGCTGGACTGGCGGCGCGCGTTCACCTCCGCGGCGGGGCTGCGCTTCGAGCCGTTCGTGAACGTGCGGGCCGACGCCTACCGCCTCGACGACATCCTGACCGGCGTGGGCTCGGCCACCCGCAGCGACGAGATGACCCGCGCCCTGGCCACGGCCGGCGTGGACCTGACCTACCCGTTCTTCAAGCGGACCAAGGACGCCACCATCGTGCTGGAGCCCGTGCTCCAGGTGGCCGCCTCGCCCAACGCCAAGCAGGTGGTCATCGGCCGCGACCCGACGACGGGTGAGAAGATCTACCTGAACGAGGACAGCGTCGCGTTCGAGTTCGACGAGACGACCCTGTTCCGGGCGAACAAGTTCCCGGGCTACGACCTCTACGAAGACGGCGTGCGCCTGAACATGGCCGCACGCGCGACGGTGATGTGGGACGATGGCCGCCGCGCCAACTTCCTCCTGGGCCGCAGCTTCCGCACCGAACAGAACGCCGTCTTCACCGACCGATCGGGCCTGCGGACCAAGTCGTCCGACTGGATCGTCTCCGCCGACGCCCAGCCGATCCGCGGCGTCTCGATGTTCGCCCGCGCGCGCCTGGACAGCGAGAACCTGGACATCCACCGCCTCGAGGCCGGCGCCAACGTCTACAACAAGTACGGCAACGGCTTCGTCCGCTACCTCACCGACGACTTCGACATCAACGGCCGGAAGCGGGAGAACCTGGACCTGGGCGGCGAGCTGTACCTTTCCAGGAACTACGGCGTCAGCTTCTACGGCAACCGCGACCTGGCGCAGGATTCCTGGGTCATCCGGGATGTCGGCGTGTTCTACCGGGACGACTGCCTGCGGGTTGATGTGATCTATCGCCGCGAGGACACGATCATCGGTCGTCTGCTACCCAGCGAGTCGGTCTCCGTTCGCCTAACGCTCGCCACATTGGGCGGCTCATTCAATGGCAGGTAGGATGGCGACGAACTTGCCGACTGCTCGCCACGCCACGAAGGAAGACTCTCGTCCATGATGCGTTATCTGACCGGTCCCACTGCGCGGAGCGCGGCGGTCGCCTGCGCGCTGGTCGCCGTGGCCGCCGCGCCCCATGCCGTGGCGCAGCAGCCGGGTAGCGAAGCGGTCGGCACGGCGCCGCCCGAGGCCCCTGCTCCGGCCGCGCCGCGCGCGCCGACCGGCCTCTCGGAGTCCGTCGCCGCCGTGGTGAACGACGAGATCATCTCGACCTACGACCTGGCGCAGCGCATGCGCCTGCTGATCGCCACCTCGGGCGTGCAGCCGACGCAGGAGAACCTGCCGCAGTTCCAGCGCGAGGCCCTGGTCTCCCTCGTCGACGAGCACCTGCAGTTCCAGGAACTGCGCCGCGTCGAGAAGGAACAGAAGATCGAGATCCTGGCCGACGACGCCGAGATCAACGAAGAGATCGCCGAGATGGCGCGCGGCAACAACATGGCGCCCGAGCAGTTCATGGCGTTCCTGGCCTCGCGCGGGATCGGCGTCGACACGCTGAAGCGCCAGCTCAACGCCCAGATCAGCTGGTCGCGCTGGATCCAGGGCCGCTACGGCTCACGCCTGCGGGTCGGCGACGACCAGATCGCGGCCACCCAGGCCCTGCTGACCGCCCAGGCCGCCAAGCCGCAGTACAACATCGGCGAGGTGCTGATCGACGCGAACCGTGTCGGCGGCATGCAGCAGGCCATGGCCGGCGCCCAGCAGTTGGTCTCCCAGATGCAGCAGGGCGCCCCCTTCCCCGCCGTGGCGCGCCAGTTCTCGGCCCTGCCCACGGCGGCCAACGGCGGCGACGCCGGTTGGGTGAGCCCGGGCGAGATGCCGTCCGAGGTCCAGGCGGTGCTCGAGCAGATGCGCCCCGGCCAGCTCAGCCAGCCGATCCCGGTCAAGGATGGCGTCTACATCCTCTACCTGCGCGACAAGCGCGCGGGCGGCAACACCACGCTCGTGAACCTCAAGCAGGTGGCCATCGGCCTGCCGCAGACGGCTTCGGCCGACGAAGAG
>NZ_LSJI01000040.1 GCF_001557235.1 Phenylobacterium sp. CCH9-H3 | reverse complement strand
ATGAAATCCGGCGTCTCCAGGCAGCGGACCAGGAAGGCGGCGTTGGTCTTCACCGGAAACACCTCGACCTCGCCGCACGCCTCGGCCAGGGCCGCCACCGCCTGGTCGCGGTCGTCGCCGTGGGCGATCAGCTTGGCGATCATCGGGTCGTAGAAGGGGGTGATGGAATCGCCCTCGTCCACGCCGGTGTCCACGCGCACGCTGGTGGGCAGGCTGAAGCTCTCCAGCTTGCCGATCGACGGCAGGAAGCCGGTGGCGGGGTTCTCGGCGTAGAGGCGGGCTTCCACCGCGTGGCCGTTCAGCTCGATCTGCTCCTGGCGCAGGGGCAGGGGCTCGCCGGCCGCCACGCGGAACTGCCATTCCACCAGGTCCAGGCCGGTGACCATCTCGGTGACGGGATGCTCCACCTGCAGGCGGGTGTTCATCTCCATGAACCAGATGCGGTCGCCGCGCAGGCCCTGGCTGGCGTCGGCGATGAACTCGACGGTCCCGGCGCCCACATAGCCCACTGCCCTGGCGGCCTTCACGGCGGCGTCGGTGACGGCGGCGCGGGCCTGCTCGCTCATGCCCGGCGCCGGCGCCTCCTCGATCACCTTCTGGTGGCGGCGCTGCAGGGAGCAGTCGCGCTCGTAGAGGTGCACGACATTGCCGTGGCGGTCGCCGAACACCTGCACCTCGATGTGGCGCGGGCGGGTGACGTAGGTTTCCAGCAGCACCCGGTCGTCGCCGAAGCTGGCCGCCGCCTCGCGCTGGCAGGAGGCCAGGGCCGCCTCGAACTCGGCGGCGCTTTCCACCAGCCGCATGCCCTTGCCGCCGCCCCCGGCCACCGCCTTGATCAGCACCGGGAAGCCGATCTTCTCGGCCTCGGCCTTGAGGCGCGCCGGCGACTGGTCTTCGCCCAGGTAGCCGGGCGTCACCGGCACCCCGGCCTTCTGCATCAGGTCCTTGGCGGCGTCCTTCAGGCCCATCGCCCGGATGGCCTGCGGCGGCGGGCCGATCCAGACGAGGCCCGCGGCCATCACCGCCTCGGCGAACTCGGCGTTCTCCGACAGGAAGCCATAGCCGGGATGGATCGCCTCCGCTCCCGCCGCCTGCGCCGCCGCGATCACCCGATCCCCGCGCAGATAGCTCTCCCGCGCCGCCGCCGGCCCGATCAGCACCGCCTTGTCCGCGTCGCGCACATGCGCCGCGTCCTTGTCAGCCTCGGAAAAGACCGCGACGGTCTCGATCCCCAGGCTACGCGCGGTGGCGAATACCCGGCGGGCGATCTCGCCCCGATTGGCGACCAGAACCGACCTAAACATCAGACGCCCCACGCGCCGCAGGCGCTGTCATATCGAAACACGAAGAGCACGAAGGGCGCGAAGACCACGAAGCAACCGCGGGCAGGCTCCCTTTGTGTCCTTCGTGACCTTGGTGGTCTTCGTGTCGGATGGACGCGCGCTGGCGCGCCATGAGCCTCGCCATGTCGGACCTCACATCCTGAACACGCCGAAGCGCGTCTCGGGGATCGGGGCGTTCAGGGACGCGGAGATGGACAGGCCCAGGACGTCGCGCGTCTGCGCGGGGTCGATGATGCCGTCGTCCCACAGGCGGGCGGTGGCGAAGTAGGGGTTGCCCTCGTCCTCGTAGCGCTGGCGGACAGGCGCCTTGAACGCCTCTTCCTGCTCCGGCGACCACTTGTCGGCGTCGCGGTGGACGGTGGCCAGGACCGAGGCGGCCTGTTCGCCGCCCATCACGCTGATCCGGCTGTTGGGCCAGGTCCAGAGGAAGCGCGGCGAATAGGCCCGCCCGCACATGCCGTAGTTGCCGGCGCCGAACGAGCCGCCGATCAGGACGGTGAACTTCGGAACCTCCGCGCTCGCCACGGCCGTCACCAGCTTGGCCCCGTCCTTGGCGATGCCGCCAGCCTCGTAGCGGCCGCCGACCATGAAGCCCGAAATGTTCTGCAGGAACACCAGCGGGATCTTCCGCTTGCACGCCAGCTCGATGAAGTGGGCGCCCTTCAGCGCGCTCTCCGAGAACAGCACCCCGTTGTTGGCCAGGATCGCCACCGGATGGCCCCAGATCCGCGCGAAACCGCAAACCAGGGTCGTGCCGTACAGCGCCTTGAACTCGTCGAACTTCGAGCCGTCCACCACCCGGGCGATCACCTCGCGCACGTCGTACGGCGCGCGCACGTCGGTGGGCACGACGCCGTACAACTCCTCGGGGTCGAAGGCCGGCGGCTCGGGCTCCTCCATGTAGAGCCCCACCTCCTTGGTGGTGTTCAGGTTGGCCACGATGCGCCGGACGATGCTGAGCGCGTGCTCGTCATTCTCGGCCACGTGGTCCACCACGCCGGAGCGGCGGCCATGGGTGTCCGCCCCGCCCAGTTCCTCGGCGCTGATGATCTCGCCGGTGGCCGCCTTCACCAGCGGCGGGCCGCCGAGGAAGATGGTGCCCTGGCCCCGGACGATGATGGTCTCGTCCGACATGGCCGGCACATAGGCGCCGCCCGCGGTGCACGAGCCCATGACGCAGGCGATCTGTGGGATGCCCTCGGCGCTCATCCGCGCCTGGTTGAAGAAGATGCGCCCGAAGTGGTCGCGGTCGGGAAACACCTCGGCCTGGTGCGGCAGGTTCGCCCCGCCCGAGTCCACCAGATAGACGCAAGGCAGGCGGTTCTGCTGGGCGATCTCCTGCGCGCGCAGGTGCTTCTTCACCGTCAGCGGGAAATAGGCGCCGCCCTTCACCGTGGCGTCGTTGGCGATGATCAGCACCTCGCGGCCGGACACGCGCCCGATGCCGGTGATCACGCCCGCGGCGGGGGCCTCGTCACCATAGAGGCCGAAGGCGGCGAGCTGGCCCACTTCCAGGAACGGCGCGCCGGGATCCAGCAGCCGCATCACCCGCTCCCGCGGCAGCAGCTTGCCGCGCGACGTATGCCGCTGGCGCGACGCCTCCGGCCCGCCCAGCGCCGCCTGGCCCGTCCGCTCCCGAAGCTCGTCCACCAGCGCGCGGTTGACCTCGGCGTTGGCGGCGAAGGCGGCCGATCCGGTGTCGAGCGCCGATTGCAGTTTCCTCATGCCCCAGCCCTAGGCCGTCGTTTCCGTCCGAAGGTCAAGTTCCGCGAAGGTGAGGCAGGGCCGCGGGGGTATTGCCTGCATTGGTTTGTTTCGGCGGGAAATCGTGCCTGAAATTCCGCAATTGAGGGGTTTGATTGACTTGTCATCCCGATTTCGCGGCACGCGAAGACCGGGACCCCGATGTGTTGTGGGCGGCGCGGGGCGAAGCGGCTCCGCACCAACCGGCCATCAAACGCCTCACAGCGGGGTCCCGGTCTTTGGCTGCGCCAAAACCGGGATGACATCGGGGCGGGCGCGCAAAGTCTATGCTCACCCAACGTCGCCGTGGCACACAGCGTCGCGTGACCACCGAGACCTTTCCCGAGATCCGCGAGGCTGTGCGCAGGCTCTGCGCGCGCTTCCCCGGCGCCTACTGGCGCGAGCTCGATCGCGAGCGGGCCTATCCCACGGCTTTCGTCCAGGCCCTGACCGAGGCCGGCTTCCTCTCGGTCCTGATCCCGGAGGAATACGGCGGCTCGGGCCTCGGCCTCGCCGCCGCAACGGCGGTGCTGGAGGAGATCCACCGCTCGGGCTGCAACGGCGGCGCCTGCCATGCCCAGATGTACACCATGGGCACGGTCCTGCGGCACGGCACGCCGGCCCAGAAAGAGGCCTATCTGCCCAAGGTCGCCACCGGCGAGCTGCGCCTCCAGGCCTTCGGCGTCACCGAGCCCGACGCGGGCACCGACACCACCCGCATCACCACCTTCGCCAGGAAGGTCGGCGACAAGTACGTCGTGAACGGCCGCAAGCTGTGGATCAGCCGGGCCGAGCATTCCGACCTCATGGTCCTGCTCTGCCGCACCAGCCCCCGCGACGAGGCCAGGACCTCGGCCGGCATGAGCGTGCTCTTGGTCGACATGCGCGAGGCGGTGGGCAAGGGCCTGACCATCACCCCCGTCCGCACCATGCTGAACCACGCCACCACCGAACTCCTGTTCGAAGACCTGGAGGTCCCGGCAGAGAACCTGGTGGGCGAAGAGGGCAAGGGTTTCAAATACATCCTCGACGGCATGAACGCCGAGCGGATCCTGATCGCGTCCGAATGCATCGGCGACGCCAGGTTCTTCATCGACCGCGCCAGCCAGTACGCCAAGGACCGGGTCGTCTTCGGCCGCCCGATCGGCGAGAACCAAGGCGTCCAGTTCCCGCTCGCCCGCGCCTACGTCCAGATGACCAGCGCCAGCCTGATGGTCGACAAGGCCGCCGCCCTGTTTGAGGCCGGCCAGCCCTGCGGGACCGAGGCCAACATGGCCAAGCTGGTGGCTTCGGAGGCCTCCTGGTACGCCGCCGACATGTGCCTGCAGACTCACGGCGGCTTCGGCTTCGCCGAGGAATACGACATCGAGCGCAAGTTCCGCGAGACCCGCCTCTATCAGGTGGCCCCGATCTCCACGAACCTGATCCTCAGCCACGTGGCCACCCACGTCCTGGGCCAGCCGAAGAGCTTCTGATGACATACGAAACCATCAAGGTCGAAGAGGCCGCGCCGGGCGTCACGGTGATCGCCTTCAACCGGCCGGACGTGGCCAATGCGCTCTCCACCCAGATGGGCCGCGAACTGCTGGAGGTCTGGTCCAAGCTGCGGGGCGACGAGGCGCTGCGCGCAGTGATCCTGCGCGGCGAGGGCAGGCACTTCCAGGCCGGCGCCGACCTGAAGGAACGCAACGGCATGACCGACGAGGCGTGGGCCGAGCAGCACCGGCTGTTCGAGGCCATGATCCGCGCCCACCTGGCCTGCCCCGTCCCGGTGATCGCCGCCGTACAGGGCGCGGCCATGGGCGGCGGCTGCGAGATGACGCTGGCTTGCGACTTCGCCTATGCCGCGGAGGGCGCGCGTTTCGGCCTGCCGGAAGCCGGTCTCGGGATCATCCCGGGCCTCGGCGGCACCCAGCTCCTGACCCGCGCCGTCGGGCCGCGCCGGGCTATCGAGATCCTCACCACCGCCGCCCCGTTCACCGCCGATCAGGCGTTGGCCTGGGGCCTCGTAAGCGGCGTGGTGCCGCCGGATCAGCTGCTCGACACCGTGCTCGGCGTCGCCCGGGTGATCGCCAGCAAGGCCCCCCTGTCCGTCCGCGGCGCCAAGCGCGTCGTCCACGGCGGCCAGGACCTGGACCTGGCCCGCGCCATGGACCTGGAGTTGACCGTCTACAGCCACCTCTTCACCACCCACGACCGCCGCGAGGGCGTCGGCGCCTTCAACGAGAAGCGCACGGCGCAGTTCGAGGGCCGCTGACCCCCTACTTGTCATCCCGGTTTTGGCCTTCGTCCAAAACCGGGATGACACGCTTTGAGAGGGGCGAGTCTCCGCTTACTGATGCCCCCATGCACATGCCCGCGCCCGACCCTGCGCTGATCGCCCGAAAGGCCGAGATCGTGCGGGCGCTCCGGAAGATCGTGCCGGGCGAGGGGGTGGTGTCCGAACCCGCGGGGCTGGTCCCGTTCGAGAGTGACGGTCTCTCCGCCTACCGCCAGACCCCGATCGCCGTCGTGCTGCCCGAGACGACGCAGCAGGTCTCCGAGATCCTGCGCTGGTGTCAGGCCAATGGGGTGAAGGTGGTGCCGCGCGGCGCCGGGACCTCGCTCTCCGGCGGGGCCCTGCCGCTGGCCGACGGGGTGGTGCTGGGCCTGTCCAAGTTCAACCGGGTGCTGGAGGTGGACTACGCCAACCGCTGCGCCGTGGTGCAGCCGGGCGTGACCAACCTGGGCGTCACCGCCGCCGTCGAGGGCCAGGGCTTCTACTACGCCCCCGACCCGTCCAGCCAGATCGCCTGCACCATCGGCGGCAACGTGGCCGAGAACTCCGGCGGCGTGCATTGCCTGAAGTACGGCCTGACCACCAACAACCTGCTGGGCTGCGAACTGGTCCTGATGAGCGGCGAGGTCGTGCGCCTGGGCGGCAAGGCCATGGACGCCGAGGGCTATGACCTGCTCGGCCTCGTCACCGGCTCCGAAGGGCTGCTGGGCGTCGTCACCGAGGTGACGGTGCGGATCCTGCCGCGTCCCGAGACCGCCCGGGCGCTCCTGCTGGGGTTCGCCACCGTGGAAGGCGCGGCCGCGACGGTCGGCGACATCATCGCCGCCGGCGTCATCCCGGCCGGGCTGGAGATGATGGACAATCCGGCGATCCGGGCGGCGGAGGCGTTCGTGGGCGCCGGCTATCCGGTGGACGCCGCCGCCCTGCTGATCGTCGAACTGGACGGGCCCGAGGCCGAGTGCGCCGAGCTCACCGGCCACGTCCGCGCCCTGGCCGCCCAGCGCGGCGCCGACTTCGTGCGCGTCTCCAATAGCGACACCGAGCGGCTGGCGTTCTGGGCCGGGCGCAAGGCGGCCTTCCCCGCGGTGGGGCGGATCGCGCCGGACTACTTCTGCATGGACGGCACCATCCCGCGCGGACGACTGTCCCAGGTCCTCACCCGCATCTCCGAGCTGTCCGCCGAGTACGGGCTCGGCGTCGCCAACGTCTTCCACGCCGGCGACGGCAACCTGCACCCGCTGATCCTCTACGACGCCGACATCCCCGGCCAGCTCGAGAAGGCCGAGGCCTTCGGCGCCGACATCCTGAAGCTCTGCGTGGCCGTAGGCGGCGTTCTGACCGGCGAGCACGGCGTCGGCGTCGAGAAGCGCGATCTGATGGGCGAGATGTTCGACCCCACGGACCTCGCCTGCCAGCAGCGGGTGAAGTGCGCCTTCGACCCCGGCCTCCTGCTCAATCCCGGCAAGGTCTTCCCGACCCTGCACCGTTGCGCGGAGCTGGGCCGGATGCACGTGCACAGGGGCAAGCTCGCCTTCCCCGAACTGCCGCGGTTCTGATGATCGACACCGCCGTCCGCGTCCTGAAGCCCACCACGCCGGAGGAGGTGCAGGCCCTCGTCGCCGAGGCCGGCGCCGCGGCGCGTCATATCGAGGTCATCGGCGGCGGAACCAAGCGCGCCGTCGGGATCATGGACCCTGTCGACCTCGTGCTGTCGACCCAGCGGCTGGACCGGATCGTGGACTATGCGCCCGACGAGCTGGTGCTCACCGTCCAGCCCGGCGTGCGGCTGGCCGACATCGAGAAGCTGGTCGCCTCGCGCGGCCAGATGCTGGCCTTCGAGCCGCCGCGCTGGACGCGCCTGCTCGGGGCGCGGGGCGAGCCCACCCTGGGCGGCGTGCTGGCGGCCAACCTCTCCGGGCCGCGGCGGATCCGGGCGGGCGCGGCGCGCGACCACTTCCTGGGCTTCGCCGCGGTGTCGGGCCGGGGCGAGATGTTCAAGGCGGGCGGCAAGGTGGTGAAGAACGTCACCGGCTACGACCTCATGAAGCTGATGGCCGGATCGTGGGGCACCCTGGCCATCCTCACCGAGGTGACGCTGAAGGTGCTGCCGGCGTCCCGGACGGAGACCACCCTGCTGCTGTTCGGCCTGCCCGACGTGCGCGCCAGCGAGGCCATGGCCCTCGCCATGAACGGCCCCTTCGAGGTCTCGGGCGCCGCGCACCTGCCGTCCTTCGCGGCCCGAGCGCGTCCGCTGAAGGCCGAGATGCCGACCACGGCGCTCCGACTCGAAGGCTTCGAGGCCTCCGTCGCCGCGCGGGCGGAGGCCCTGGCCGCGGCGCTCAAGGGCTATGGCCGGATCGACGCCCTGGACGGACCCCACAGCCAGGCGTTCTGGGCCCAGATCCGCGAGGTGGAGGCGTTCGCCGGCGATCCGCGGCCGCTGTGGCGGCTGTCCCTACCCCCGGCGGTCGGCTGGCGGGGTCCGCACGGCCTGCCAGGCGATGCGCTCTACGACTGGGCCGGCGGCCTGGCCTGGCTGCTCACCGAGGAGCCGGCGGCCAAGGTGCGCGCGGTGGCGAACAGCTTGGGCGGGCACGCCCTCTGCCTGCGTGGCGCGCCGGCGTTCGGTCCGCGTGACGGGGCCCTGGGCGCGCTGCACGACCGGGTGACGGCGGCGTTCGACCCGCTGGGCGTGCTCAATCCCGGGCGGCTGGAGGGCGGCGCGTGAGGACCGACTTCTCGCCCCAACAGCTGGCCGACCCGCAGACCGCCGCCAGCCAGGCCGCCATCCGCAAGTGTGTCCACTGCGGTTTCTGCACGGCCACCTGTCCGACCTACGTCCTGCTCGGCGACGAACGCGACAGCCCGCGCGGGCGGATCGAGCTGATCCGCGAGATGCTGGAAAAGGGCGGCCCCCCGGCGCCGGAGACGGTGACCCATGTCGACCGCTGCCTCTCGTGCCTGGCCTGCACCACCACCTGCCCGTCGGGCGTCGACTACGCCCAGCTGATCGACCACGCCCGGGCCCATATCGAAGCGCACCACGTGCGGCCCTGGCCGCAGCGGATATTGCGCGCGCTGCTTCCGGCGGTGCTGACCAGCCCGCGGCGGCTGGCGGCGGCGTTGGCCCTCGGCCGCCTGGCCCGCCCGCTGGAGCCGCTGCTGACGCGGCTGCGGCTGGCGCCGCTCGCCGCGCTGCTGCGACTGGTTCCGCCGTCCCCGCCGCGGGCGGCGGCCGCCCAGGTCCCGCTGCCGTCGGGCGCGCCGAGGGGACGGGTGATCCTGCTCCAGGGATGCGTGGAGCCGGCGATGGCGCCGCAGGTCCGCGCCGCCGCCATCCGCCTGATCGCGCGGGCGGGCTACGAGGTCGTGCTGGCCGAAGGGGAAGGCTGCTGCGGCGCCCTGTCCGAACATCTCGGGCGTGCGGACGAGGCCAAATCCATGGCGCGGACCAATCTGGCGGCCTGGGCCAAGGCCGGGCCGGTCGCGGCGATCGTCACCACCGCCGCCGGCTGCGGAACCATGCTGAAGGCCTATGGCCGGCTGGTGGGCGAGGCGGTCCCGGCGCGCGACGTCCTGGAGTTCATCGCCGAGGTCGGCCTTCCGGATCGGGTGCGGACGCCCTCGCTCAGCGTCGCCTACCACGCCGCCTGCTCGCTGCAGCACGGCCAGCAGATCAAGGCCGCGCCCCCGCGCCTGTTGGCGGAGGCCGGCTTCGACGTGCGGACGGTGGCGGAGGGCCATCTCTGCTGCGGGTCGGCCGGAGTCTACAACATCCTGCAGCCCGAACTCGCCACGAAGCTGCGCGACCGCAAGGCCGCCAACGTCAACGCCGTCGGCGCGACCGTCGTCGCCGCCGGCAATGTCGGCTGCATGGCCCAGCTCGCGCCAGTGCTGGACGCACCGGTGGTCCATCCCGTCGAACTGTTGGATTGGGCGACGGGCGGTCCACGGCCCGCGGCGCTCGCCGGTCAAGGCCTAGGTAGTTGTACGGAAGTAGCGCTACGGAATTTCCAGGCGGGCGAGAAAGAGCGACCCTTCCACTCAGAGTAGTAGAGGATGGGCGCCGAGGTGTTGCTGACCGCGTTCGGCGTCTATGCGGTCATCGTCGTCGCCCTGACCCTCTGGAATGCGCGTGCGGCGCGCGCCGCCTCACGCCGCCTGAACGAACCCGGGCCAGGTGGACATGTACTGGACAAACGCCGGTCCCAGGCCCTCGTTGGCCAGATATTCGGCGGTGACCGGTAGGGCGGCCGGCGTGAAGCCCGGATCGCGGGCGCGCTCCGGGAAGTCGTGGTGCAGGATCGCCGCCCGCCCGATCAGGACGTAGTCGGCGCCGTTCTCCAGCATCGTCGAGGCGATGGCCGGGCTGGTCACCTTGCCGGCGACGCCCAGGCGCACATGTCCCCGTTTGAGCTCCGTGAAGTAGCTCATCAGGCTGCGGCCCTTGTGCGCCTCCTCCGTCGGCTCCTTGAAGACGTCCCACAGCGACATGTCGAGATAGTCGATCCGGCCGTCGTCGAGGACCGACCGCGCCACCTGGACGATCTCGGCGAGCTTCAGCCCGAAGCGCTCGGGCGACAGGCGCAGGCCGAGCTGGAAGTCGGCGCCGGTGCGGGCGCGGACGCCCTCGATGATCTCGAAGATGATGCGGGCGCGGTTCTCGACCGAGCCGCCATAGCGGTCCTCGCGCCGGTTGATCTCGGGCGAGAGGAACTGGGCCAGGACATAGCCGTGCGCGCCGTGGATCTCGACGCCGTCGAAACCCGCCTTCTCGGCGCGGACCGCGGCGGCCACGAAGTCCTCCACCAGCTGTTCGACCTCGCCCAGCGACAGGCCCCGGGCGCCGGTCTCCGGATCGTCCGACGGGCAGACCGGCTGGCCCACCAGCTCCTTCGGACTGCGGTTGCCGGCATGGTGCATCTGCAGCGCCGACACGCTGCCGGCCGCCTCGATCGCCGCCGCCAGCCGCGAGAGGCCGTCCAGGTGCTGGTCGCCGAAGACGCCCAGTTGGCCGGGGAAGCCCTGGCCCACGGCCTGCACGTGCGCCGCGCAGGTCATGGTCAGGCCGAAGCCGCCCTCGGCCCGCTTGGTCAGCCAGCGGAACTCGTCGTCCGACAGCGTGCCGTCCGCATGGCTCTGCAGGTTGGTGAGCGGAGCCAGCATGAAGCGGTTCTTCATGGCCGGGCCATGCGCCAGCGTCATCGGTGCGAACAGGTCAGCCAAGGCCGGGCCTCCATTGCGGATCTCGGCGGCAGGGTTACCCGCCTTCCGCAGGGGCGCGCAAACGAGCCTTTCTACAAGCCGTGTCAGGCCTTAACGTCGCGGCCCGGGGGCAGGAGGTCGGAATGGCAAGACTGTCGATCATGGGCGCTGTGGCCGCCCTCGTCCTGGCGGGCGGCGCCGCTGAGGCCCACCACGGCTGGTCCGTCTACAGCGACCAGGAAAGCCAGGTATCAGGGGTGGTGGAAACCGCCTCCCTGGGCCAACCGCACGGGCTGATCCGGGTGCGCACCGCCGACGGCGTCTGGGCCGTGATGCTGGCTCCGCCGGCGGCGATCCAGCGCTCGGGGCTGACCCTTGCGGCGATCCCGAAGGGGACGCAGGTGACCGCGCGAGGTCACAAGCGCACCGACGGGACCCTGGAGATCAAGACCGAGCGGCTGGTGGTGGGGTCGCGGACGTACGACCTGTATCCCGCCCGGGACTGATCCCGTTGGCGGCCGGCTCGTAGAGTCGCGCGGGACGGTGCGCGCCGTGGGCGAAGTCGTCCGTCTCCCGCACGCACGCGAGCGCGGACACCATCTTGCGGAAGTTCCGCTTCTCCGCGTCCTCGCCCACCACCGCCTCGTAGGCGCCCTGAAGCTGGCTGAGGGTGAACCGGCCCGGCAGGAGGGCGAACAGCGGCGAGATGCGGCGCGCCTGTGAGGTCAGGGCCGCCAGGGCCTGGCGCAGGATCTCGTCGTGGTCGAAGGCGAGGGGCGGTAGGTCGTCCACCGGGAACCACCGCGCCTGGGCGGCGTCGGTGGCGGCCGCCAGCCGCAGCTCGTCCGACGGCAGCAGCGCCAGATAGGCCACCGAGATCACGCGCTCGCGGGGATCGCGGTCCGGGGCGCTGAAATTGCCGAAGTGCAGGAGCAGCTCGGCGTCGACCCCGGTCTCCTCGAGCAGCTCGCGGCGGGCGCAGTCGTCCAGCTCCTCGTCCGGTTGCAGGAAGCCGCCGGGAAGCGCCCACGCCCCTTTGTGCGGCGCCTCGCCCCGCTCGATGAGCAGGACGTTCAGCGCGCCCCGCCGAAGGGTGAAGACAGCGATGTCGGTGGCGACCGCCGGATGGGGATAGTCGTAGGTGAACGGCATGTTCGTGTGTTGACTACACTAAGTTCGGACTGGTAAGTGTGAATTGCACACTAAGTTAGTTCGAAACCGAGTCAACCGAGGTCCGGCCATGAGTGTCGCCTGTACGCCTCAAACGTTCCGCATCGACGCCGTCGCGCAGGGGCGAGGCGTGATCGGCGTCTGCGCCTGTCCCGGAAGCGGCGTGGCGACGCTGGAGGAGGACCTGCGCGTCGTCGCGGCGTTCCGGCCCGATGCGATCGTCACCCTGATGTCGGCGCAGGAACTGCGGCTGATCGGCCGTGCGGACCTGCCCGAGACGCTCGCCGGCCTTGCGCCCCAATGGCACCATCTCGTCCTGCGCGCCGGCGGGGCTCCGGACGCCCGCTTCGAGCGCCTCTGGGCCTATGCGGGCCACCGGCTGCGCGGCGTGCTGCGGCGCGGCGGGCGGGTGCTGGTCCACTGCGACACCGGCGGCGTGCGCGCCCGGTGGTTGGCCGCGAGGCTCCTGACGGAATTGGGCGTCCCTGCCGGCGAGGCGGCGGCGCGGGCGCACGCGCCGCGACTGGCGGCGGCGCTCGCCGTCGAGCCGCTTGCCGATCACCACGTCGCGGGACGGATCCTGGGGTGCCTGTTCGGCGGCGCCCTGGGGGATGCGTTCGGCTACCCCGTCGAATTCAAGTCGCGCGCCGAGATCCGCGAGGCTTTCGGCGCACAGGGCCTGGTCGAACCTCGCCTTTCGCGAGGCCGCCTGGTGGTCAGCGACGACACCCAGATGACCCTCTACACTGCCGACGGACTGCTCTCGGCCCTGGCGCTCGCCGGCGTGCGGCGCTCCGAGCAGGTGCTGGCCCGGATCCGCCACGCCTACCTCGCCTGGTTCCGCACCCAGCGGGAGGAGTTCGCCACCGGCGCGCCCGGCCTCAGCCAGCACCGCGAGATGTGGGCGCTGCGCGCACCTGGCAGCACCTGCCTTGGCGCCTTGCGCGGCGGGGCCCGCGGGACCATCGAAGCGCCCGTCAACGACTCCAAAGGCAGTGGCGCGGTGATGCGCGTCGCGCCCCTGGGCCTCGTCCCCGCCATCGACGCCGACGAAGCCTTCCGCCTCGCCCATGCCGCGGCGGCCCTGACCCACGGACATGCCGTGGCGCGCCTCAGCGCCGCGGCCCTGGCGAGCCTGCTGCGCGACCTGCTGGACGAGACGCCCATGACCTCCGCCCTCGAGCGCATGGAGGCCCGCCTCGCGCGGATGCCCGACGGCGGCGAGGTGCTGGCCGCGGTGCGCGCCGCCCGGCGCCTGGCCGGCGAGGGTACGGCGCCCGATCGCGCTATCGCGGCCCTGGGCCAGGGCTGGACGGGCGAGGAAGCCCTGGCGATCGGGCTCTACGCGGCGCTGCGGGCCGACCGGTTCGAGGACGCCCTGCGCCTGGGGGCCGACCACGACGGCGACAGCGACACGACGGCCTCGATCGCCGGCCAGATCTGGGGCGCCCTCCATGGCCTGGATCCGCTGCCGCACAGCTGGATCGCCAGGCTGGACGTGCTGGACCCGCTCTGCGACGTCGCGGCCCGCCTCATCGCCCGGGCCCAGGCGCCGGCGCCGCAGGCCGTTGCCGCGGGGGCTTGGATCGGGCGCCAGAGGGTCTAGCCTGCCGGGGTTCTCGGAGGCTCACGCGATGCGGCTTTTTCTGGCGGCGATGCTGGCGCTGGCGCTGGTCCAGCCGGGATTCGCGGCGACGGCGCGGGAGCGGCTCGTCGTGGAGCCGGCGTGGCTGGCGGGGCGTCTGGGCGATCCTGCGCTGGTGGTCCTGCAGGTCGGCGACCGGGCCGGTTACGAGGCCGGCCACATCCCTGGCGCGCGCCTCGTGAGCCTGGCCGACTTCGCCGCGCCGCCGAGGGGCCCGGACCCGCTGATCCTGGAACTGCCGGAGGCGGAGGCGCTGCGCGCGCGGCTGGTGGCGCTGGGCGTGACCGAGCGATCGCGGATCGTGGTCGTGCCCACGCGTGAGGGCGTCCAGTCGGCGACCCGCGTCGTGTTCACCCTCGACGCGGCCGGGCTCGGCCGGCGCACCGTGCTCCTCAACGGCGGCGCGGCGGCGTGGGCGGCTTCCGGCGGCGCGCTGTCGACCGAGGTTCCGGCGCCGCGCCCCGGCCGGCTGCGGCCGATCCGGTTCAAGCCGCTGGTGGTCGACGCCGACTTCGTGAAGGCCCACGCCCGCCGGCGCGGCTATGCGGTGGTCGACGCCCGGACCCCGGAGTTCTTCTCCGGCGCCAAGACCGGCGGAACGGCGGCGCGGCCGCACAAGGCCGGCCACATCGCGGGCGCCCGCAGCGTGCCGTTCGCCGAGGTGACGACGCCCGACCTGAAACTGGCCTCGCCCGAGGCCATCGCGGCCCGGTTCGAGGCGGCCGGAGTGAAGCCGGGCGACACCGTCATCGCCTACTGCCACGTGGGTCAGCAGGCCACCGCCACCCTGTTCGCCGCTCGCACGCTCGGGCTGGACGTGCTGCTCTACGACGGCTCGTTCGAGGACTGGTCGCGGCGGGATGGGCCGGTCGGCAAGTAGCTCGACAAAAAACGCGTTACCCCAGGAACCGCCGCCGTTTCCTCATGGTTACCCATTCGCTGTGACGCGTGCGCTTGCGGGCTCTCCCTGCCTGCCGGCCATTTGGGGATACGACGGATGTACCTGAAACCACTCTACGCCCTGATGGGCGCGGCGGCGATCGCCATGGCCGCCGGCTCCGCAAACGCCGCGGTGACCTTCGTCGGCTACCAGGCCGACCTGAACGCGGGCGAAACCCTGGTCACCGACTTCGACGGCGCCGCCACCCTGGGCGATCTCGTCTTCGGCGGTCCGGGCTTCTCGTTGGTCGGTGACGGCGTCCTGTTCACCGGCTCGGCCGCCAAGCTCAGCGCCGCCCCGGCCCTCTCGCCGGCCAGCTGGGACGAGACGCAGTATCTGAGCATCCAGAAGAACCAGAGCGTGACGCTGGACACGCCGCTGCTGAGCTCGATCAGCTTCTACATCGGCTCTCTCGACCGCTTCAACAGCTTCACCTTCAACCTCGCCGACGGCACCAGCCAGGTGGTCACCGGCGCGATTCTCGCCGCCCTGCCGGGCATGGACGCCAACGGCAGCCAGACCTCGTTCACCACCAACGGCCGGCTGACCTTCAGCTTCGACAGCGCGATCACCGCGGTGACGATGGCCTCGGGCAACTATTCGCTGGAGATCGGTGACATCGGTGCGATCTTCGCTGGAACCGCGGTGCCGGAACCCGCGACCTGGGCCATGATGATCCTAGGCTTCGGCGGCGTCGGCGCGCTGATGCGCCGGCGGCGCGCGATGGTCTTCGCCTAAGGCCTGGCTGCAGGATCGGAAAGGCGCCGGCCTCCAGAGCCGGCGCCTTTTTCTTTCCGCCTGCCGCCGGTCAGGCCACGCGTCGCGCGGTTCGCGCGTGGGCGTGGGCGATGGCCACCGCCAGGGCGTCGGCCGCGTCGGCGCTGGTCTTGCCGGCCGCCGGCAGCAGGCGGGCGATCATCCAGCCGACCTGGGCCTTGTCGGCGCCGCCCGTGCCGACCACCGCCTTCTTGACCACCGTGGCGGCGTATTCGGCCACCGGCAGGCCCGCGCGCGCGGGCACGATCATCGCCATGGCCCGGGCGTGGCCCAGCTTCAGCGCCGACTGGGCGTTGTTGTTCATGAAGGTCTCTTCCACCGCCGCCTCGTCCGGCGCGTGGGCGGCGATGACGGCCTCGATCTCGGAAAACAGGCAGAGCAGGCGCTCGGGGAACGGCAGGCTGTCCTTCGGGGCGATCACGCCGTGGGCGACATGGCTCAGCCGCGCCCCTTCGCACGCGATCACGCCCCAGCCGGTGCGGCGCAGGCCGGGGTCCAGGCCCAGGATGCGGACAGGGGGAAGGCGAATCGGAGCGTTCATCGTCTGTTCCGGCAACATGCCCGAATGACGAAGGGCTTGGAATGGTGAAGAGAGGGTGAAGGCCTCAGGCCCGGCCGAGGATCTTGGCCTTCATCTCCTGGAACTCCGCATCGTTGATCGCGCCCGAATCCAGCAGGTCCTTGGCCTTGCGGATCTCGTCGACCATGCGGTCGCCGCCCCCGCCCGGTCCTGCGCCGTCGCCCGCCCCGATCGTCACGCCGCCGGAGGCCGCCCGGGTTTCCTCCAGGCCGCGCACGCGCCGCTTCTCCTCCCAGGCCTGCTCCTCGTACTGGGCCTTGGCGTACATGGCCGAGGCCGCCTCGCTGGGCACGCCATCCACTGCGATGCCGGCGTGACCTAGCAGCAGGCTGTCGAAGGCCAGGTTCGAACCGCAGATGCTGTCGAGGATGTTCTGCTCCAGGCGGGCGTCCTTGAGGTCCTTCCATTGCATGTCGGCCATCCTGAAGCCGCCCAGCAGCCCGCGCTGCACCGTCAGGATGCGGCTGGACGTGATGGCGATCACCGTGCGGCGCTTGAAGAGGGCGAAGGCGCGATGCTGGATCGCGCGCGCCGTCACGGTCTCGCCGGTCATCAGGGTGCGGTCGAGGGTCTCGTTCGCCTTCGCGGCCCGCTCCGAGGCGCCGAGGAACACCAGGGCGGCCCAGATGGCTAGCGGGATCAGGCCGACCCCCAGGCTGAGGGCCACGATCAGCAGCCAGATGCCGATCGCCTGTCCAAGGCTGATGACGCCCTTCATCCGACCCTCCCCGACCGACCGTCCGCGCCGCTATCGGGCGGCGGTGCGCGCCTCAAGCGGGATCAGAGATGACCCATGGCCCGGCGGCGGCGCAGGATCTGGCCCGCGGCGCCGAAGCCCACGATCATCATCGCCCAGGTCATCGGCTCGGGAACCGAGCCGGCCAGGTGGTAGAGGTTCTCCAGGCCCGCGGCGGCGGGATGGGCCGGCTCCGCCGTCAGCGGCGAGTCGCCTTCGGTGGTGAGCGGCTGGTCGTAGACCTCGACCGCATGGCCGGCGGTCGCGAAGAGGAGGCCGGCGGCGACGGACGCTGCGGCGACTAGGCGTTTCATCAGTGAAGCCCCGATATGGCTCGTCCCGCGACCCGTGCCCCGCAGAACGTGTTCGATATGGCAGTAGCCCACCCGCGCGCCGCTCAGCAACGGATTGCGCCTGTGAGGCGAAACCGCGGTCAGCGAATCCTCAGCGCCAGAAATGGAAGGCGTCCCAACCCGCCTGCATGGCCTCGATCGGCACGCCCAGGGCGGCCGCCAGCACCACGGCCACGCCGAACAACAGGTCGCTGAACCCGGGCACGAGGAACACCGCCGCCAGCAGCAGCAACAGGGCGACGCCCTCGGCCTTGCGGATCGCCGGCGCCCAGGACCGGGGCATGAACGGGCGGATGGCGTTGAAGCCGTCCAGGCCGGGCAGGGGAAGCAGGTTCAGCACCAGGGCCGTGGCCTGCAGGAAGGCCAGCATGGCCAGGGCGGCGAACAGCGGGCCGTGCGCGGCCGCGGGGGGCCAGAGCCCGACCGCCGAGGCGAGGAGCAGCAGCACCAGCAGCGTGGCGCCGGGACCGGCGAGCGACGCGGCCGCCCGCCAGCCGGGGCCCCGCATCAGGTCGTTGCGCAGATAGACCGCGCCCCCCGGAAAGCCGATCCCCCCCAGCGCCAGGGCGATCAGCGGGATCACCAAGCTGGTGCCCAGGTCGCCGTAGCGCCGGGGATCGAACGAGAGGTAGCCCTTCTCCCGCACCGTGTGGTCGCCGGCCAGCCAGGCGACGCCCGCGTGGGCGAACTCGTGCGCCATCACCGCCAGGACCCATCCCGTCATGATGAAGGCGATGGTCAGCGGCGTCTTTCCGGGCGGCCCCAGGACTAGCGCCGCGCCGAACGCCAGGAAGGCGGCCAGCAGGCCGAGGCCGATCATGTTGTTGGGCGGGGCGGCGGGTTTGGCCGGAACAGCGGTCATGGCTCCATGACATAGTCCATGACTCGCCCGATGCGAGCCTCGCCTTGACTCTCGTCCGGCCCCGCGTTGCCATCGTACGGCCTGGGGAGGCGTCATGAACCACGTCGTGCTGGAGGCGGCCGAGCCGCTCAACACGCGTGAGCGGCTGAACGAGCTGCTCTCGCAGATCATCGACCATCCGGAACTGCGGGTGGAGATCTCGGAGACGATCGAACGCGAGTTCACCCAACGCCGGGCGGTGCTGGTGCTGGACATGAGCGGGTTCTCGCGCACCACCCAGGTGCACGGTGTGGTCTCCTTCCTGCTGATGATCCACCAGATGCGGCTGCTGGCGGTCCCGACCATCGAGGCGTGCGGCGGGACGCTGGTGAAGGCCGAGGCGGACAACCTCTATTGCCTGTTCGAGGACGTCGATCAGGCGGTGGCGGCGGCGCGCGAGATCATGCGCCAGCTCAACACCGTCAACGTGCTGCTGCCCGCGACCCGGCGCCTCTACGCCTCGATCGGCGTCGGCTTCGGCGACATCCTCGTCCTGGGCGGCCACGACCTGTTCGGCGACGAGGTGAACCTAACGTCGAAGCTCGGCGAGGACGTGGCCCAGGGTGGCATGATCCTGCTTACCGAGGCGGCCCGCGCCGAACTGCCGGAGATGGTGAAGACCACGCAGGAACGCGCCAGCATCTCCGGCCTGGCCCTGACCTATCACGCGGTGGTCTAGCGCCCCGCTTCCCCCGCGAGCGGGGGAATCCCAAATCGCGGCCGCAGTCGCCTAGCCCCGATGGATCGGGTCGATCCAGGCGACGCCTTCGGGCGTTTCCGCGGGCTCGATCTCCAGGTTCACCACCACCGCCTCGCTGTCGGACCTCACCAGGACGCAAGACAGGGTCTCGTCGGTCGAGGCGTTGATCTCCTGGTGCGGGACGAAGGGCGGCACATAGATGAAGTCGCCCGGCCCCGCCTCGGCCACGAACTCCAGATGCTCGCCCCACCGCATGCGGGCCCGGCCCGAGACCACATAGATCACGCTCTCCAGGGGGCCGTGGTGATGCGGGCCGGTCTTGGCGTTGGCGTGGATGTGGACGGTTCCGGCCCAGAGCTTCTGGGCTCCGGTTCGGGCGCGGTCGATGGCGACGGCGCGGTCCATGCCGGGCGTGGTCGCGGCCGCCGGGTCCAGCTGGTCGCCACGAACGACGCGCACGCCGGAATGCTTCCAACCGTCCTCGGGGACCTGCGGCGTCTCGCTCATGCCCGGAACGCTAGCCTCTCCGCGCGGCCTCCACCAGGGCGCGGATCATCCAGCGGCGGACGCGCGCCGCCTCGGCGTCGTCCAGCTGCAGCACATCCTTGAAGACCACCCGCGTCTCGATGCCCAACAGCAGCGGCAGGGCCTTGGCCAGCAGGTCCAGCCGGTCGGGCGCCAGCGGCGGGTCGGCGCCGGCCAGGGCGGCGGCCACCAGCGGGCTGCGGCGGTTCTGCCGAACCGGGGTCTCCCCGGGCGGCTGCTGAACGGTCCGGGCCAGCAGCGCCCGCAGCGGCGCCTCGTTGGCCAGCACCAGGGCCGACAGCGCATCGTCCAGCTTCTCCACCCGCGCCAGCACGTCGGTCGACGGCTCGTCGCCGAAGAGAGCCTCGGGGGTCGGCGTATCCATGTGGACCGCAGCCTCGGACATCAGGGCGTCCAGGCCGGGAAAATAGCGATAGGCCGTGGCGCGGGAGACCATGGCCGCCTCGGCGATCGCCTCGAAGCTGGGCGCGGCGGCCTCGCGGCTCAGCCGGACGGCCGCGTCCAGCAGGTCCTTGCGGGTGCGCAGGCGCCGGTTGGCGCGCGCCCCGCTCATTGCGGCAGCTGCTGCAGGATCGCCGCCAGGTCGATCCAGACGTTTTCGCGCTTCATCCGGCCGTCGTCGGCATATTCCACCACGTGCAGCAGCCGGAACGTCAGCGGCCGGTCGCGGCCCTCCAGGCCGAACGGCCGGCCCGGCGCGCGGCCGGTCCAGACGCTCTCGTCCACCAGGAAGTCCTCGCCGTAGAGCCGGCGGACCGTCGAGATCCGCCCGTCGGCCAGGTCCGCGAACAGGCCTTCGTAGAACCCCCGGGCGCCGTCCGGCCCCACCGTCGGACCCGTGGGCGAGCCCACGATGTCGTGCTCGCAGTCGGGGGTCAGGGTCGCGAGCACCCCGGCCACGTCGTCGGCCTGCTCATAGCCGAAGTGCTCGTCGATCCGGGCGTCCATCTGAGCGCGGGAAAGGGCCATGCGCCGCCTCCATCATCCAATGGCGGCGCTATAAATGAGACTTGTGTCTCAAATCAAGACGAAAATCTCAGTTAGAAGCGGGTGAAGGTTCGGCCGCCGCCGGCGGCGGGTCCGGCGATGCGGGAGGGGGCGGCGCAGGCGTCGGCGCCGGCGCGGGGGTGGCGACCCGGGAGACGCGGGTGATGCGGACCGGCTGCTTCAGGATCTCACCCTTCATCGCCCCTTCGCCCTTGTTGGGGTCCACCGGCAGGGCGATGATCTTCTTCACCACGTCCAGTCCCTCGACCACCTGGCCGAAGGCGGCGAAGCCGGGCGAGCCCCGGGGATTCTTAGGGTCGGCGTCGAGGTAGCTCATGTCGCCCAGGGTGATGAACCAGTCCGACTGGGCGGTCCCCGGCGCATGCCGGCCCATCGAGATCGTGCCGTCTCCGTGCTTGAGCCCGGTCTTGGCCGTGGACTCGTGGGCGATGGGCGGCAGCACCTTCTTGGGGTCGTTCTGCAGGCCGCCCTGGATCGAGCCGTAGTCGGTGGCCGTGTAGCCCGGCGGCCGCGAGGCCCGGTAGAAGGTCGCGCCGTTGAACAGGCCGCGGTCCACGTAGCGCAGATAGTTGGCCACGGTGATCGGCGCCTTGTCGGCGTAGAGCTCCACGACGATGGCGCCCTGGGCGGTCTCGATCTTCACGCGGGGGTTGGGCTTGGCGGGCGGCTTCGGCGTCGGCGTTGCGGCGGGAACGGCCGGCGCAGGCGCCGGCTGGGCCTGGGCGGTGGCGGCGAAGACGGCGGCGGCAGCGAGCGCGATCAGGGTGCGGCGGAGCATGGCGTTGAGGTTAGCCCCAGGCGCCGGCCTGCGTCATCCTCCGCGGCACTTCACGAAAGTGTCGGTCTTGCCGGTGGCCCGCAGCCGTCCGCCCGCCAGCACGATGGTCTGCAGCCGCGAGGCGCAGAGGCGCCGGACGCGGCCGTCCGTCTCCACCCTGGATCCCACCCGCGCCAGCACCCGGGCCGAACGGCCGTCGGGGGCGATCTCGATGCGGGTCACCTCCACCGCCTCGCGGGCCTTGCCGCGCATCCGTAGAGCCTGGGCGCGGGCCTGCGCCAGGGTCGAGGTTCCATAGGGCACGGGCGGCTTGTCGCCCACATAGGCCTGGTCGGTGAAGCGCGCCTCGGGGGTGAAGCCCGCGAAGAAGCGATCGTGGTCGTCGGTGTTCCAGGCCGCCTGCTGGCGCGCCACGAAGGCGCGGACCGCCGTCTCGGTGATTGGCGTCTGCGCCTGCGCTGCGCCCGCGACGAAGGCGAGCAGGAGGAGGCTGGGGAGGGCGGCGCGCATGAGGGCCTAACGCGCGAGCCAGCGCATACGGTAGCCGTTCATGGCGGTGTCGCCCAGCCGCTCCAGCAGGCGCCAGTTCACGAAGGCCCCGATGGGCGCCCCCACCACGGGGATCATCTGGGCCAGCTTGGCCAGGTCGATGTAGTCGCGGTACTCGCGCTGGAAGGCGCGCCAGTCGAAGTGTTCGAAATCGGCGGGGTGCTCTCGCCCGTCCCAGTCCTCCAGGCCATGGAACACGGCGGCCCGGTGCTCGGCCGCCGAGAAGGCCAGCTGGAAGAGCTCGAGGATGTAGAGGCGCTCCTCGAACCGGTCGGACGGATGGCCGTAGATCGCGGAGAGGTCGAACAGCAGCTTGATCTTGATGACCAGCAGCGCGGGGAAGTCGGCCAGGGCCAGCCAGAACCCGCCCGCCCCGGCCACGCCGCCTTCGACGGCCGCGGTCTTCCGGTAGGAGTCCAGGGCGGCCAGGGCGCGCCGGTCGCGCTGGGCCAGGGACTCGCCGATCACCGGCCGGGCGGTCGTCATGTCGGCGCCGGTGAGGATGGTGCGCGTCATCCGCTCGACGACGGCGGTGATGGCGGCGTGCGCCGTCTCCGGAATGATCCGGTTGATCCGTCCCTGGACGCCGCGGGCGGCACGGTCCAGCGGCCCCGGCGGCTTCAGCATGCGGCTGCGCCAGTGGCTCACCTCGGCCCGGGCCCAGGTCTCGTAGGCGTCGTCCGTGACGCCGGCGGGGGGCGTTGAGCGGACTATGAGGACGTCACCAGTTGCAGGATCCAGGCGCCGACCGCGGTCAGCACGGTTCCCGTCAGCCAGCCCCGGACGAAAGCTCCGTTGCGCTCCCACCAGATCCGGCGCGCACGCATGCGCTGGGCCCGATCGACCTTTCGTCTCTGCATGATGTTCCGTTCCCCCCGACTGGCGTCGTTCTAGACCACCGGACCGCGGGCGGTCGAATCCCGAACCGATCGACGACATCCCGACCTTAGGGGTTGATCCGCAGGCGCGAAGCTATAGCTTCCGGCGCGTCGGGGGGGTCGATCCGGAGACGGCGTTGTCGGACGACCCAGAACTCGCCGCCTTTGCGCGCGAGCACATAAGATCCGTCTGGGCGGTCGAGCTTCTGCTGCTGCTCCGGCGGGATGTCGAACGCTGCTGGGCGGCGGATGATCTGGTGCGCGAGCTGCGCGCCAGCAACAATCTCGTGCGCGACAACCTCGCGCGGTTCCAGACCAGCGGCCTTGCCGTCCAGGACGACGACGGGTGCTGGCGCTATTCGCCGGCCAGCCCGGTGCTGAACGAACTGGCCGGGCGGCTGGAAGCCGCATATCGCGAACGGCCGGTCGCAATCATCAACCTGATCGCCGCGCCGCCCGACCCGATCCAGGGCCTGGCCGATGCGTTCAAATGGCGGGGAGACAAGTGATGGCCGCGTTGGGGCCTTCCCTGGTGTACGCGCTGTGCCTTGCGGCCAGCCTCTGGTGCGCCTTCCTGTTGCTCCACGCCTGGCGTCAGACCCGGTCGCGCCTTCTGTTCTGGTCCGCTCTCGGCTTCGTATTCCTGTCGGTCAACAACCTGTTCCTGGTCGGCGACCTGGTGCTCTTTCCGCAGGTGGACCTGTGGCCCTTGCGGCAGGCTGCGTCCGGCTTGGCGGTCGCCGTCCTGCTCTATGGCTTCATCTGGGAGGCCGAGCGTTGAGCCAGCCCGATCCGATCGTCGCGGCCTTCGCGGCCGGCGCGCTCACCCTGGGCCTGCTGGCGGTGGGCCTGTTCTTCCTGAAGTTCTGGCGGCGCACGGGCGATCGGCTCTTTCTGGCCTTCGCCGTCGCCTTCGCCCTGCTGGCCCTCAATCAGGCGGCCCCGAGCCTGGCCAGGATCCCCAGCGAGAACCAAGGCTATGTGTACCTGCTGCGCCTGGCCGCCTTCCTGCTGATCATCGCCGCCGTCCTGCGCAAGAACTTCGGCCGGCGCTGAGGCCCTGGAGCGCAATCCGCCGAAGTGGAAGCCGGTTCGGCGATCAGATTGCGCTCAAGGTCAAGGAGATGGAAGACTCTAGCCGCTGGCCTCGATCAGGTCGATGTCGCCGTCCGAGAGGCCGAAGTGGTGGCCGATCTCGTGGACCAGCACGTGGGTGACCAGCTCTTCCAGCGTCACCTCGCCGTTCTCGGCCCATTCGTCGAGGATCGGACGGCGGTAGAGGAACACCCGGCTGGGCTCCGCGGCGGCGGCGAACACCGACCGCTCCGCCAGGCTGATCCCGGAATAGAGGCCGGTGAGGCCGAACGGATCCTCGATGCCCAGCTCGGCCAGTACGTCGTCCGGCGGGAAGTCGTCCACGCGGAACACCACCTCGCCGGCCATGCGCCGGAAGCCTTCGGGCAGGGCGGCGAACGCGCGCTCGGCCATCTCGGCCAGGTCGTCCAGGGAGGGCGCGCGGCCCACGGTCACGTCACTCATCCGGCATCACGATATGCGGGGCCTCGGGCGGGCGCACCTCGAACAGGCCGATGTCCAGCGGCTGCTGCGGCTTGGTGGGCCTGAGCGGCGTGCGGGCGATGGCGCGCAGGGTGTCGGGGTCCAGGTCCTGGCCCTTGCGGCGCGCCTGACGGGCCTGGGGCGCCTCCAGCGGCCGTTCGGCCGTGCCGATCCGCCAGTAGGAGACGGTCAGCCGCCACACCGTCCGCGGCGGCTTCGGCGGGTCGGGCCAGCGGCGGCCGTCGGCGAACGAGGGCTCGACGGTCCGGGGCCTCGGCGATCCCTCGGCCACCTGCTCGATCAGGCGGCAGTAGCGGTCCTCGGCCTCGGGCATGGCGCCGGTGCGCTCGTCCTCCACCCGGCCGGCGTAGGCGTCCAGCGCCGCCTCGCGGGTGGCGAAGGCGGGACCCACCGGGTCGGTGGCGAAGACCACGGCCTCCCCGGCCCGGCGCCGCGCCTCGCTCTCGCGCGCGGCCCGGCCCAGCGGCCGCGAGAGCGCCTGCTCGGCATTGGTCGCCACGGGGTAGAGGATGGCCGTCATCGGAGGCATTCTCGCCCAAAGGCCACGGGCTGCCCAGGGGAGCAAGAGGGGGCGGGGGCCGCGACGACGCTGCAGGTGCGGCCGGGGGCGGCAGGCCGTAAGCTCGGGCTCAACGATTCGCCGGGGCGTCGATGAGTGCGCGCGAACTGATGCTGGCGGCGGCGGCGGGGGCGATCAGCCTGGCCATTTCCGCCGTCCTCTGGGCCTTCGCCCAGCGCCGCGCGGCCGATCGCCGGGTCGCGGGCCTGAAGGCGCGCATCCGCCAGCTGGAGGTGGGCGCCGAGACGGCCCAGGCCTCGGCCGAGGCGTTCGATTCGGCCCTGCTCGCCGTGGAGGACGGCCAGGCGCTGCTCGCCTCGGGGGAAGAGAGCCTCGCCGTCTGCTGCACGGCCCTCGGCCTGTCGGTGCACGACCCCCAGTACCTGCTCAACGCGCTGATGCGCGCCGATCCCGATCACGCCCGCCGCCTGCGCGGCCTGTTCGAGCGGGGCGAGGCCTGCGCCTTCGAGGTCAAGGGCCCCGCCGGCGTGGTGACGGTGGAGGGCCGCGCCGCCGGCGCCCTGGCCTGGCTGCGGGTCTCGGCGGTGCTGGGCGAGGACCAGGGCCTGCCCACCGCGCCGCGGTTCGCCGCCTTCCTCAACGCCCGGTCCTGCCCGGCCTGGATCGCCGCCGCCGACGGCTCGCCCGTCTGGGTCAACGCCGCTTGGCTGAAGGCCGTGGACGCCGCCAGCCTGGACGAGGCCGCCCAGCGGGGCGTGGCCTTCGACAAGGGCGCCGACGCCATCGCCAGCGAGGCGGCCAACCTCGGCCAGCGGCGCGAGGCCGTGCGCTGGCTCTCCTTCGGCGGTCGCCGCCGCGCCTTCCTCATCGCCGCCCAGCCGCTGGAGGGCGGCGGCGTCGGCGTCTGGACCGACGACCTCACCGACCTGGAGGAGGCGCGCGAGGAGACCCGCCGCAACATCGAGGCCCACGACGAGACCCTGAACCGCCTGGACGACGCCGTGGTGATCTTCGACGGCGCCAAGCGGCTCAGCTTCCACAACACCGCCTTCGCCGAGCTCTGGGGCCTGGAGCCCGCCTGGCTGGCCGAGCGCCCGACCCACGGCGAGATCCTCGACCGCCTGCGCCAGCGCCGCCGCATCCCCGAGACCGCCGACTACGCCAAGTGGAAGGCCGCCGAGCTCGACCGCTACGAGAAGCTGGAACAGCAGCCGGACGACATGTGGAGCACGCCCGACGGCCGCACCCTGCGGGTCGTGCGCCAGTCGCACCCCCTGGGCGGCCTCCTGCTGCTCTTCGCCGACATCACCGGCGAGCTGAAGATGAAGGCCCAGTACAACGCCCTCATCCAGGTGCAGCAGGCGACGCTGGACAAGCTGTCCGACGCCGTCGCCGTGTTCGGCTCGGACGGCCGCCTGCGCCTGCACAACGAAAGCTTCGAGCGGTTCTGGAACATCACCCCGCTGCAGATCGAGGCCGCCGGCGACTTCGAGGGCGTGGTCGAGCTCTGCGTCCACAAGCTGCACGACATGGTGTTCTGGAAGGACCTGAAGGGCCGGGTGGCCGATCCGGACCCCATGGCCCGCATGCCCATCACCGGCGAGGCCCAGACCTCCGACGACCGCACCGTCGAGTACCGCACCCGCCCGCTGCCGGACGGCGCCACCCTGGTCGCCTTCACCGACGTCACCGACGCCCGCCGGCTGGAAAGCGCCCTGGCCGACCGCGAGCAGGCCCTCAGCGAGGCCGAGCGGCTGAAGCGCGACTTCGTCGGCAACGTCTCGTACGAGCTGCGCACCCCCCTCACCACCATCATCGGCTATTCCGAGCTGCTGGAGCATTCGGGCGACGGCCTCACCGAGCGGGCCAGGGGCTATGCGGCGGCGGTGAAGTCGGCGGCCACCCAGCTCGCCCGCTCCATCGACGACGTCCTCGACATGGCCCAGATCGACGCCGACGAGATGGCCCTGGACCTCGTGGACGTGAATGTCTCCGACCTGCTGATCGAGGTGGCCAGCCGCTGGCGGCCCGAGGCCGAGGCCGGCAAGGTCTCGATCGTGCTGGAGCGGCCGGACAACGTCGGCGTCATCCGCGGCGACCGCCGGCGCCTGTCCCAGGTCCTGGACCACCTGATGGAGAACGCCATCGGCCAGACCCCGGCCGGGGGCGCGGTGACCCTTGCGGCCCGCAAGGCCCTGGGCGAGGTGCAGCTGCAGGTGTCGGACACCGGGCGCGGCATCCCCTTCCACGTCCAGGCGCACATCTTCGACCGCTTCATTGGCCGCGAGCGCGGCGGCCCGGGCCTGGGCCTGGCCCTGGTCAAGGCCCTCACCGAGCTGCACGGCGGCTGGGTGGCCCTGGAGAGCGAGCCGGGCGCGGGCGCCACCTTCACCTGCCACCTGCCCGAAGTCGCCACCGCCGTCAGCCAGCCCGAGCTGGGCTTCGCGACCTAAAGGGCCAACACCCGGGTCTCCGCCCGATGGAAGTCCGGCCGCCCGGGCGGATGGGCCAGCGCCCAGTACGACAGCCCGCCGTCGGCCGCCTCGATCACCGCCGTCAGCCCGATCCGCACCGGTCCCTCCGAGGGCAGGTCGAGCGCCACCCGGACATCCAGTTCGCCGGCGCCCGTCTCCACCTCGATCCGCGGCGGGTCGATCTCCAGCGGCGCCATGCCCTGCCGGTAGCCGTCGAACCGGTAGGCCGCCCACCGCCCGGACGGCGCGACGTTGAACTCCAAGTACCCGTCGCCGCCGAAGCTCACGAAGGCTTCGAAGCAGGTGTGTTCCCACAGCCCGTCCGCCCGCGCCGGGCGGGCCGGCGGCGGAACGACGAGGGCGCCGAGCGCGCCGGCCAGCCGATAGCGCAGCGCCAACGCAGATCCGGTCGCCCGCACGGCCTCCGTCTCGATGGCCTCGACGGCAGGGCAGGGCGTGGCCGGATGACAGGTCAGCACTCGCCGCATGTTTGGCTCCCAGGCGTGGACCGTCACCTTAGCAGGCCGCCCACGGAAGGCGACGGACCGGCGGGCGAACAGTAAACGCTAGCGTATCACCCGAGCAATTACTCGCGAACAGCGCCGCTGAACGCCATTGCGAGCCATCAACCACAAATATAAATCCGCCCTTTTATTTTCAGACTATTGAATTACGGCGGCGAACTCCTAGCTATAAGAGGCAGAAAGACCGTGCTATCCCGCGTACTCACGCCGGCCGGCCCGTTCAGGAGTTTCCGGTGTTCATCCTTTCGGCGCTTTGCGTGCTCGTCGCCGCGGCCATTCCCCCCGCCTTCGCGCTCTTCGGCCGTCGGTGAAACCATGAGCGCCGGTCCCACCCCCGAAGCCCTGTCGCGTGAGAACGCCTACCTCAAGGCGAGGGTGGCGCAGCTCCAGTCCGAGGCGGCCGACCTCACGGCCGAGGTCAACCGCCTGCGCCAGGAGCGCGAGCGGCTGCACGGGCGTCGCGCGGCGCGGGCGCCCGATCCCCTGGGCGGCGGCCAATGATCAACATCCTGGCCATGGTCCTCCTCGTCATTCCCATGATCGCCCTGGGCGTCGTCTGCATCGTGCTGGCGGCCCGGGCGAAGCGCGACGAAGCCCGGATCCGCCCGAGGCTCGAGCCCCGGCCATGAGCCCACGGGCGGTCAGGGTCGCGGCCTTGGCCCCGCCGACGTGGCCATCACCCACACCTTCGAGCCCGTCGAACTCGTCGGCTTGACGGTAACCAGCGTGGAGGCGCCGCCGAACTAGGCGATCGGGCAGGGGCGGCGGCATGCGCTCAGCCTAACCCAGCCGCGCCGTGGGACCAAATATAGAACGATCTCTTCGCGCGCCATGGCCCGCCGGTGAAGGCGGGAGTGATCGGCGAGACGCTGACGTCGGCGGTCGGCCGGGCGCCGCTTAGTGCTGGCTCTCGGGCATGGTCACCTTCAGGCCGTCCAGCTCGTCGGTGACCTTGATCTGGCAGGATAGGCGGCTGTTGTCCTGCACGCTCTCGGCGAAGTCGAGCATCGACTCCTCCATGCTGGACTTGGTCCCGGTCTTGGCCAGCCACGCCTCGTCCACATAGACGTGGCAGGTGGCGCAGGCGCAGGCGCCGCCGCAGTCGG
>NZ_LSJI01000004.1 GCF_001557235.1 Phenylobacterium sp. CCH9-H3 | reverse complement strand
TCACGTTGTCGGTCAGTTCCTTCCAGGTGCCGGCCACGCCCTTCACCTGCGCCTGACCGCCCAGCTTGCCTTCCGTACCCACCTCGCGCGCCACGCGGGTCACTTCCGAGGCGAACGAGTTCAGCTGATCCACCATGGTGTTGATGGTGTTCTTCAGCTCCAGGATCTCGCCCTTCACGTCCACGGTGATCTTGCGGCTCAGGTCGCCGTTGGCCACGGCGGTGGTCACCTCGGCGATGTTCCGCACCTGGCCG
>NZ_LSJI01000039.1 GCF_001557235.1 Phenylobacterium sp. CCH9-H3 | reverse complement strand
ACGGCCTGCGCCTGCGCGGCGGCTACAACCGCGCCGTCCGTGCGCCGCACGTCCTCGAGCTGTTCAGCCCGCAGAACGTCGTCCTCGACGGCACGCAGGACCCCTGCGCCGGTCTGGCCGCCAGCGATCCGCTGGTCGCCCGCTGCGCCCAGGCGTTCAACCTGACGGCCGCCCAGGTCCTGGCCATCGAAGCCAACCCGGCCAACCAGTACAACGGTCAGATCGGTGGTAACCCGAACCTGGATCCGGAAACCGCCGACACCTGGACCGTGGGCTTCGTCTACCAGCCCTCGTTCCTGCCGGGCTTCAACTTCTCGGCCGACTGGTTCTCCATCAAGGTGAAGGACTTCATCTCGGGCATCGGCGCGGACACGATCATCAACCGCTGCGTCAACACCCTGGACTCGTTCTTCTGCGGTCTCGTGAACCGCGACCAGGACGGCTCGATCTGGCTGTCGAACCAAGGCTACGTCGTCGACACCACGCTCAACACGGGCGCCCTGCGCACCAAGGGTATCGACTTCAACGTCAGCTACCGGACCGACCTCGAGAACTTCGGCATCAGCAACGGTGGCGGCCTGAGCTTCAACTTCGTCGGCACCTGGCTGGACGACCTGTCGATCCAGAACCTGCCGGGCGACGACTTCTTCAACTGCGCCGGCTACTACGGCACGATCTGCTCGGTCTCGGGTGGTCTGTCGTCGCCGAACCCCGAATGGCGTCACAAGGCCCGCGTGACCTGGACCACGCCCTTCGAATACGGCGA
This sequence comes from Phenylobacterium sp. CCH9-H3, assembly GCF_001557235.1. Lineage (GTDB taxonomy): Bacteria > Pseudomonadota > Alphaproteobacteria > Caulobacterales > Caulobacteraceae > Phenylobacterium. The sequence goes on along the minus strand of NZ_LSJI01000039.1, from coordinate 152 downwards.
CTGGGTGAAGGACTTCTCGCTGTCGCTGCAGTGGCGCCACTTCAACAAGGTGACGCTCGACGCCTACTCGGACGACCCGGCGCTCAACAACCCGGGCCTGCAGTACGCCACGGACAAGACGCTCGCCTCGCGCGACTACTTCGACCTGACGG
>NZ_LSJI01000038.1 GCF_001557235.1 Phenylobacterium sp. CCH9-H3 | reverse complement strand
CCAAATCGCGGCGGGCGGCGTCTTCGCCGGCACGTTCAATGTGAACTGCGCCAACCCGTTCCTGTCGGCCCAGCAGCGCGGCCTCCTCGGCGTGTTCGGCGGGGCGGCCGGCGAAACCTGCGCCAACACCACCAACCCGAACGCCATGTTCCGCGGCACCATCGCCCGGCGGAACGTCGAAGGCGGCGGCCGCCAGGGTGCGATGCAGCACCAGCAGTACCGCTACGTCGTGGGCGTCCGCGGCGACCTGAACGACAACT
>NZ_LSJI01000037.1 GCF_001557235.1 Phenylobacterium sp. CCH9-H3 | reverse complement strand
GACCCGACCGAACCTACGGATCCCACGCCTCCGACGGATCCGACGCTTCCAGGCGGCGGCGACCCCACGGGGCCGTTCAATCCGCCGAACCCGCCGACCGACAAGCCGACCCTGCCGACCGAACCGGGCGGCACGCCCGGGGCGGGCCCTGGGGCTCCGAACCTGCTCGTGCCTCCGGGCGGCGAGGATCCGCGCAACCCGCCGCTCGAACAGCCGATCGACGAGACGCGGCCGACGGCGCCGATCCCGGAGCCGGCCACCTGGGCGATGATGATCCTGGGCTTCGGTGCGATCGGCTACGTGGTCCGGCGTCGGCGGATCGTCGCGACGGTCGGGTAACCCGACGGGCTGCCCGGCTTCGGCTGGGCTGTCCTTCCTCAGTACGGATTGTAGTAGCGCGGCGGCGGCCAGACGGGTCGGCGCGGCGGGGCCCAGCGGGGATCCTCCTCGTCAGCCTCTGCATAGGGCGAGGCATAGGCGCGGCGGCGCTCCTCCTCATAGGCGCGCTGGCGGGCTTCGGCATAGGCGCGTTCCTGGGCGGCCGCCTCGACACGGCGCTGCCGTTCGGCGGCTTCCTCCACCTGCCGACGCTGGGCCTCGGCGGCGGCCGTCTGGGCCTGGACCGCGGCGAGCTGGGCCTCGTTCAGCGCCCGGGCCCGCGCCTCGGCCTCGGCCCGGTCGCGCGCGGCCTGTTCGGCGGCGAGGCGCGCGCGATGACGCGAGGCGGTCTGGGCGCCGCAGACCTTCAGGTCGGCCAGGCCCTGCTCGGACCCGGCCAGGGAGGCGGTGAGCGGCTCGGCGGACAGCCAAGCCACGCCCAGCGTTCCGCCCCGGCGCATGGCCGCCTCGGTCTCCTCGGACAGCACCAGCTCCCCCGCGCCGCCGTCGCCACGGAGCATCAGGTTGGAAAACCGCGCCTTGTCGATGCGGATCGGCAGGAAGGCGCGCTCTGGCAGCTCGTCCTTGAAGAACCGCAGGCTGACGAGCTGGCCATCGGACGTGAGGCTGACGGGCGTGATCGCCCCGGAACGGCCGACTAGCTCCAGTTCGACGCGGCAGCCGGCGTCCGTGGGACTGACCACCCAGGCCAGGCCCGGACCTGCGGCGGACGTACGGGCGGGGGCGGCCAAGGCTGGCCCGGCAAGGAGCGCAGCCGCGACTGCGCCCCCGATGATCGCTTTGATCACGACGGCTCCTGTCTGACACGCATCGCAAGGATAAGACCGTTCCCCGCAACCCGCTAGAGGCGCGGCTGTCGCGGGTGCTAGGGTTCGCCCCAAAGCAGTGGAGGAGGCCCGCGATGGCGCGGATGTGGATGATGGCCGCCGCGGCGGCCCTGGCGATGACAGGTCCCGCGGTGGCGATCGCGCAGGGGGCGACACCGGCCCATATCGTCGCCGCGATGGCGGACAAGGCGCGCCCGGCGGACGAGGTGGCGCGGGACGCGGTGCGCAAGCCGGGCGAGCTGCTGGCCTACGCCGGCGTGAACCCCGGCGACAAGGTCGTCGACCTGATCATGGGCGGTGGGTACTTCACCCGGCTGCTGTCGGGCGCGGTGGGCCCAAAGGGCCAGGTGATCGCCTACCAGCCGGAGGAGTTCATCCAGTTCCAGGCCAAGTACGGCGAGGACCAGAAGAAGGTCGCCGGCGCCTACGCCAACGTCACGCCGCTGACCTCGACGTTCGGCGCGCTGGACCTGCCGGATGGCGTGGACCTGGTGCTGACCGTCCAGAACTACCACGACCTGCACCTGACCCCGTTCCCGAAGGACACGGCCTCCAAGGTCAACGCCGAGGTGTTCAAGTCGCTGAAGCCGGGCGGGGTCTATCTGATCGTGGACCACGTCGCGGTGGCCGGCTCGGGCCTGGAGCCGCCGATGAAGGTGCACCGCATCGACCCGGCCATTGTGAAGCAGGAGGTCGAGGCCGCCGGCTTCAAGCTGGAGAGCGAGAGCCCATTGCTGAAGGACCCCTCGGACCCGCACACGGCCAGCGTCTTCGACCCGGCGATCCGCGGCAAGACCGACCAATTCGTGATGAAGTTCCGCAAGCCCAAGTAGGTCTGCGACAGTTTGTCAGCGCTGTCCGGCGACCGGCGTTTACCGGTCGTTGGGGGGGCGGGCGACTAGTGGTGGGCGATGTCGTCACGGCCCATCAGCGAACTCACGGAAGGCCAGGTGGCGCTGCGGCGCTTCATGGCGCTGGGCGCGGCCCTGGTGTTGCTGCTGCTGGTCGGCGTCGCCACGCTGCTGGCCAGCGGGTCCTGGGCCCTCGACGACCTGCAAGCTCGCGAGGACCGCGCGCGCGTCACCATGGCGCTGGAGCGGTCCTTGCGAGGGCTGGTCCGAGACGTCACCACGGCCACCGTCTGGAACCAGGCGTATGAGGAATTCCGCCCCGGGGGCGACCCGAAGTGGGCGGACGAAGAGGTCGGCAGCTACTTCGCCAACAATCGCGGCCATGACCTGACGGTGGCGATCGACAGTGACGGGCGGCCCTTCTACGCCTGGGCCGGGGACGCGCGAGCGGCGCCGTCGTCCCAGGATCGTTTCCTGGCCGACGCCGCCCCGCTGATCCGCCGGGTCCGGGCGCTGGAGGCGGACCGCGGCGGCCGGCCGTTGCCGTCCCGGCCCGCGGACCCGGGCCTTGCGGAAACGACATCCGGTGTGGTCGTCTCGGACGGCGTCCACTATCTGACCGCCGTCTCGACGGTGACCCCGGAGAGCGCCGACATTCCGCGCCGGCGGACCCCGGCCGTCGTGGTCGTCTCCGCCCAGCGCATGGACGGACCGCTGATGACGACCTTGCGGCAGATCCGGATCCCGGAGCCGCGGCTGGACGAGGCGCCCCGCCATCCGCGGTCGGCGCTGGCGCTCCGCGATGCCGGCGGACGGCCGGTGGGCTGGATCTCCTGGGAGCCGAAGCGTCCGGGCCTGCGCGTCCTGAAAGATGCGGCGCCCGTGGTGGCCCTGGGCCTGCTGGCGGTCGGCGGCGTGATGGCGGCGCTGGGACTGCAGATCCTGCGCGTGGCGCGGCGTCTGGGCGCGCACGAGCGGGACCTGACGGCCGCCATGCGGGAGCTGGAGGCGGCGCGGGACCGGGCCGAGGCGGCCAATATCGCCAAGTCGCAGTTCCTGGCCAACATGAGTCACGAGATCCGCACGCCGCTCAACGGCGTCCTCGGTATGGCGCAGGTGCTGGGCCGCAGCGACCTGGCGCCGGCGGACCGGGAGAAGGTGGACGTGATCCGCAGCTCGGGCGAGGCCCTGCTATGCCTGCTGAACGACATCCTGGACCTGTCGAAGATCGAGGCGGGGCGGATGGAGCTGGACCCGCAGCCATTCGATCTGGAGGCGGCGGTGGCGGCCGCCACCCGCGGCTTCGCGGCCCTGGCCAGCCAGAAAGGTATCCGCTTCTTCGCCGAGGTCGAGCCGGCCGCGCAGGGCGTCTGGATGGGCGACGCCGGCCGCTTCCGTCAGGTGCTGGCCAACCTGGTGTCGAACGCCGTCAAGTTCACGGCGGCCGGCGAAGTCCGGGTGGGCGTGCGACGCACCCCGGGAGGGTTGGCCTGCACCGTATCGGACACCGGGGTGGGAATCGCCCCCGACCTGGTCGCGCGGCTCTTCCAGAGGTTCTCGCAGGTCGACCCCACCGCCACCCGGCGCTACGGCGGGAGCGGCCTGGGCCTGGCGATCACGCGTCAGTTCGTGGAGCTGATGGGCGGTAAGGTGTCGCTGACCAGCGTGGAGGGTCGCGGATCGGCCTTCACCTTCGACCTCCCGCTCGAATGGCTCCACGCGGCGGCGGCGCCCGCTGCGGAAGCGGTGCCTGCGGCCGAGCCAGTGCTGACCCCGTCCCGCATCCTGGCCGCCGAGGACAATGCGACGAACCGCCTGCTGCTGGGCGCCATGCTGGCCCCGCTCGGCGCCGAGCTGGTCTTCGCGGAGGATGGCCGCCAGGCCGTCGACGCCCTCGCCGAGGGCCGGTTCGACCTGGTGCTGATGGACGTGCAGATGCCTGTGATGAACGGCGTCGACGCGGCCAGCGCGATCCGCGCGCTGGAGGCCGAACGGGGCCTGCGCCGGACGCCCATCCTGGCGGTTTCGGCTAACGTCATGCCCGGCCAGATCCAGGACTATCTGGCCGCCGGCATGGACGGCGTCGTCGCCAAGCCCATCGAAATGGCCGCCCTGGTGACCGCTATCGAGGCCGCGCTCCGGTCCGAGGGCCGCGCGAGCGCCTCCGCCGCGGCCTAGGGTCGCGCTCGGCGTCTTGCCGCCAGCCCCGCGACATGCGGACATGGGGCATGTTCGACTGGAACGACGTCAAGGCGCTGCTCGCGGTGGCGCGCGGCGGCTCGACCGCGGCGGCGGCGCGCGAGCTGGGAATCAACCAGACCACCGTGGCGCGCCGGCTGGAGGCTCTGGAGCGGGACCTTGGCGCGCGGCTGGTGGAGCGGCATCAGGCCGGCGCGGACCTGACCGAGGTCGGCCGGGCTCTTGTGGCGGACGCCGAGGCGATGGAGCGCGCCGCCCAGTGCATGCGCCAGACGCTGGAGGTGCATCGGCGCGGCGTCGCGGGGACGCTGCGGGTGACGATGAGCGAGATGACCGCGAATGCGGCCTTCATGCCCATGCTGCCCGAGTTCCGGGCGCTACACCCGGACCTCCTGCTGGAGGTGGTGATCACCGACGAGGCGCTGGACCTGGAGGCGGGCGAAGCCGATGTGGCGATCCGGGGCGCCCACAGCCTGCCGGACTCCAAGCTTGTGGCGCGCAAGATCGGAGAGACCCAGTGGACCCTCTATTGCAGCCGCGACTACGCCGAGCGGCGGGGTCTGCCGGTCGCGCCGGCGGACCTCAAGGATCACTCGATCGTCGCCGGCGAAGGCGATCCGCTCACCTTCCCTGGACTTGGCGATCTGCTGGTCCAGGCGCCGGGCGCGACGGTGACGCTCAAGTCCAGCAGCACCACCAACCTCTTCGCCTCGATCCGCGCGGGGCTGGGGATCGGCCCCATGCCCACGGTCATGGCGGGGCTGGAAACGGACCTCATCGAAGTGTTCCCGCCGCGGCCGCAGAGCACGGCCTACACCTGGATCCTGACCCGACCGGAGCTGAAGGACGCGCCGCGGGTCCGCGCGTTCATCGACTATTTCGCGCCACGGATCCTGGCGCGCACGCGAGAGGCCGTGGCGCGGGCGGCGACGCTGGCGGCTAATCGGCCCTGAGCTTGCGGTCGAAGAAGTCGAGCGTCTGCATCGCCCGGTGCATGCGGTTGGCGGGCGTCCAGCCGCCGCGGTGGCGCAGCCCGGGATAGACCATGGTCTCGAACGGCTTGCCCTCGGCCTGCAGGGCGAACAACACGCGCGTGGAGTGGTCGAAGGTGACGTTGTCGTCGGCCATGCCATGCACCAGGAGCAGGGCGCCGGGCTTCAGGCGGGCAAGGCGGCCGACGACCTCGGACTTGGCGTAGCCGTCAGCATTGTCGGCCGGCGTGCCCATGAAGCGCTCGGTGTAGTGGGTGTCGTACAGCTTCCAGTCGGTGACCGGGGCGCCGGCGACGCCCGCCTTGAAGAGGCTGTCGGGGGCGGTGAGCATCAGGAGCGTCATGTAGCCGCCGTACGACCAGCCCGTGACGCCGATACGGGCGGCGTCGACGTATGGCAGGGACTGGAGATGCTTTGCGCCGGCGAGCTGGTCGTCGACCTCCAGCTGGCCCATGCGCCGGTCGATGGCTGTCTTGAAGGCCACCGAGCGATGGCCGACGCCACGGTTGTCCAGGCGGAACAGGATGTAGCCGGCGTCGAGCAGGATCTGATCCTCGGGCGTGTGCCAGTTGCTGGCCACTCGCGGGCCGGACGGGCCGCCGTAGACCTGGACGATCACCGGATATTTCTTCGCCGGGTCGAACCCTGGCGGGGTGCGCAGCGACCACCACAGGTCGCTGCCGTCGGCGGCCTTGAGGGTCCCGAACTCGGGCGGGCGCAGGCGATCGACGTAGGGCCAGAACGGGTGGCCGGCCTTCAGGGCGTTCTCCTCAATCCAGCGCACGCGGGTCCCGTCGGTGCGGTAGAGGGCGGTCTGCGGTGGGGTCCTGGGGTCTTCGTAGGTCCCGGCGAAGGCGCCGCCCTTGTTCGCCACGGTGACGGTCCACCAGCCGCCCGCCGAGGTGAGGGGCTTGGGCTGGGCGGGCTTGGCGTAGGAGACGGAATAGATGCGCCGCTCGCCGGGGCGGTCCTTGTGCGCGGCGAAGATCACGGCCCCGGCCGCCTCGTCGAGGCCCTCGATCTTCTCCACGGGCCAGGCGCCGTCGGTCACCTGGCGGATCAGCTTGCCGTCGGCGGCGTAGAGGTAGAGGTGGCGATAGCCCGACCGCTCGGAGGACCAGAGGAAGGTCCCGTCCTTCAGCGGCTTGAAGTCGTCGCCGAGATCGACCCAGTGCGGGCTGGTCTCGGTGAGGATCACCTTGCCCCGGCCGGTGATCGGATCGACGGCCAGCAGGTCGAGGCGGCGCTGGTCGCGCGACTGGCGCTGGACGTAGAGCGTGTGGCCGTCCTTCGACCAGGCCACGCGGGCCAGGTAGATGTCGGCGTCGGGGCCCAGGTCCACCTTCACGCGCGGGCCGCCGTCCAGGGGCTGGATGTAGAGATCCACGCGTGCGTTCGGACGCCCGGGGCGGGGATAGCGCTGGGGCACGACGCGGGCGCCGGTGGCGTTCACCTCCGGGCGTTCCACGATGTCGACGCCGGTCTGGTCGACGAAGGCGAGGGCCACGGCCCGGTCGTCCGGGCTCCACCAATAGCCGGTGTGGCGGTCCATCTCCTCCTGGGCGATGAACTCGGCGGTCCCCCAGCTCTTTAGCTCGGTCCCGCCTTCGGTGAGCGCACGCTCCGCTCCGCCCGCGACGGGGACGACGTAGAGATTGTCGTCGCGGACGTACGAGACGTAGCCGCCCTTGGGCGAGATCTTGGCGTCGATCTCGTCGCCGGCGCTGCGGGTCAGCTGGCGGGCCTGTTTCGCCGCCACGTCATAGACCCAGACGTCGCCCTCGACCGGCGCGAGGATGAGCTTGCCCTGGTCGTCCCAGTCGTAGTCGACCACGCCCCGGGTGGCCACGCCGGCCCGCTCGCGCCGCGCCTTCTCGGCCTCGGAAAGCTCGCGCTCGGCCGGCGCCAGCTGCTTGCCGTCCAGCAGCAGACGCGGCTCGCCGCCGGAGACGTCGGCGATCCAGAGGTCGGTGATGGTCAGGTCGTCGGCGCGGGTCTTGATGTAGGTCACCGACCGGCCGTCGGGCGACAGCTTCACTCCCCGGGCGCGGGGTCCGGAGATGTCGGGGCTTTCGAAGATCCGGTGGGCGGGAAGCTTTTCGGCCATGGCGGGCGCGGCGGCGAGCAAAGCCGCGAGCGCGGCGACGGCGAGTTTCATGACCGCTGTTGAACCGCGTCGGGGCCGGCTTGGCAATCGGCTCTTCGGTTGGGGGCATGCCGCGAGCGCCGAGCCTCCGTCGCTCCCCCTCCCCCTACCGGCGAGGAGAGGGGGGCGGCGCCAGCTTGAATGCGGGGCGCGACTGTGCGAACTCCGCGCGCATGAGCGAAGAGACCCCTCCGGCCCTGCCCGACCGCCTGTCGGTGGACCCGAACAGCCCGTACTACGACGCCGACGTCCTGCAGCGGAACGTGGGCGTGCGGTTCAAGGGCCAGGACAAGACCAACGTCGAGGAATACTGCGTCAGCGAAGGCTGGGTGCGCCTGGCGGTCGGCAATTCCAAGGACCGGCACGGCAACGCGCTGACCATGAAGCTGCAGGGGCCGGTCGAGCCCTACTACCGCGAAGGCTGAGTCTATTCCCCGTCGTCCTCGCGGGCGAGCGGCTCGACCTTCAGCGAGGTGATCCGGGCGCCCTTGCGCGCCTCCACCCGGAAGCGGTGGTGGTAGAAGGTGTAGGTCTGGCCCACCTCGGGGATCGCCTGGGCCTCGTGGATCAGCAAGCCGGCCACGGTCACCGCCTCGTCGTCGGGCAGGTTCCAGTTCATGGCGCGGTTCAGGTCGCGGATGGTGACCGAGCCCTCGACGATGACGCCGCCGCCCTCGGCCGGCTTGACGCCGGCGGCGACCACGTCGTGCTCGTCCTCGATCTCGCCGACGATCTCCTCGAGGATGTCCTCCAGCGTGACCAGGCCCTGCAGGCCGCCATACTCGTCGACCACGAGGGCGAAGTGGTTCTGGCGTTTCAGGAAGGCGGCGAGCTGGTCCTTGAGCGAGGTGGTCTCGGGGATGAACCAGGGCTCGCGCAGGATCGCGCCCACGTCCAGGTCATCGATCCGGCCGTCGGCGTCGGTGATGGCGCGCAGGAGGTCCTTCACATGGAGGACGCCCACCACGTTCTCGGGCTCGTCGCGGTAGATCGGCACGCGGCTGTGCTGGCTGGCCAGGGTCTCTGCGACGATCTCGCGGGCGCTGAGGCCGCCGTCCACGGTCTCCATCGAGCGGCGGTGGACCATGACTTCGGAAACGTCCATCTCGCCCAGGTCCAGCACCCCGCCCAGCATCCAGCGGTCGCGGGTCTCCACCAGGCCTTCGGAGTGGTGGTACTCCACCGCGCCGCGGATCTCCTCGTGAGCGGCTAGAACGTCGGTGCCGGCGTCCAGCTTGATCCCGAACGGGCGCAGGGTCAGGCGCACCACCCACTGGGCCCCGTCGGCCAGCGGGCCGAAGATGCGCACCACCCAGAAGGTCGGCACCGACAGCGTCCGGGCCACGTCGTCGGCGCGGGCGATGGCCAGGGTCTTGGGCAGGATCTCGGCGAAGATCACCACCAGCACGGTCATCACACCCGTGGCGATCAGGGCGCCCAGCGGGCCGGGGAAGGCCACGGACAAGACGCTGGTGGTCAGGGCCGAGGCGCCGATGTTGATGACGTTGTTGGCCAGGAGGATGGCCCCGATCATCGTCTCCTGGTTACCCAACAGGCGGTTGATCCGCCGCGCGGCGCGATCGCCCTCCCGCTCCAGCTGGTGCAGCCGGCCGCGGCTGGCGGCGGTCATGGAGGTCTCGGCGGCCGACAGGAGGGCCGAGAGGGTCAGCAGGAAGACCAGGGACGGCGCGAGGGCCGCGATCAGGGCGACGATCACGGGCGTGCGCCCTCCGCGACCAGGAATGCGCGCACGGCGCCGGCGTCCACGTCCTTGGCGACGAAGGCCTCGCCGAGGGCGCGCGCCAGGATGAAGGTCAGGCGCCCGGCCTCGGCCTTCTTGTCCTGGCCCATGTGGGCGACCAGGCGGCTCGCATCGAAGGGATGGCCGGCGACCTCCGGCAAGGTGGTGGGCAGGCCGGCGGCGGCGATGGCGCGGGTGGCGCGGATGGCGTCCTGGCCGCTCGCCAGCCCTTGCGCGGCGGAGAAGCGGAACGCCAGGGCCATGCCCGCGCCGACCGCCTCGCCGTGCAGCAGCGCTTCCCCGTATCCGGTCTCGGATTCCAGGGCGTGGCCGAAGGTGTGGCCGAGGTTCAGGAGCGCGCGGCGGCCCTGTTCCTTCTCGTCCTCGGCGACGATCTGCGCCTTCATCCGCACGGAATGCGCGACGGCATAGGACAAGGCCCCCGGCTCGCGCGCCAGCACCGCCGCCACATTGGCCTCCAGCCATTCGAAGAAGGCGAGGTCGCCCAGAAGGCCGTACTTGACTATCTCGGCATAGCCGGCGCGCATCTCGCGGTCGGGGAGAGTGGAGAGGACCGACAGGTCGGCCAGCACCAGCTTCGGCTGATGGAAGGCGCCCACCAGATTCTTGCCCCGCGGCGTGTCGATGGCGGTCTTGCCGCCCACCGAGGAGTCGACCTGGGCCAGCAGGGTGGTGGGGATCTGAACGAAGTCGATGCCGCGCTTGTAGATCGCCGCCGCGAAGCCGGCGAGGTCGCCGACCACGCCGCCGCCGAAGGCCGTGACGATGTCGCCGCGGTCCAGCTCCAGGGCCAGCAGCCGGTCGCAGACGTCGGCCAGCCCCTCGAAGCTCTTGGTCTGTTCGCCCGGGGGCACGATCACCGGCAAGGCGGTGACGCCCGCGGCGGCCAGGGCGGCGGTGAGGCGTTCGCCGTGCAGGCGCCAGACGGTCTCGTCCGACACCACGGCGGTGCGGCCGCGCGTCTGGAATGGGGCGATGAGGCGACCGGCGACGTCCAGCAGGCCTTCGCCCACCACGACGTCATAAGACCGCTCGCCGAGCCCCACGGGTACGGTGAGGCTCATTCGCAGGTCTCGCCCAGATATTTCGACATCGCCTCGATCACCTGGCCCACGGCGATGTGATGGGCGGTGTCGCCCGTCTCCACCGTGATGTCGGCCTCGGCATAGATGGGATAGCGGACCTCGGCCTGGGCGCGCAGGACGTCCATGGGATCCTTGCCGGCGAGAAGGGGGCGGCTGTCCTTGCGGCCCACACGGCGGGCCAGAACCTCCAGGTCCGCCTTCAGCCAGATCGAGATGGCGTGCGCCTTGATGAGCGCCCGGGTCTCGGCGTTCATGAACGCCCCGCCGCCGGTGGCCAGCACATGGGGCGGCCCCTCCAGCAGACGGGCGATCACCCGGCGCTCGCCGTCGCGGAAGGCGGCCTCGCCCAGCTCGGCGAAGATCTCGGGGATGGAGCGTCCGGCCGCGGCCTCCACCTCGGCGTCGGCGTCGCGGAACGGCAGGCTGAGGGCGTTGGCCAGACGGCGGCCCACGCTCGACTTGCCGACGCCCATGAGGCCCACAAGCGCGATAGTCCGACGGCGGAGCGGTTCGTAGCGGTCCATGAACGGCGCAGCCTTTACACGACCCTGGCCCCTCGCGCCAACGTGCCGGCGTGGGTAAGCTGGCGGCCATGTCGCGCATAGCCCTCATCGCAAGCCTCCTGATCCTGGCGGCGGCGCCCGCCCGCGCCCAAGTCGAAGTGGTCCAACTCGCCGCCCCCGACGCCTTCTCGACGCCAGGACGGGACACCGGCCTGCCCGCCGATCTGTGGAGCGGCACGCCCATCGAGACGGCGCGAGCCGTCCTGCCGATGCTCGCGTCCAAGCCGCTGTCGCCCGCCGCCGCCTCGCTGGCGCGGCGCGTGCTGGCCACCGGCGCGCGGGGACCCGACGGGTCGGCGGGCGACGAAGCTCTGACCGGCGCGCGGGCCAACGCCCTGATCGCCCTGGGCGACGGGGCCGCGGCCAGCCGCATCCTCGACCGCGCGGCGGGCATGGGGCGCAGCGCGGCGCTTTCGCAGGCAGGAGCCGAGGCGGCCCTGCTGGCCGGCGACAACGCCCGGGCCTGCGCCATCGCCGAGGGGCTGTCGGCGGGCCGCGGCGAACCCTATTGGCTGCGGCTGCGCGCGTTCTGCCAGGTCGAGGCGGGGCAGGGCGCGCAGGCCCAGCTCACCTTCGATCTCGCCCAGGCCCAGGCGCGCGACGCCGTCTATGGCCGGCTGATGGCCGCCAAGCTGTCCGGGGCCGCGCCCGGCGCGGCCTCGCTGCGCAACGGACTGGATTTCGCCCTTTCGAAGAGCCTCGGACTGGACGTGGCCGCGGCCAAGCCCAGTCCGGCGGTGGCCGCGGCGCTGTCGGGGGCCGAGCCCGCGGCGCCGGCGTTCGACGTGACCCTGATCGACGGCCAGATCGGCGGCCTGGCCCAGGCGGTGGTGTCCGGCCTGCCCCCCGAGGGCGGCGTCTCGGCGCTGATCGCGGCGGCGGCCGACGCGACGGATCCGAAGTCCAAGCCACGGCTGCAGGCGGCAGCCGTGCTGCTGGCGGCGCTGGCCAACGACCTGCCGGGTCCGGACCGGGCGAGGATCTCGGCCTTGCCCGTGCCCGAGGGTAAGGCGCCGGCCGGCCGCAGCCTGGCGCTGGAGGCGGCCGCGGACAGCCGGCGCGTGGGCGAGGCCGCGTTGCTGGCGCTATGGACCTGCGCCGACGCGGGCGCGGCCGGCCCGGCCCTGGGCGACCGGGTCCGCATCGTCCGCACCCTCATTCGCGCCGGCCTGGCCGACGATGCCCGCCTCTTCGTGCTTGAGGGCCTGGCAGGCCTGAAATGACGGCGACGGGGGCCGACTGGGCGGAAGCCTTCCTCGAGATGATGGCGGTCGAACGCGCCGCCGCGCGCAACACCCTGTCGGCCTATTCCCGAGACCTGACCGACGCGGGCCAGTTCCTGGCGGGGCGGAGCCGCGGCCTGGCGGAGGCCTCGGCCGAGGATGTGGAGGCCTATTTCGCCGACCTGGGCGCGCGGGGTCTTTCGCCCGCCACGGCGGCCCGACGGCGGGCGGCGGTGCGGCAATTCTACCGATTCGTCCTGGGCGAGGGTTGGCGGGACGACGACCCCTCGCGCCGCGTCGAGGCGCCGAAGAAGGGCCGGCCGCTGCCAAAAGTGCTGAGCCGCGAGGAGATGGACCGCCTGATCGCCGCGGCGTCGGCCCGCGACGGGGCGCAGGGCCTGCGCTTCGGCTGCATGGTGGAGCTGGCGTATGCCTCGGGCCTGCGGATCTCGGAACTGACGGCCCTGCCCCTGGCGGCGCTGCAGCGGGACCCTGCCTATCTGATCGTGAAGGGAAAGGGGGGTAAGGAGCGGCTCGCGCCGCTGAACGATACGGCGCGCGCGGCGGTGAAAGCCTATCTGGCGGCCCGCCCCAGCTTCCTGCCGAAAGGCGACAAGGCGAACCCCTGGCTCTTTCCGTCGCGAAGCAAGGCAGGGCGTCTCACGCCCCGGCGCTTCGCGCAGGTTCTGGACGAGGCGGCGGCCGACGCCGGGATCGACCCGGCGCGGGTCAGCCCGCACGTTCTGCGCCACGCCTTCGCCACCCATCTGCTGGAGGGCGGCGCCGACCTGCGGGTGGTGCAGAAGCTGCTGGGCCATGCGGACATCGCAACGACCCAGATCTATACGCACGTGGCGTCCGACCGCCTCCGGGAGGTGGTCCAGACGCGGCACCCGCTGGCGCGGAAGAAGTAGCGCCGGTCCCTCCCCGTTGAGGGAGGGACCGCGCCATCAACCCGTGATGCGGTAGCGGCCGTCGCTGTCCGGGCAGACGCGGACGTAGCGGACGTCGCGGCCGTAGGCGTCGACCGGCGCGGGGGCCAGGCGGCAGCGTTGCCGCTCGTAATAGCTCGTGTCGTAGGCCGACGAGTAACGGGTGCGGCCTTCGCGGTACGGAACCGTCTCGTCATACGAGAAGTAGGGCCCGCGGCTGTCGCACTTGTAGTCGTTGTCGCGGGCGTTGCCGACCGCGCCGCCGATCACCGCGCCGGCGACGCCACCCAGGACGGCGCCTTCGGTCCGCGCGCCGCGCGAGGCGACCTGCGAGCCCAGCACCGCGCCGGCCAGGGCGCCCAGCACGCCGCCGGCCACGGTGTTGCCGCTGCCGCCGCTACGGGTCGTACAGGGCACGGCGGTGGCCGAGGCGGGACGGCCGTAGTAGCCGGCGTACGGCGGCGGCTCATAGCGGGTCCAATAGGTCTGGTCCCACACCGGACGGGCGTACATCCGCGCGTAGGCGCCTGAGCCATAGCGGCGATCGTAGATCACCCGGGCGCGGTTCCACTCGGCCAGGCGGCGCTCGTAGTCCCTGCGCGCCTGGCGATAGTCGCGGCGGGTCTCGCGATAGTCTTCGCGCCGCGCCTCGTACTGCGCGCGCTGGGCGTCGTAGGCCCGCTGTTCGCGGACATACTCGTCGGTCGGGCGGTACTGCTGGGCGACTGCGGGCATGGCGGTGGCGAGGGCCAGCGCCGAGGCCATTCCAATCTTTATGACGTTTTTCATCTCTAGCTCCTGGTCTCCTCGATCACGCCAAACGACTCCTGAGGCTTGACCGTTCCGTCGGGCCGGAACCGCGGCCCTGCCTCGCCGCTTGTGACGGCGACGGTTCAGCCCTACTTTCCGCCGCTTCCCGAGGCGGCAGCCTCTTACGGACGGACGCCTGATGGCCGCGCACTACCTCGAGTTCGAGCGACCGATCGCCGACCTCGAAGCCAAGATCGAGGAACTCTCCAAGCTCTCGGAAACCGCCGGCGGCGGCGTGGAGGAGGAGCTGGAATCCCTGCGGGCGCGGGCGCAGGAACTGCGCATCGAGGCCTATTCGAACCTCGACGCCTGGCAGAAGACGCAGGTGGCCCGCCATCCCGACCGGCCGCACTTCATCGACTATGTCGACGCCTTGATCGAGGAGTTCCAAGAGCTGCGCGGCGATCGCAAGTTCGCCGACGACCAGGCGATCATGGGCGGCATCGGCCGCTTCCGCGGTCGCCCGGTGGTGGTGATGGGCCACGAAAAGGGCCGCGACACGGTCACCCGCGTAAAGCACAACTTCGGCTATGCGCGGCCCGAGGGCTATCGCAAGGCCGTGCGCCTGTTCGAACTGGCGGAGCGCTTCGAGCTGCCGGTGATCAGCTTCGTGGACACGCCGGCCGCCTATCCGGGCATGGCCTCGGAGGAGCGGGGCGTGGCCGAGGCCATCGCGCGGTCGACCGAGAAGGCGTTGATGCTGGAAGTTCCGATGGTGGCGGTGGTCACCGGCGAGGGCGGTTCGGGCGGGGCGCTGGGCATCGCCTGCGGCAGCCGGGTGCTGATCCTGGAGCACGCGATCTATTCGGTGATCCCGCCCGAGGGCGCGAACTCGATCCTCTGGCGCGGCGCCCGCACGCCGGGCGAGGCGGCCAAGGCGATGAAGATCACCGCCCAGGACCTCGTGAAGCTTAAGATCGTCGACCGGATCATCCCCGAGCCGGCCGGCGGAGCCCACTCCGATCCGCAAGCGGCCATGACCGCCGTGGGCGATGCGGTGGAGGAGGAACTGAAGGGCCTCGAAGGCCTGACCGCCGAGGAGCTGAAGGCCCGGCGCGCCGAGCGCTTCTACGCCATCGGGCGCAGCGGCATCCAGTAGCGGCTCCCGCCTGCCACCGCCCTGCGCTTGCTTGACGTGGGGTATGGGGGTTCAACTGCATCCGAACAATCGTTTGGGAGGATGCCAATGGCGCTCAGGACGCGCTTCACCGAGACCTTCGGGATCGAACATCCGGTCGTCCAGGGCGGGATGCAGTGGGT
>NZ_LSJI01000036.1 GCF_001557235.1 Phenylobacterium sp. CCH9-H3 | reverse complement strand
CCTCCCCCAGTTCCTCCCCAGTTCCTCCCCAGAGGGGGGAGGAACTGGGGAGGAACTGGGGGAGGCGCCCTAGTCGTCGAAGCCGACGAAGACGGCGGCTTCCTTGACCGGCTTGCGTTCGGAGACGACGGCGTTGGCGGGGAAGGTCTCGTCCGGCCAGCCGAGGGCGATGCTCTTCATGATCACCTGGTCGTCGGCGACGCCGGCGTGCTCGCGCACCACGGGCGACTGCATGATGCCCTGGCTGTTGATCACGGCGCCCAGGCCGCGGGACCAGGCGGCGTTGACGAGGGCGGTGGCCACGGCGCCGCAGTCGAAGGGCGCATCGTCCATGCCTTGCAGCTCCTTGTCGAAGGTGACGATGATGCAGACGGGGGCGTCGAACTGGCGGAAGCCCCGCAGCACCCAGTCCTGGCGGCCTTCCTTGTCGTCGCGGGCGATGCCCATGGCGCCGAACAGTTGCTTGGCCACGCCGACCTGCCGGTCGCGGTGCTTGCCTTCGAAGCCGCGACCGTTTCCGACGCGGAACTCGCGCGAGTGGGGCACGCCGGCGAGGTTGCGCTCGGTGTTGCCGGCGCGGATGCGATCCAGCGGCTCGCCGGTGACGACGTAGAAGTTCCAGGGCTGGACATTCATGGACGAGGGCGCCCGCATGGCCAGGGTGAGGATCTCCTCGATCAGCTCGCGGGGAACTGGGTCGGGCTTGTAGCCGCGAATGCTGCGGCGACCGAGGACGACGTCGTCAAATTGCATGTAAGCCTCTGGCGTTGAGCGGGAGCCCCCGCCGGGTCCCAGTCTGTCCGCCCTATCGGAACGTGCGCCGTAGCGTCATTCAAGCCGTCGTCGGCAGACATCGATGACGCCTACGCGCGGGACGGGCCGCCCTGACGCACGAGGTGGTCGCCCCTGGCCGAGGGCGCAGCTTCGCGGTGCGGCCATCGCATCGCCCTGGAACCGACAGGGGCGGCGCGCGCTCCAAGGCTTCACCAAAGGAGCCGGAGGCAGCATGAGTGAAGACAATACCTATGGGGTCAGCGAGATCGTCGGCTCGTCGAAGACGTCCATCGACGATGCGATCCGCACCGCGATCGGCAAGGCAAGCGAGAACCGCCGGCACATCCGCTGGTTCGAGGTGACCCAGATGCGCGGCCACGTGGAGGACGGGCAGGTGGCCCATTTCCAGGTGACCCTGAAGCTCGGCTACACGCTGGAAGACTGAGCCGCCGGCGGGGCTTCAGCCGATGCTGTCGCCCTCGGCGCTCTCGCCCGGCGAGGCGGTGGGCGGCGCCTGGCGCAGCGTCTGGCGCTCGTCAGCCTCGGGGCCGAGCGCGCCCGGCGGGGGACCATCCTGCCGGGCGGGCGACGTCGTGTGCGGCGGGCGCTGCGGCGCGGCGCCGGCCGCCGGGGGTTCCACTTCGACGGCTCTGCGGTTCTGCTCGCCCATGATCGGTCCGGTTGTTGGCTGCGGTTCGCACCGGAACGCGGCGCAGGCAACTTGGGTCCTTTGGCGGCTGGTCAGCCCCTGCGGACGCTGACGATCCGCAGGGCGCGTTTGCGGCCGTCGCGGTCGGGCCAGAGGATCGACTGGCCCGCCGACAGGCCCAGCAGCCCGGCGCCCACGTGAGTGAGAACCGAGACCTTGCCGGCGGCGATGTCGGCCTCGCCTGGCCAGACCAGCTGGACGGTGCGAGGCTCGCCGTGGGCCTCATCGACGAACTCCACGCTCGAGCCGACGCCCACCACGTCGGGCGCGGTCTTGCCGTCGGGCCGGATCCGGGCGCGCTCCAGTTCGGCGAGCAGGAGGCCGGCGAGCTCGGGCGTCCGGTCCTCGGCCTGGAGGGCCAGGGCGGTCAGCCGCTCGGCGTCGGTTTCGCTCAGGGTGATGGGCGGGCGCGCAGGCGCGCGGGCGGTGGTGGTGGTCATGGGAAAATCCTTGGGAAACGCCGGACGGACGCGCGCCGAGGCTCGGCCGCAGTCCGTCAGGACATGGGGAATAGAGTGGTCGCTGCGCCCCGGACCTGGCGCAGCGCGCGAGTCGGCCCGGGGCTAGGAGCCTGCCAGGAGCGTGCCGCCGTGGCAGCGGAACCGGCGAAATGCGGGGCGCGTGAACATTCCCCGCCATTGCGCCGGGTCGGGCGGGGAAAGTCAATCTCGCCGCGCGCCGCCTACCCAGCCTGGCCCAGGTCGCGGCGGGCGCTGGCTTCCACGGCGGCGGTGGGGATGAGGCGGATGGTCGAGCTGGCCTTGGCCAGGACATTGCCTGCGGGGTCGAGGAGGCGCCCTTCCGCGAAGCAGGTCGCGCGGCCGCGCCGTTCGATCCATCCCTCGGCGGTGACCCGGCCCGGGCGGGCGGGGGCGAAGTAGCTGACCTTCAGCTCGAGCGACATGGGCGTCACGTCGGGCGCCAGGGACAGGGAGGCGTGCGCCATAGCCGCGTCGATCCAGCCGCAGACGAAGCCGCCCTGGGCCACCCCGCCGGAGTGGCACATGTGCGGCCCGACCTCGTAGGCGATCACCGCCCGCCCGTCCTGGCAGCTGACGACCTCGATCTGGCCCAGGGTGGCCTGGAGGGTGGGGGCGATGGGGTCGGTCATGCGGCGCTCCGGTTTGGCCCGTCCGGCTTAGAACGGGATCCCGGCGCGCCGCAATCGCGAGCGGCCTCGCTAGGCGGCCACGTCCGCCGGCTGGGCGACGGGGTCGCGGGCGGGGCGATAGCGGTCCAGCCAGTGGGCGTAGGGCGCCGGCAGGGTGGTCCAGGCGGCCTTCTCGACCCCCAGCTCGCGGGCGGCGCGATAGGGCCAGTGCGGGTCTTCCAGCAGCGGGCGGCCGAGCGCGACCAGATCGGCCTGGCCGGACGCGACGATAGCCTCGGCCTGCTGCGGCTCGCTGATGTACCAGCTGGTCGCGGTGGGGATGGCGGCCGCCGCGCGGACCTGGCCCGACAGCGGCGCCAGGAAGCCGGGGCCCCAGGGGATGGCGGCGTCCGGGGCGGTGAAGCCGATGCTGACGTCCACGAGATCGAGACCCTCGGCCTTCAGGCGGCGGACGTATTCCAGCGACTCCTCCAGATCGTCGCCGGGCGCGAACTCGATCAGGCCCAGGCGGGCGGTGAGCGGCAGGTTCGCCGGCCAGACCTCGCGGACGGCCCGCACGGTCTCCAGGGCGAAGCGGATGCGGTTCTCGAAATCGCCGCCGTACTGGTCGGTGCGCCGGTTCGCGTGCCGGGAAAAGAAGCTCTGGGCCAGGTAGCCGTGGGCCAAGTGCAGCTCCAGCCAGCGGAAGCCGGCGTTCCGGGCGCGGGCGGCGGCCGCCACGAAGTCGGCCTGCACCCGGGCGATGTCGGCCAGGGTCATCTCCCGCGGCACGCGCCAGAGGCCGCCGCCCTGGGCGACCGGGGATGGCGCCAGGGTCTCCCAGGCGCGCGGATCGTCGAGGGGGATGTGGTCGTCGCCTTCCCAGGGGCGATTGGCGTTGGCCTTGCGGCCGGCGTGGGCGATCTGGATGCCGGGCACGGCGCCGCCGGCCTCGACGAGCTTGACCGCCCGGGCCCAGAGCGCGGCCTGCGCGTCGGTCCAGATGCCGGCGTCGGCGGGGGTGATGCGGCCTTCCGGCGAGACGGCGGCGGCCTCGGCCACCACCAGGCCCGCGCCGCCTCGGGCCAGGCCGGCCAGGTGGGCGAAGTGCCAGTCGTTGATCCGGCCGTCCTCGGCCGAGTACTGGCACATGGGCGAGACCATGATGCGGTTCCGAAGGGTCACGTCCTTCAGCGTGAAGGGGTCGAAAAGGGCCGCCATCGTGCTTATCTCTCGTCTGTTGTTTGCTTATTCGAAAATAATCGAACAAACGGTAGATGGGACGCCGGAACGAGGACGCAAGGGATGAGCCGCTTTCATCACCCGCCGCCGGAGGCGTTCGAGCTCACGCGCATGCTGCATGCGCTGAGCGATCCCGTGCGCCTGGAGGTGGTGCGGTCGCTGGCGCGGAACGGCGAACAGACGTGCGCCGCCCTGGACGGCGACCGGCCGAAATCGACCATGTCCCACCACTTCCGGGTGCTGCGGGACAGCGGCCTGGTGGAAACCCGTGGCGAGCGCACGACGCACATGAACCGGCTGCGGCGGGACGAGGTCGAGGCGCGGTTCCCCGGCCTGCTGGACGCAGTCCTCAGGCCGTAGAGGCTCGGGCCTCTTCAATGCGAGACCGGAAGGATCGGCGCTGGAGAGCGGCCAGGGCGCCGCGGGCCACGTCTTCCAGGTCGAGACCGAGCTCGGCGTCCAGAGAGGCGGCCGCCTCGGCGGTGGCGGCCCAGCAGCGCTGCAGGTCGGGCAGGGCGCCGAGGGCGCGCGGGGTCAGGCGGGCCACCCGCTCGCGGCCGTCGGCGCCCGGCTCCAGCCGCACCCAACCCTGGGCGACGAGCTGGCCCACCGTCTGGCTGAGGGCGGAATGGCTGAGGCCCACGCGGGCCGCCAAGTCCTTGATGCGCAAAGCCCCTTCCGCCGCCAGCAGCCGGACCACCGGCGTGAACCGCGGACGGAAGTCGAGCCCTGCCGCCGCGTAGGCACGCTCGACGTCGCCGTCCAGGGCGTCGATCAGGTTGCGGAGAAGCGTGCCCAGGCTGGAGTCGGCCCTTGTCATGTCGGGGGATAATATATTAGCGCTGTTATATATCCAACCGGGTTTCGCCTCATGATCTCCAGCGTACTGCTTGCCGCCGCGATCGGCGCCGGCTGCCCCGAACAGACCCGCGCCCTCAACAGCGCCGCCGAGGTGATCGGCCGCACCTACCTCGACGTGCGCGTGGCCAGTCAGATCGCGGCGGACGTCCGGGCGTGGGCCCGGGCGGGACGATACGGCGACGTCTGCCAGGACCGCGATGCGTTCATGGCCCGCTTCAACCGCGACCTCGACGTCTATGACGGCCACTTCCATTTCGAACGCCCGGGCGGCGAAGACACCGGCGACGACTGGCTCACCGCCTGGCGGGCCGAGAGCCGCAAGGTCAACGCCGGGGTCCGCGAGGTGCGCGTGCTGGAGGGGAACGTCGGCTATCTTCGGCTGACCAGCTTCTACCCGTGGGACCTGGCTGGGCCGAAACTGAAGGCGGCCTTCGCCCTGCTGGCCGAGACCGACGGGCTGATCCTGGACCTGCGGCAGAACGGCGGAGGCGACGACCAGACCGCCGGCCAGCTTGCCGGCGCTTTCCTCGGGCCAGAGGTCACGGCGGTGCAGGACGTGGACATGCGGGGGCGGAAGGCGGCGGATCCGCTACCGAAACTGGACCTGCCGCGCTACCCGGTCGACCAGCACCGCCACGCGGCGGTCGGCCTC
>NZ_LSJI01000035.1 GCF_001557235.1 Phenylobacterium sp. CCH9-H3 | reverse complement strand
CCGTCGGGCCGCACGCGCCGCGCGGTCTTGGGCGCGAGGTCCAAAAGCGCCCTGATGGCGCCGGAGGTCTGCTCGCGCGCGCGGAGCTCCAGCACCTGGCCCAGCAACACGAGGACCGTGATCACGGCGGCGGCTTCGAAGTAGATCGCCACGCTGCCGTCGCTGCGGCGAAACGCTGGTGGAAAGATCTGCGGCGCCAGCGTGGCCACGACGCTGTAGGCCCACGCCACCCCGATGCCCATGGCGATCAGGGTGAACATGTTGAGGTTGCGGGAGCGCAACGAAGCTGCGCCCCGCCCGAAGAACGGCCAGCCGGCCCACAGCACGACCGGCGTCGCCAGGGCGAACTGAACCCAGTTGGATGTCGCAGGCGAGATCCAGCGGTGCAGGTCGAAGACGTGTCCGCCCATCTCCAGCGCAAGGACTGGCAAGGCGAGGGCCAGGCCGATCCAGAACCTCCGCGTCATGTCGGCCAGCTCCGGGTTCGGACCGCTGTCCGCGGTCGCGGTCTCAGGCTCCAGCGCCATGCCGCAGATCGGGCAGGCGCCCGGGCCCTCCTGACGGATCTGCGGATGCATCGGGCACGTGTAGATCGCATCGCGGCGAGCCGGCGCGGCCGGCGCACGATCGCCCGCGAGGTATTTCGTGGGGTCGGCGACGAACTTGGCGCGGCAACCCCCTGAACAGAAGCGGAAAAGGCGGCCTTCGTGCTCCGCCCGGTACGTGGAAGCCGCGGCGTCGACCGTCATCCCGCAAACGGGGTCGATCACGGTCCCGAGCGGGCTTTCCGGCGTGGCGCCGGCGTCAAGAGCGTCTTCGCGCTCGCGATGGCGATCGGGCATAGGCGGTCTCCTGTCCCCATCGACTTATACCCCCATGGGGCATTGTGCAAAGTGTCGCCTCGCGTATATTGCCGCGCCAGCCAGGAGACCTTGATGGAACGCACGGACAAGCCGCGCCTGCTCAACCGGCTGAGCCGGGTGGAGGGACAGGTCCGCGGCATCGCCCGCATGGTGGAGCAGGACCGCTACTGCATCGACATCCTGACCCAGCTCCACGCTGTCCGGGCGGCGCTTCGTCGTGTGGAGACCGAGCTCCTGAAGACGCATCTCGAGCACTGCGTCGCCGACGCGATGGCGAGCGGCGATACGGTCGAGCGCGATCGCAAGACGGCGGAGCTGGTCGAACTGATGGACAGGCTCCGCAGCTGATCCGCGGCGCGGCGTCCGGGTCGATTGACGGATTTCAGCGGCAGCTTCGAGCGCGCCCGCTTCGGGGGCGTCTTGAGGAGTGTGAAGGATCGGGTGGGTATGGCGGGCATGTCGCTCCGAGCCACCGGGATGGGTTCAATATCTGTGGGACGGACGATGCGAAGTGTTTTCAGCCGCCGCGAGCTGCTGCGGGGCGTCACTCTGGCCGGGGGCGGGGTAGCCGCCGCCGGTCTGTTGCCGGACTGGGCCCGGAGCGCCACCCCCGGTCTGCCCGCGCGACCGACCCTGTCCGGGGAGGACATCAAGCTCACCGTGGGCCACAGCGCGCTGACCATCGATGGCCGCCGGGGGCATGCGGTGGCCATCAACGGCGTCGTGCCCGCGCCGCTGATCCGCCTGAAGCAGGGCCAGAACGTCCGCCTCTCCGTGACGAACACCCTGCGTGAAGACACGTCGATCCACTGGCACGGGCTGCTGGTGCCGTTCGAGATGGATGGCGTGCCCGGCGTGAGCTTCCCCGGCATCAAGCCGGGCGAGACCTTCGTGTACGAGTTCCCGATCATCCAGAGCGGCTCCTACTGGTATCACAGCCACTCGGGACTGCAGGAGCAGGAGGGGCACTACGGCCCCATCGTCATCGACCCCATCGGGCCTGATCCGGTGGCCTACGACCGGGAGCACGTGGTCGTGCTCTCCGATTTCAGCTTCATGCACCCTCACCGCATCTTCCAGCGGCTCAAGCAGCAGTCGGGGACCTTCAATCATCAACGCCAGACCATCGCCGGCCTGCTGGCGGGCAAGGACCAGACGCTGCAGGAGCGAATGACGTGGTCCAGGATGCTCATGGACCCCACCGACATCTCCGACGTCACCGGGGCAGCCTACAAGTTTCTGATCAACGGTCACGGGCCTGAGGACAACTGGACGGCGCTGTTCACGCCCGGCGAGCGAGTCCGCCTTCGGTTCATCAACGCCGGCGCCCAGACCATCTTCAACGTCCGCATTCCGGGTCTGAAGCTGACGGTCGTCGCCGCGGACGGCCAGAACGTGCGGCCGGTCGAGGTCGACGAGTTCCAGATCGGCAACGCCGAGACCTACGACGTGGTCGTCCAGCCGATGGAAGATCGCGCGTACACGCTCGTCTCCGAGGCGGTGGATCGTTCGGGAATGGGCCGGGCGACCCTGGCGCCGCGTCCCGGCATGAGCGCAGCGGTTCCGCGCCTGCGCGAACGGCCGCTCGGGACGATGAAGGACATGGGCATGGACATGTCGATGCACGCCGGCCACGGCGGCGGGCCGCCCGCGCCGGGCATGGACCACGCGGCGATGGGGCACGGCCCCCCCGCCGCCGTTCAGGCCGCGCCAGGGATGGCGCGGCCGCGCGTGCGCGGATCCGACGCGATGGGCGACATGGAGATGTCCATGCGCGACGCCCGGAATGCGCCCCAGGTGACGATGGGCCCCGGCGTGCAGTCGATCGCCCCTTCGCCCATCGATCGCACCGGAGAGCCCGGCCAGGGTCTGGAGAGCGTCGGCCACCGCGTGCTGGTCTATACGGACCTCATCGCCCTGGAACCCAATCCAGACACGCGGGCGCCGTCACGCGGCCTGGAAATCCGCCTTACGGGCAACATGGAGCGGTTCATCTGGGGCTTCGACGGGATGAAGTTCAGCGACGGTCCAGAGCCCTACAGCTTCCGCACGAACGAGCGCGTCAGGGTCACCCTGGTGAACGACACCATGATGACCCATCCCATCCACCTGCATGGCCATTTCTTCGAACTGACCCATGGGCCGGTGGGGCACATGCCACGCAAGCACACGGTGAATGTGCTGCCCGGAGGGAAGGTGAGTTTCGACATCACCGCCGAGCCGGGCGACTGGGCCTTCCACTGCCACATGATGTACCACATGCATGCGGGGATGTTCCAAGTGTTCGCGGTGCGGCCGCTGGACGGAGCTGCGGCATGAACCGCTTGATCTGGCTCGCCCTTTCGGCCGCGCTCTCAGGCGCGCCGGCCCTCGCCCAGACGCCCGACCCTCACGCCGACCACGCGATGCCCGCACCGGCGCCGAAAGCCGATCCGCACGCCGGCCACGCAATGCCTGCGGCGGAGCCGGCCGGCCCCTTCGATCCTCATGCGGGACACCAGGTGACGCCGAGCGCGACGCGCAAGGGCGGCGATCTGCCGGTCGGGACGCAGGACCCTCCTGCGCCGCCGGTCGAACCCGCCGCGGACCGGGTCTACGGCGCCGCGCCCATGGCCGAGGGCCGTGCGGTCTTGAGGCGCGAGCACGGCGGAGCACAGCTGTCCAAGGTCATGCTGAACATGTCCGAGGCGGTCCTGGGCTCCGGAGGGGGCTACCATTGGGACCTGGAAGCCTGGTTCGGCGGCGACGTGAACCGCGTGGTGCTGAAAACGGAGGGCGAGGGGAGTTGGGACGACGGCGCGGAGGAAGCCGAGGGGCAGGTGCTCTATTCCCGCGCCGTCGGCGTCTACACCGATCTGCAACTGGGCGTTCGGCACGATTTCGAGCCTGGGCCGCAGCGCACCTATGCCGTGCTCGGTCTTGAGACCCTGCTGCCGTACTGGTTCGAAGCCGAAGGCGCGCTGTTCCTCTCCGAAAAGGGGGAGCTGCTGGGACGCGTGGAAGGGTCCTACGATTTCCGGCTGACCCAGCGCCTGGTGCTTCAACCGCGTGCCGAACTCAACTTCGCGGCCGAGGACGTTCCCGCCCGCGGCGTCGGTTCGGGCCTCACGGACGCGGAGATCGGCCTGCGAATGCGCTATGAGATCAAGCGCGAGTTCGCGCCCTATGTAGGCGTTGTCTGGAGCCGCAAGGTCGGCGACACGGCCCGCTTTGCCCGCGCCGGCGGCGAAGACGTGGAGGAGGCCCGGGTCGTGGCGGGCCTTCGGGCCTGGTTCTGAGTCTCGGGCGGCGACCGTGGCCTGGCTGACCGATCGCTGGGGATCGCGCGGGCCGCGTCCGGCCGGCACGGTCCACTTGGACCACCGTCGCCTCCGGCCCCGCTGCGAGACCTGACCCGCGAACAAAGGCCATATATGTTAGCGTGTTAGGCTGGAAAGTTATCCGTTTCTATGCGCGCGAGACGCCACCTGACTGACGAGGGCGGTTAGCTTGCGAGGCGACGGGAGCGGTCAGCGACTTTCGCCGGGGCGGGGTCCAGGGAATGGATCAGCCGCCATACGGGCCGTTGCGCCGCGAGCATGAAGCCCGCGAGGGCCAGCCGGAACGGGCTGTCGAAGCTCATGAGGATCAGCACGAAGACGGCCAGGAGCGGCCACATCCACAATGCGTTAAGGTTAAGCCGGCGCATGTCCGGAGTGGGACACGCGTCGTGGGGGCAGGCAAGCGGACTCGCCTACGAAGGGCAGCTCTGCCGCGGTGGCGCATGTTCCACGACCGGCAGGCCCCTGACGATCGGCTCCGGCCTCATCTGGACCACCTGGGGCTGTGACGAGGCGCATCGGGCCTCGGTGAAGATCGTTCGGATCAGGATGCGGTTGGGCGCAGGGCTTCCCGCCCCGTCGGTGGAGACGGGCAGCGTCACCACGCACTCGAGATCGGCGCCCGCCGCACCAGGCGTGGCGACGCAGCGGGGCTCACCGGCGGCCGGCGGCGCGGCCGGGCCGAGCACGACGATCGAACCGGCCTGCGCGGTGGCGCTGGCGGCGGATAAGGCGATGGTGGCGAAGACGAGCAGCCTCACGGGGACTCTCCACGAGCAGACCTCGTGGAGCCTTGCACGAGTCGGCCGCTCAGGCGCGCTCCCGGAACGCGGCGGCGAAGCGTGATGCGGCCTGCCTGGCCCAGCGCGTCGGCGGCCGCAGCACGTCGCGGATGTCCGCCGCCAGCGCACGCAGCGGCGAGGCCCTTGGACGCGCGGCCGTTGCGGAGGGCGGCGGGGCGACGGGAGAGGGCCGTGCGTCCGCCAGGACCGCCCGCTCGTTGAGGGGGGACGACACCTGACTCGAGGTTCGGGGCGTCACGAGGATCGCAAGCTCGCGCCGCGCCTCCTTTCTTCGCGACGCGCCCATGAACGGCGCCAGGGCGCGGCCAAGGATCGGGATACGGCCGATGAACGGCACGTCGCGGGCGCTGCGTTCCGAACTCTCCTCTAGCAGTCCGGCGATCATGAACGTCTCGCCGTCGCGCAGATCGGCGACCGTGGCGGCGCGGCGCGTCCTGAGGGCAGGGACGTTGAAGCCGGAGACACGCAGTGAGACGGACGGGTCGATGTCGCTAAGTTCCGCGTCGAGCGCGACCCGGATTGTCCCGTTCTCGCGGATCACCGACCGGACCGTCATGGCCGCCCCGTACGGTTTGAACTCGATGGCGATCTTGTCGAGGTCCTGCGGGACCGGGAAGGGAAACTCGCCGCCCGCCCGGAACGAGGCGATCTCACCCGACAGAGCGACGAGCGACGGCTCGGCGACCACCCGCAACTGCCCGTTGGCCTCGAGCGCCTGCAACGCCGCGTCCAGCCGCAACCGGCCTTCGCGCGCGGTGAACGCAGCGATTCCGAAGGGCGGGTCCAAGCCGATAGGCTCGCCGCGTGTCGCCACGGTGAGGTCCGGGCCGTTGGTGACGCGCACGGCGGCGGCGACGTCCCGCAAACCGCTTTGGCTCAC
Source organism: Phenylobacterium sp. CCH9-H3 (assembly GCF_001557235.1). Taxonomy (GTDB): domain Bacteria; phylum Pseudomonadota; class Alphaproteobacteria; order Caulobacterales; family Caulobacteraceae; genus Phenylobacterium. The sequence continues at coordinate 11,701 of NZ_LSJI01000035.1, read as the reverse complement.
TTCCACGATCCGCACGTCGAGTAGCACCTGGGCGGCGCGGGCATGGAGGCGCGAGATCACGGCGTCGGGCGCCACCTGGTCGGCCAGCCGCTCGGCGATCGCGGCGACAGACGGGCTGGACACCTCGCCCTCCAGCAAGAGGCTGCTCGACAGCTGTTTCACGGTGATCGGCTCGCCGGGAAGCGCCTCCGCGAGCAGGTCCCGCAGCGCCTGGGCGTCGTAGCCCACGTGGATGTCCAAATTCTGGGTGAGGTGGCCTTCGCGGTCGTAGACGAGAAGGTTGGTTGAGCCGATCTGGCTCCCGATGACGTAGAGGCCGTCGGGCGCCGGCCCGACCCGCGCCGTCTCCGGCTGGGCCACCACGACCTTGCCGACCGCGCCTTCGGCCCGCAGGCCGACGCCCTTGTCGAGCGGGGCGTGGATAGTCGCCGCGGGCGGGGCTTCGCTCGCCAGCTCCTGCGCGGCTCCTGGCGAAGTCACGGTCATCGTGCAAACGCAGGCGACCACGCTCGCGAGGGCCCGCGAAGACGCCCGCAGGCCCCGCATCGCGGCGGCGATGGCGCGGTGGAGCTTCATCCGCGGCAGAACGCCACAGCCGTCGTTCGATTAGCCCTAACGGGCATGGTTAACCGACGTTGGCTGATAGCCCACGAAAAAGGCCGGCGGACGCTTCGATGCGTCCCGCCGGCCCTCGGTCGCCCCACCTTGGTCGGGAGGATCAGTTGTTCGAGGTCGCGCCCTTCGCGAGGTAGGCGTCAAGCGCCTGGCGGGCGACGGTCTTGCATCCGCTGGATTCTGCCGTGCGAACGATGTCGTCCAGGTTGGTGAGGGTTTCCACCGCCGGGCAGATGCCGCCGCGGCGGGCCCCGAAGGTGCGCCCGGTCGGCGGCGGCTCCACCAGCGAACGCAGCGTCTCGAAACGCGCGCTGTCGGCGGCCGCCAGGCGGGCGCCTGGAATGGTCGCGCCGGCGGCCGCGCCGCGCAGGGTGACCACCTCGCCCGTGGCTCGCATCAGGGTCAGGGTCTTGCCGGCGCCCAGCGCCACCTTGGCCCCCGCGTCGAAGGCCTGGCCGCGCTTGAAGCCCGGGTCGGTCGAATTCACCACGATGTAGTCGCTGGCCGCGGCAGTTCCGCCTACCGCCAGAGAAAATGCAACGCCAATCAGTAGCTTGCGCATCTGTCTTACCCCGAAGGAAGTCCTGGTACGTTCCCGTGTCAGGCGCGGAACTACCACATGGCAGCCCTGAACGGAACCTGAACCACGGCCTTGTGTCTCATGTACGCGGCGTTGCGCCGCACAGACGCAAGAGCCCGAACTTGATCAGCCAGACCAAGCCGCGCTCGATGAACGGCCGGCGCTCCGGAGACGTCTCCGCCAGGAGCGCGCCGACCGTGCGCGGCCCAGTCGCCAGCGACTCCAGGAGCTGGAGCGCCTCATCCAGGCTGGGCAGGCGCGCGGCGTCGGCATGGGCGGAGGGATGGCCCAATACGGCGACGATCGCCTCGCGATCGAATGGCGCGGCCAGCGCCACGGTGTCGGAGGCCGAAAGCGCTGCCGTCGGATAGGCGGCGAACATGCGGAAGGGGTCGGGCCGATAGGGGTTTTCCAGCGCCGGTTGGGCGGCCGCGGCGGCCCGGCGACGTTCGAGTTCCGCCCAGAGGGCCTGGTACTGTGGGATCACCGCGCGCCAGTCGAAGACCTCCCGCACGCGCGTCCGCGCAGCCTGGCCCATACGGTGTCGCAGGTCGGGATCGGCGAACAGCGAGGTCAGCGCCTCGGCGGTCTCGCCGATATCGACGGCAGCGAACGTCGAAGCGGCCGCCGCATAGGCGTCGTAGCTCACCAGGCGCTGGGCGTAGGCGTAGATCAGGTCGGAGCCCAGGCCGGGCCGTGGCGCCGTCGTACGGATGCGGAAGCCGTCGATACCATGCCGCACGGTGTCGCGATAACCGTCCCAGTCGCTGACCACGCAGGGCAAGCCGGCGGCCATGGCTTCGATCGGCGTCAGGCCGAACGTCTCCTGGATATTGTCGGACAGCGACAGGAAGACGTCGGCGGCGCTGGCGATCTCGTCTCGCGTCCGGGCCGAGGCGTGCTCGACGAAGCGCAGTTCGACATCGGGGGCGAAGGCCGCGGCGGCGGTCCGGAACGCTTCCTCGTCCGTGGGGCGCCGGGCGCCGCCGTACAGCAACCAGTACACCGGTCGGCCCAGCCGCCGGGCGGTCTCCTGCAGGGCTAGGCCCATGGGTCCGGGGTGCATTTTGGTCGAGAGGTTGAACCGGCCGGTGAACAGGGCGACGGGCGCATCGGCGGAGATGCCGAGTTCGTCGCGCCAGCGGCGGCGAACCCCGGGATTCGCGTCGAAGTCGCAGGTGTGTACGCCCAGGGGGATGGTGACGAGCTGGGCTGGCGGAATGCGCGCGGCGCCGAGCCTCTCCTGCAGGTATGCCGCGACGGATTCTAGCAGTACTTCCACGGCGTTGCGGACGGAAGTTGACGTGCAGACGAGCGCGTCCCATGGCTGCAGTGGTGCGAGCAGGAGCGCGCCGATCTCGTCGAGGATGCGGGTCTCGGCGATGGTGTGGGTTACGCCGGTAATCGAGTAGGCATGGCCGCCCAGAGCCCGCCGGGCCCAGGCTTCGTCCTTCAACTCCGGCGTCGGGATGTGCACCGCGCCGGCCTTGGCCAGACCGGCCCGGTCTGCACGGGCCAGCCACGTGATCGGCTTGTCGGGCGCGCCCAGCCGCCGCAGCAGGGCCTCCAGCTTGCCCTGGTCCTCGCCGTGGACGTTCCAGAGGTGGAAGCGCTCGACCTCAGCGTGCTGCAGGAAACCCCGCAGGAAGCCTTCGCCGGCCGCGTTGCGGCCCATGGGTCGCGGGCCGGAGGCGTCGTACGGCTCGCCGCTGAACTGGAGGGCGGCGTTGGCCATCTGTCGCCCTCGGGGGCCGGCTACCGGTCCGCCGCCTGGCTCGCCGCGCCCGGAAGGGGGCGCGAGCCGTCGCCGACGATGGTGAAGGGCGCCCAGTAATAGGGATGCGAGAACTGCTCGCTCTGCTGGAGGGCGACCTGGGCCTTGGTCAAGGCGCCGGCCTTGGTGGGCGAGGCTGCGGAGAACATCCCCGTCATCAGCCGCACCGTGGCCACCGAGTCCACCGACCAGTGCGAGACGATCAGCGAGCGGCCGCCGGCGTAGATCACCGCGCGCGTCAGGCCGCCGAGGGCCTCGCCGCCCCCCTGTAGGCCGCTGGTGGCGGCCTCACCGCCCGCGCCGCCCGTGTCGCAGGCCGACAGCACGACCAGGTCGGCGTCCAGCTTCAGGTCCAGGATCTCGCTGGCGTCCAGCAGGCCGTCGGAGTCGCCGCCGCCGACCGAGGTCATCAGCGCCGGCTCGGGCAGGCAGGCCGACGGCTGGGGCAGCAGGCCGTGGGTGGCGAAGTAGAGCACCTTGTAGTCGGACAGATCCTTGCGACCCTTCACGCTGTCGTCGGTGAAGGCTTGGCCGACGACGATCTGCTCACCCGCGGCGCCCGCGATGCTGGCGCCCACCTGGCGCACTTCGTCGGCGGTGTCGGGCAGGGCCGGCATCTGCAGCAGGGCGAGGCGGGTGTTCTCGCAGATGTCGCCGAGGTCGCGTTCCGTCCGCAGGCTCACCGAGCGCCGCACCACCGAGGCGTAGGCCCGCCGGTCCGAGCGGGCCGGTGTCGCAGGGTCGGCGAAGCCGAGGAAGCTCTTGCTGGCGCGCGACGGGGCGAAGGCCCGGGATTGCATGAACGAGGCGGCCGACAGCACCAGGGCGGAATCCACCTTGCCGCCCAGCCAGGCCACCTTGCGGTAGTCCGGGTCGCTTCCGCGGGTCACCCCCGCCAGGATGGCCGACGGATCGGCTGTCACCAGGGCGCCCACCGGCAGCGAGATCAGGGCGCCGTCGGGCTCGTACACCAGGTGGCGGGCGGCCGTGACCTCGGCGGCCACCGGGCCGAAGAGCTGCTGGAACAGGCTGTAGGAGGCCGCCACGTCGAAGGCGGGCAGGGAGTCTTCGGCCTCGAACGGCGCGCGAAGCCGGCGGACCGCCGCGCCCGCCGTGCCGCGGTTCAGCGCGATCGCATAGGGCTTGGCGCTCGTCGGGGTGACCAGCAGGCCGTAGCCGCGGCTGTCGAGCAGGAGCAGCTTCACATAGACCTCGTCCGCGCCCAGCGACTTCTGCAGGTCCGCCAGCGAGGCCTCGGACGAGACGAGCTGGGCATAGCGCGGGTTGGCCGCCAGAAGCTGGGCCTCCAGGGCGTCGGACTGTTCCTGCAAGGCCTTCAGGCGCGCCTCGAGATCCGTCCGCGCCTGTCCCTCGTAGGCGTTCTGCGCCTGCAGGGCGGCCGTCTGCGCCTCGGTGGCGCGCAGCTCGCGGCGAGTGTCCTCCAGCGCCCGGACCAGGCCGGTGACGGCGCTGTCGCCGGAGGCCACGCGTGCAGCCAGCTTCGAGACGGTCTGGGCCGTGGCGTTCGAGACCACGCTGGTGGCGGCGGCGAAGAAGCGGGCCTTGTAGTCGGCAGCCCGCGCGGGGTCGCTGTCGATGCGCTTCAGCAGCAGATCGAAGTAGGGCGCCGCGTCGTCCGCGGAGGCGCCCAGGGCGCCGCGCTGCGCCTGAAAGAGCTCGAACGCGCGGGCATAGGTGGCGAGCGCGGCGTCCTCCTGTCCGGCGCCGGCTTGCGCGCGGCCCAGGTCCAGCAGCAGGCCGCCCTCGGCGGCGGTGCCGGCGTGCCGGACACGCAGGGTGCGCAGGGCGCTGTTGTACTTGCCGATCGCCTGTGCGGGCTGGCCCTGGTCCATGTCGATCTCGGCCAGATCCGCCTCGATGCGCGCGCGGAGCCAGACGTTGAGCGCGCCGTTGGCCTCGGCCGTCGCCAGCGTGCGGCTGGCGCGGGCCAGAGCCTCGCGGGCCCCTGCGGCGTCGCCCTGGGCGGCGAGCGAGGACCCCATCACCTCCAGCGCCTGGGCGTCCTGAACGGCGAGACGGTCGGCCGCGGTGACACGGCTCGCGCCCATCACGTCGCGCCCGCCGGGCCGGTTGTTGAGCGCCGCGGCGAGGTCGCCGCCGATAGCCAGACCGTCCGCCGCCTGGGTCACGGTGGGTCCGCCGGTGGCGAGGCCGCGGGCCGCGCGGATCTCGTCGCTGGCGCGCAACGCCGCCTGGGCGGTGGTGACAGCGTCGGCGAAGCGGCCGGCGTTGCGCTGGTGCAGGGCGCGGTAGGTCCGCGCCCGGGTCGCCAGCAGCGGGTCGCCGGACGCGGCCACCTGGGCGTCGGCGTCGCGGAACAGCCGGTCGGCCTCGGCGAAGCGGCCGTTGTTCGAGACGTTGAGCGCCAGGTTCAACAGCGCCTCGCCCATCTCGGCGGGCGGTGCGCGGCGCGCCTCCGCGTCGGCGACCAAGGCCTGGAAGTCGGTCTCCGCCTGCTCGAAGCGCCATTCGTTGTTCTGGACGTAGCCGCGGGCGCGCAGCCGGTTGGGGTCGGCGGCGGCGGCGGCTTGCGAGCGGGCGAGGCCACCCGTGGCCCCGCCGAAGTCGGCGGCGATCTCGGCGCTGGCGGCGGAGGTCTGCACCTGAGACTGCGCGGGCGGCTTGGCCGCGCCGGACACCACCTTCAGCCCCGTCTCCAGGACGTCGGCGATCTGGGCCGCGCCTTCGGCGGCATAGAGTCGGCCGCCCTTTCCGGCGGAATAGACCACATAGGGCGCCTGGCCCGCGGCGCTGCGGCAGGCTCGACGGCTCACCGGGCCGACGCTGGCGACCGACCCGGGCTTTCCGGCCGAGCACTGCGCCCGCGCGCCCAGCGCGGCTTCCCAGGCGTCCGCGTCCTGCGCCTTCGGCAGGGCGTAGAGCCGACCCAGGCTGCCTTCCCAGCCCCGGCAGCGGATGCTCCAGGCGCGACGGCCTGCGGCCTGGACCACGGGGTCGTCATAGTCGCGCACGGCCTGGCAGACGGCGCCGGAGGCGGCGCTCTGGCCCAGCGGGATCAGGTCGGCCCGGGTCTGGGCGCCGGCCGCCGTGGTCAGCGCCGTCATCACGACCGCGCCGCCAAGACCCAGGATAAGGCTCTTACGGATCATTTCGTCTGCCTGCGCTTGCGCCAGATTTCTTCGCTGCCTGTCCCGGTGACGACCGGGTCGGTGATGATCTCATCGGCTGGCGGCTCGGCCACCCCCAGGAGCACCGGCGGGCTGGCCAGGCTTTCGGAGGAGAGGGCCTCGATCCCCGCCTCGACGTCGTCGCCGAGGAGGTCGCGGGCCGTGAGCACGCCCGAGTTCATGTCGCCCGAGACGCCGCTGCCCCCCGACGCCGGCGCCGAGATGACGGGGCAGTTGGTCGTCCCCACGTCGCAGGCGTTGAACCGATAGCTCGCGCCGTCAGGCCGGGTGGTCGGCTGGCCATTGGTGTCCACGACGGTGAAGGAGATGCCGCTGCCCGCCGCCGCGCCGGTGGTCACCCGCCCGTCGGAGCCTGCGATGGCGCCCCACAGCTCCACCAGCCGCGGCGGGTCGATGATCAGCGCAGGGGTGAACGCGCCGGTGAAGTACAGGCCTGCAGTGCCGCCGGTTCCGGGGAGGGCGGTGTTCTGCTGGACAGCCTTGCCGTCGGCCGAGACCTCGAGCCGGCCGGTCGAGACGAAGACCTTGCCGACCTCGTCGCCGACCGGAACCACCCCTGCGGGGAGCCCCTTGGCGATGTCGATGTCCGCGATGGCCGTGCCCTGGATCAGGCTGATGAACCGGGGCGAGCCGAACAGGATGTCCTGCCGCGCCGCCAGCCGCACCTCGTCGAACGCGCGGATGCCGGTGTAGCTGGCGCCGTTGTTGGCGAAGGTCGCCGCGCCGAGCGAGCCGCTCACCAGGATCGAGCTCGGCCGCCAGGCGAGGTCGGTCGCATCCCCGATGCGCAGGATTCCGCCGCTGGTGGTCGGCGCCACGGCGCCCTGGACGTTGGCCGTGTTGGCGGATCCCACGAGGAAACTGACGCTGGGCGTATTGGCCGGGTTGATCGCCAGCGCCTGCAGCGTCAGGTCGCCGCGCGCCGATCCCGTGGTCGAGCCGGCGTAGAAGCGCGTCACGCCGGTCACGCGCAACTGACCGAAGTCGGTGTTGTCGAACACGAAGCCCGACCCGCCGTCCGCGGTCCCGCCCACGCGCATCGCGCCGCTCCGGGACTCGATCTGGGCGCTGGGCGCCGTCAGTGTCCCGGTGAGGTCCAGGTCCCCGGCCAGGATGCGGATCGAGTTGGCCGCCGTCGTGGCGCCCAGGGTGGCCTTGCCCGACACGTCGAGGATCAGGTTCCGGCCTGCGCTAAGTGGCGATGTCGACGTGAAGTCGCCGTTGGAAGTAATGGAAAGATCACGAGGAACTGCGCCGATCGCGGAGCCCAGCGACAGCGACGAACCCTGAACGATCAGGTCGCGGCCGGTCTTGTAGCTGGCCGTGGTGACGCCGCCGCTCAGGGCGCGCAGAGTCAGGTCCTCGCTGGCGGAGACGTTGCCGGCCGTCACCGTGGCGCCTGTCAGCGAGACCGAGCCGGAATCCGCCCGCACGTCCGCGACCATCAGTGCGCCGGCGGCGCTGACGGATATGTTGCGCACGGCGGTGAGCGCGTTCGTCAGGGTGAAGTCGCCCGTGGTGCTGCCGACCGACAGGTCGCGACCGGCCGTCACCGAGTCGAGCGTCACGGTTGGCGCGCGCACCGTGGCGTCGCGCGTCGCGGTCACGGAGAAGGCGCCTGGTGTCGGGGTCAGCACTTCGACCGCCGCGTCCTGGCCCGCCAGGACCGTGACGACCGTGGCGCCGGTGACGCCGCCGGAGCCCAGGCCCAACCGGGCGTCCAGATCCGTCGATTCCACCTGCACCACGCGGCCGTTGCCGGCCGTGTCGGGATTGCCGGCGAAACTCACCCCCACGGTGTCCGCGCCGGCGCCGGTGAGCGTGGCGGTGGTCAGCGAGGCTACGCCATGGGTCGCGCGGAGGTAGATGTCGTCGCCCGCCGTGGCCGTTCCTACGAGGGCGTCGCCGCTGGACGCGATGAGGTACAGGTCGCCTTGCGTCGTCACGGTGCCGATCCGGATGCTGGAGGCGAGGCCCAGGACGCGGGGGGCGGTGATCGTGCCAACGTCGGCCGCGCCGCGCAGGTTCACCACGCCGCCGGCCGTCACGGCGTCGATCCGGCCCGAGGCCAGGTTCACGGTCACGTTCTGCGGCGCGGAGAGGGTGATGGTCCCGGAGGCGGCGCCCGTGCCGTCCCCGACCGAAATGTCGCGGCCGGAGGTGACGGTCAGCCCCTTGGGCGCGGTCATGGACTCGATGCGCGCGTCGGTCTTTGCCGTGATGACGCCGTCGCCCATGACCCCGGCGGCGGCCAGGACGATCTCGCCCTTGGTCGAGGCAACGTTGAGCCCGCCGCCGGCGATCAGGCCGTTGGCCTTGATGTCGGCCCCGGTGACGGCGATGTCCCGCGCCGTATTGACCCGACCCAGCTCGATGCTTGCGGTGGCGGCGATCGCGGCGTCTCGGCCGGCGCTGAGCGACGAGATGGCCGTCGGGTCGAACAGCGAGGCCACGATGGCGGCGTCCTCGGCCGAGGGTTCGAGGGGCGCGAAGCCGAACCCGTTGCCGTTGGATTCTTCCTCGCACCCGCGTGGAAGCAGGTTGCAGTCCTCGTCCTGCGCGATGGTCGGCGGATCTTCGAGTTCTTCGGGCGGGCGCACCCACGGCCGGCCGAAAATGCGGCCCACATTGCTCATGCGGACGTCGCGCGAGGCCGTCGCCTTGTTGAGATAGATGTCCGTGGCCGAGGCGTTCGCCAGCGCCGGGCCGGGCAGGCGATTCACGATGCCGCCGCCGCCGGACAACACGATATCGCCGCCGTCGGCCTTGGCCGCCTGGGCGGTCACAAGGCCCTCCAGGTTGATCACCGCACTGCCGATGCCCGAGTTGTTGACGGCGGCCAGGAACACCGCGTTGGCGCGAGTGTTTCCGCCGAGGTCGATCGCCACCCCGCCGTCGGCGCCGCCGCTGGCGTCCGGGACGATGAAGTCGACGAGGTCGAAGTCGCCGGCCGTCCCGGGCGCGAGGCGGATCTGGAACGACTTGGCCGAACCATAGACCACGCTGCCGTCGATGGCGGTGACCTGCGCGTTCGCCCGTGTCACCACGCTCGGGCCCATCAGCGCCACCATCCCGCCGTGCGCGGTCAGTGTCGCGTTGGACAGCACCATGATCTTGGCGCCCGGCAGGTTGTCCGAGCCGTTGAACGCGAAGGCGTTCGATGCGGGGTTCAGGAAGTTAGCCGAGTCCGTGATGCCGATGCCGACCAGGAGGCTGCCCGCGTCGACCCTCGCGCCCTTGCCGAAGATGATGCCGTTGGACGAGGCGAACCAGATATTGCCGCCATACTGCCCCCCGACTTTACCCTCGATGGTCCCTTCGATCTTGCTCTGCTGCAGGCCGGTGATGCGGTTCAGCACGGCCCAGGAACGGTCGCCAAAGTTGAAGCTCACCGTTTCGTCCGGCTTCACGTTGAACGACGCCCAGTTCAGCACCGTGCGTGGCCCGCCGAGGGTGATGTCGGTGCGGCCGGCGGTCGAGGTGATGGTCGGCAGGACGCCGCCCGAACCGACCTCGGGCAGCCCGCCGACCGGCAGGGCATGGACGATCCCGGGCAGGACGCTCAAGGCGCCGCAGATCGCGGTCCGGGCCAGCAGTTTGCGGCGGTCGGCGGGCGGCGTGGGATCACGGAAGGGCATCGGCATCTTACTCTCTCCGCATCACAGCAAGCTGGCCGTGAGCTGGATCAGGACGCGGTCGCCGGGCCTGGAGCGGCCCGGGCCGGTGGCATGCAGCGGGTGGGCGTAGGTCACTTCGAGGTTCGCCCGGTTGAACAGGCGGAAGATGACGCCGGCGCCCACGGAGGTAAGGCTGCGGTCCTTCTCCAGCAGCGTCACGCTCGTCTTGTTGTTGGCCACATATCCGGCGTCGACGAAGGCGTAGGGCGAGGCCAGCACCTTCGGGTGCAGCTGGGTCGGGCCGTAACGGACCTCGAAGGCGGCTGAGACCCCCTTGTCGCCCAGCAGGGCGGCGGGGTCGTAGCCGCGACCGACGGTCAGGCCGCCCAGCGACATCTGCTCGTAGGGCAAGAGGACGTCGTCGGCGTACTGCGCCTGTGCGCGGAGGCTGGCGGTCACCCGCTCGCTGAGCACGACGTCGGCGCCGCCCTGGGCGCGGAGGGTCCAGGCGTCGGGTTTGGCCAGGGCGCGCGTGAGGGTCGCCTCGCCCGCCTCGCTGGCGTCCAGGATGGACAGGCCCTTGCGGAGCGTCACGCCGCCGGTCAGAAGCGCCGGCCGCTGGGCGAACTCGGTGCGATAATCGCCGTCGGCGCGGGCGTAGCCGACCCGAAGCTTGTCGCGGCTCAACAGACCGATGCCGCTGGCCACGGTCTTCTGATCGACGACATCGAGGCCGGCGGCGAGGTTGAGGTTCTGGTTGCGGCTGCGCAGGAAGGGGTAGGCGACCTCGAGGTTGCCGACGACCGACCGGCTTTTCAGGTCCAGCGGCTTCAGAGCGCCGCCCGGCCGGCTCTCGCCATAGGTCAGGGAACCGCCGAATGTCAGGCCTTCGGACCCGAAGCGCGCGGTCTCGGCCAGCTGGACCAGCCACTGCTCATTGGAATCCAGCGTATGGAACGCCGTGATCGACGTGCTGTCGCCATAGGCCGTGTACCCGGCCAGGTCGGCGCGGAGGAGGCCGCCCCAACGACCCACCGACTTCGAGCCGGAATTCTGGACGTTGGCGATGACGCCGGGGCCCTGCCGCGTCACGTTGAGGTCGATGTCCACCGCGCCGCGCTCGCCGCTGGTGGACGGGCGGACCGCCGCGCGGACGCGCAGACCCGGCACGTCCGAAGCCAGCAGCAGGTAGCGCTGGGCCTTGTCCATGTCGAAGGGCTTCATGCCGCGGAGCTTCTCGGCGTAGCGTTCCACGGCCGCCTGGGCCGGGCCCACGTCGCCACGGACGCGCACATTGACCACGTGCGCCTCGATGACCTCCAGCACCAGGGCGCCGCCGGCGATCCGCTGTTCGGGGATTTCCACGCGGGCCAGCACGCCGGCATCGAAAACGATCCGGGCGGCGTTGTCGCGGATTCGGCAGATCACCGAGACCGGCTGCGGCTTGCCGAGGTAGGCCGCATAGGCCTCGCGCAACTCGTCCTCACTGACCGCCGTGGCGCCGCGGAAGGCGACGCTGTTCAGCGTGACCTGTACGTCCGAGGTCTCCAGTGGGCACGGACCGGGCGGCTCCGGCGCGAAGGCGCCGGTTGTCCGTGACGGAGGCGGCCGGGACACGCGGGTGTCGGGATCGAGCTCGGCGGCCGTCGTGCCCGGCGTGGCGCCGGGTGGCGGCGCGGCAGGCTGGGCCCAGGCCAGCACCGGCGGCGTCAGCGCGGTCGTTGCAAGCACGGCAAAGCCTAGTCGCCGGCGCAAACCGACCCGCCGAGCGCGAGAGCTGCGCCCCATCATTCCCCAACCCCCCAACGTAGCCCCCGTCGCTTTTAGCTTCCGCCGAACACGTTGTTAAGTACGGACCCTTGCAAGGCGAGGACGCACAAGCGGTCGCGCCATGGGGAGATTTGGCCGGTTAGCAATCTATTCAGGCTACCGAAGGTCCACTGAC
>NZ_LSJI01000034.1 GCF_001557235.1 Phenylobacterium sp. CCH9-H3 | reverse complement strand
GCCGCGCCCGCCGCGGCAAGGAGGACCCGGAACGGCTGGGCGAGCGCCTCGGTCGCGCCGGCGCCGCCCGCCCGCCCGGCCCGCTCGTCTGGCTCCACGGCGTCAGCGTCGGCGAGACCACCTCCCTCCTGCCCCTGGTCGCCGCGCTCAGGGCGCGCCGGCCGGGCCTCAGCCTGCTGGTGACCTCGGGCACAGTGACGGCGGCCCGGCTCCTGGCCGCGCGCCTGCCGAAGGGCGTGATCCACCAGTTCGCGCCGGTGGACACGCCCGGCGCGGCGCGGCGCTTCCTGGACCACTGGCGGCCCGGCCTGGCGGTCTTCGTCGAAAGCGAGATCTGGCCCAACCTGATCCTGACGGCCAAGGCGCGCGGGACCCGCCTGGCCCTGCTGTCCGCCCGGATGACCGAGGCCAGCGCCGTGCGGTGGGCCCGCTGGCCCGGCTCGGCGCGGACCCTGATCGGCGCCTTCGACCTGATCCTGCCGCAGGACGCGGCCACCGCGGATCGCATCCGGCGGCTGGGCGGCGCACCGGGGCCCGGACTGAACCTCAAGCTGGTGGGCGAGCCCTTGCCGGCCGACGAGGCGGAGATGGGCCGGATGCGCGCCGCCATCGCCGGCCGCAAGGTCGTCCTCGCCGCCAGCACTCACCCCGGCGAGGAGGCCCCCATTGCGGAGGCGGTGCGCCGCGCGGCCCCCGACGCCCTGCTGGTGATCGCCCCCCGCCACCCCGACCGCGGCGCGGACCTGGCCCGCGAGCTGGGCGCCGCGCGCCGAAGCGCCGGCGAGGCGCCGGATGGCCCGGTCTACCTCGCCGACACCCTGGGCGAGCTCGGCCTGTTCTTCCGCCTGGCGGATGCGGTGATCATGGGCGGCGCCTTCGCCCCCGGCATCGGCGGCCACAACCCGATGGAGCCCGCCCGCCTCGGCCGGCCGATCCTGACCGGCCCGCACGCCTTCAACGCCGCCGACGCCTACGCCGACCTGTTCGCCGACGCCGCGGCGATCGAGGCTGCCGACATGGCCGCCCTCGAACGGCACGTCCGCGGACTGCTGGCCAATCCGGCGATCGCCCGGCGCATGGGCGAGGCCGCCCTCGCCTACGCCCGCCGCCAGGGCGCGGCGCTGGACGAGGCCCTGGCCCGGCTCGAACCGTTGCTGCCCGCATGAAGCTCGCCACCCCGCGCTGGTGGTACAGCCGCGACGGCAAGGCCGGCGCGGTGGCGCGCCTGCTGCTGTGGCCGCTGTCGCTGGTCTGGACGGCCGCCACCGCCCACCGCATCGCCCAGGGCCGTCCGGTCGATCCCGGCGTCCCGGTCATCTGCGTCGGCAACCTCACCGTGGGCGGCACGGGCAAGACCCCGGTCGTGCGCGAGATCGCCCGGCGGCTGGGCGGCGTGGTGCTTTCCCGCGGCTACGGCGGCGCGCTGGCCGGTCCCGTCCAGGTCGACCCTGCCCGCCACACCGCCGCCGACGTCGGCGACGAGCCCCTGATGCTGGCCCAGGACCTGCCGGTGTGGATCGCCCGCGACCGCGCCGCCGGCGCCCTGGCCGCCGCCCGCGCCGGCGCCAAGGTCATCGTCATGGACGACGGCCACCAGAACCCGTCGGTGCTGAAAACCCTGTCGCTGGTCGTGATCGACGGCGAGACCCGGAACGGCGAGTGGCCCTTCGGCGACGGCCGCGTGTTCCCGGCCGGCCCCATGCGCGAGCCCCTGAAGGTGGGCGTGGCTCGCGCCGACGCCGCCGTCGTGCTGCTGCCCGGCGACTTGGAGGCGCCGGACCCGGACCTCCTCGCCGCCCTCTCCGCCGTCCCGGTCCTGGTGGCCCGCCTCGCGCCGGCCGCGCCGCCCCCCGCCGGCCCGCAGGTCGGCTTCGCCGGCGTCGGCAAGCCTTGGAAGGTGGAGCGCGCGCTACAGGCCGCCGGCTGCGACCTCAGGGATTTCTGGCCCTTCCCCGACCACTTCGCCTACGACGAGGCCACCCTGCGCCGGCTCAGGGACCGCGCCGCCCAGTTCGACGCCGGCCTGGTCACGACCGAGAAGGACTGGGCCCGCCTGCCGCCCGCCTGGCGCGCCGAGGTCGCCGCCTGGCCGGTCCGCGCGGTGTTCCAGGATGAGCCGGCGCTGAAGGCCCTGCTCGGCCGCCCACGCTGAGCCGCCGCGCGCGGATGCGACCGGATGTGTCGTAACGGTCGCCTATATCCTCGAGCATGCAGAGCTCGCAGCCGCCCAGGCCCTTCGCCCGCCCCCTACTTGGCGCCGGCCTTCTGGGCGTAGGCCCAGCTCATCTGGGCCAGGCTCTGCACGCGAGGCGCCATGTTGGCGGCGTCGGGATGGTTGGCCGTGCCGTCGCGGACCCGGCCCAGGATCCCCTGCAGGATGCCCACCAGCCGGAAGGCGTTGTAGGCGAAGAACCAGTTCAGGTCGTGCAGTCCCGAGCGGCCGGTCAGGCTGCAGTAGTACTCCACCGCCTCATCCAGGGTCGGCAGGCCGTGCGCCTTCAGGTCCGGGATCGTCGAGATCGTCCCGTTGATCCAGTTCATCAGGACATAGGTGAAGTCGGCCAGCGGCTCGCCCAGCGTGCCCAGCTCCCAGTCCAGCACGGCCACGACGCGCGGCTCGGTGGCGTGGAAGATCATGTTGTCGAGGCGGTAGTCGCCGTGGACGATCGAGGTCCGCTCCTGGGCCGGCACGGTCTTGGGCAGCCATTCGATCAGCCGCTCGACCTCGGGAATATGGACCGTCTCGGAGGCCTTGTACTGCTTGGTCCAGCGGTCGACCTGGCGCGACATGTAGTTGCCCGGCTTGCCGTAGTCCTCCAGGCCCACCTTCACGTAGTCGGTGTTGTGCAGGTCGGCGAGGGTCTTGATCTTGGCCCTGAAGATGGCGTTGCGCTCGGCGGGCGCGTAGGCCGGCAGGCTCTGGTCCCACAGGATCCGGCCCTCGACCATGTCCATCACGTAGAACCAGGTGCCGATCACGCTGTCGTCGGTGCAGAGGCCGTAAGGTCGCGCCACCGGGAAGCCCGTGGGGTAGAGCGCCGAGATCACCCGGAACTCCCGATCCACCGCATGAGCCGAAGGCAAAAGCTTGCCCGGCGGCTTGCGGCGCAGGACATACTTCCGGCCCGGCGTGATCAGCTGGTAGGTGGGGTTCGACTGGCCCCCCTTGAACTGGCGGACCTCCAACGGGCCGGCATAGCCTTCGACGTTGGCCTTCATCCAGGCTTCGAGGGCGGCCTCGTCGAAGCGATGGCTTTCCGCCACCTCCTTCGTGCCCGTATTGGCCTGTTCTCGGGCCTGCTCGGCGGCGACGTCGGCGGTCACGGACATGGGCGTTCCCCTTGGGTTCTTACAGTTGTTTGAACCCTTTTAGCGAGGCGTCCCCTAAGGGAGCAAGGCGTGAGCGCGCTGCTTGACGCGGGCTCTCGCGCCCCTCAGAGCCGAAGCATGGTGGAAGACGTCCAGTCGATCATCGAGATCGCCGCGCCGCGCGAGCGGGTCTGGCAGGCGCTCACCGATCCGGCCCAGGTCGCCCTCTGGATGGGGTGCCTGCGGTTCCGACCCGAGGTGGGCCATATCTTCTATCTCCAGCCCAGCCGCGAGCGCCGGGCGGCCGGCGAGGTCGAAGGGGCCATCGCCTGCCGGATCGAGGTGCTGGACGCGCCGCGGCGGCTCAGCTTCTCCTGGGGCTTTCCGGACACGCCGGACACCTTCGTGGACATCCGGCTGCGGAACATTCCCGGCGGCTCGCACGTGCGGCTGGTCCACAGCGGCTGGGACCAGTTCGACGACTACGAAACCGAGGACGTCCGTGGCGGGTTGGGCCACGCCTGGCACGCCGTCGCCCTCCCCCGGCTACGGGCGGTGGCCGAGGCCTGACCAGCGGCGTTGCGG
This sequence comes from Phenylobacterium sp. CCH9-H3, assembly GCF_001557235.1. Classification (GTDB taxonomy): domain Bacteria; phylum Pseudomonadota; class Alphaproteobacteria; order Caulobacterales; family Caulobacteraceae; genus Phenylobacterium. The sequence continues at coordinate 13,915 of NZ_LSJI01000034.1, read as the reverse complement.
CCGCTGCCGCGACGCCGCACACTCGCCCCCGGGCAGCGGGGTGGGTATCCATGGCGTTCACTCGACGGGCGTTCGGCGCCGGTCTCATGGCTGCGCCGCTGCTAGGGCCGGCGAGCCTGGCCGCACCGGCGAAGGGCAAGACCGAATACGGCGACTTCGGACTCGACCTTAGCGCCATGGACCCCACGGTGGCGCCTGGCGACGACTTCTACCGCCACGCCAACGGCGCCTGGATCAGATCGGCGACGATCCCGCCAGACCGCGCCGTCTGGGGCGCCAACGCGCAGATCAACGACATCACCCAGGGGCGCTCGCGGGCGATCATGGAAAGCGCCGGCGCGCTGGGCACGGCGAACGGCCGCAAGATCGCCGACTACTACGGCGCCTGGGTCGACGAGGCGCGCCTCGAGCGACTCGGGATCGACCCGCTGAAGCCCGAGCTCGCCCGGCTGGCGGCCATCGCCGGGTCGGCCGACCTCGCCCGCGAACTGGCCCTCCTGTCCTGGGCGGCGCTGCCCAATCCGAACGGCGCCTCGCCCCTGCCCCAGAGTCCGGTCACCTCGGGCGTGGGAATCGATATCAAGCGCCCGGACCACTACATCGCCGGCCTGACCCAGGGCGGCATCGGCCTGCCCGACCGCGACTACTACTTCGTCGACAGGCCCGCGAACCTGAAGGTGCGGCAGGCGTATCGGGCCCACCTGACCCGGATGTTCGTCCTGGCCGGCTTCGACGACGCGGAGAGCCGCGCGGCCCGCGTCTATGCGCTCGAAGAGCGGATCGCCCGCGGACACCGCACCCGCGTGGCCAACCGCGAAGCCGAGAAGCGCTACAACCCATTCACGCGCGCCGACTTCGCCGCCCAGGCGCCCGGCCTCGACTGGGACGCGTATATGAAAGCCGCCGGCCTCGAAGGCCAACCGGTCCTGATCGTCAACCAGCCGGAAGCCATCGCTGCGGCCGCCGCCGCGGCCAATGAGGTCCCGCTGGCCGACTGGCGCGACTACCTGGCGGTCCGCACCATCCGCAACTTCGCCCCTGTGGGGCCCCGCGCCTTCCGCGAGGAGGATTTCGCCTACACCCGCGCCCTGAGCGGCACGCCCGACATGCCGGCGACGTGGAAGACAGCGGTGACCCAGACCGACCGCGCCCTGGGCCACGCCGTCGGCGAAATCTACCTCCAGCGCCACTTCCCAACGGCCGCGCGCGCCCAGATCGCGGAGATGACCCGGAACCTGAAGCGCGCCATGGCGGAGAGGATCGCGCGGCTCGACTGGATGACGGCGCCCACGAAGGCCCGCGCCCTGGCCAAGCTGCAGCGGCTGCGCATCGAGATCGGCGGCCAGCAGCCGCTGCGCGATTATTCGGCCTTGCAGGTCAGGGCCGGCGACGGCTTCGGCAACCTGCTCCGCGCCCAGGCCTTCGAGCGCGCGCGGATGCTCGGAAAGCTGGGCCGGCCCGTGGACCGCAACGAGTGGTCGATGAACCCGCAGTCCGTGAACGCCGTGTCCAACGCGGCGCTGGTCAAGGTGATGTTCCCGGCCGGCTACCTGCAGCCGCCGAACTTCGACCCGAACGCCGATCCGGCCGTGAACTACGGCGCCATTGGCCGTGTGATCGGGCATGAGATCAGCCACCAGTTCGACGACCAGGGCGCCAAGTTCGACGAGACGGGCGCGCTCGACAACTGGTGGTCGGCCGAGGACCTGGCGAAGTTCCGGACCGCCGGCGCGGGGCTGGTGGCGCAGTACAGCCGGTACGAGCCGCTGCCGGGGCTGCGCATCAACGGCCTGCTGACCGTGGGCGAGAACATCGGCGATCTCGCGGGGCTGGCGCTCGCCTATGATGCCTACCGCGCCTCGCTGGGCGGTAAGCCGGCGCCGGTGCTGGCGGGGCTGACCGGGGACCAGCGGTTCTTCCTGTCCTTTGCCCAGGTCCTGCGGTCCGTGCATCGGGAGGACGCGCTGCGGCAGCAGATCCTGACCGATCCCCACGCGCCGAACGAATGGCGGGCCGCCCAGGTGCGCAACCTCGACGCCTGGTACGCCGCCTTCGACGTGAGGCCGGGGCAGAGCGCGTACCTCCCGCCGGAAGACCGGATCCGGGTCTGGTGACCTAGAGGGCGCGCCAGCCGATGTCGCGCCGGCAGAAGCCGTCCGGGAAGTCGATGGCGTCGACGGCAGCATAGGCCTTGTCGCGCGCCGTGCGCAGGTTGGGCCCTCGGGCGCAGACGTTCAGCACCCGCCCTCCCGCGGCGCGCAGCGTTCCGGCGGCGTCGCGAGTCGTGCCGGCGTGGAGGACCAGCGTGTCCGCGCCGAAGTCCGTATCGGCTCCGCGGATCTCTCCGCCCTTCGCCGGGGCGTCGGGGTAGCCCTTCGCCGCGAGCACCACGCAGACCGCGGACTCGTCGCGCCACACCGGAGGCGGCATCGCCGCCAGCGTCCCGCGGGCGCAGGCCACGAGATAGGGCACCAGGTCGCTCTCGAGCCGCAGCATCAGGACCTGGCACTCGGGGTCGCCGAAGCGGACGTTGAACTCCACCAGCTTGGGCCCGTGCCGCGTGGCCATCAACTCGACGAACAGCACGCCGCGATAGGGCGCGCCTTCGGCGGCGATCCCGGCGAAGGCCGGCTCGACCAGCCGCTGGCGCACCTGTTCCACCAGCTCCGGCGTGAAGACCGGCGCGGGCGAATAGGTCCCCATGCCCCCCGTGTTCGGGCCCTGCTCTCCATCGAAGGCGCGCTTGTGGTCCTGGACCCATCCGAAGATCATCGAGTCCTTGCCGTCGCAGAGGGCGAACAGCGAGCCGATCTCGCCGTCCAGGAACTCCTCGATCACGACGCGTGCGCCGGCTTCTCCGAAGCGGCCTCCGAAGGCGTCGTCGATGGCCGCCTCGGCCTCCGCCCGCTCGCCCGCGATCACGACGCCCTTCCCCGCCGCCAACCCGTCGGCCTTGATCACATAGGGCGGCTCGAACCGGTCCAGCGCCGCCTTGGCGGCCGGCGCGTTCTCGCAGACCGCATAGGCCGAAGTGGGCAGTCCGTAGCGGTCGCAGAACGCCTTGGTGAAGGCCTTGGAGGACTCCAGTTGTCCCGCCTGCGCGCTCGGTCCGAAACAGGGGATCGCGGCGGCCGCCAGGGCGTCTCCCAGACCCGCGGCCACCGCCGTCTCGGGTCCGATCACCACCAGGTCGGCCGCGATCTCCCGGGCCAGCGCCACCAGCTCCTCGACGTCGGTGGCCGCCACGTCGCGCAGTTCGCATTGCGCAGCCATGCCCGGGTTGCCGGGCGCCGCCACCAGCCGCGTGACCAGCGGCGAGGCGGCGATCTTCCACGCCAGCGCGTGCTCACGCCCGCCGGAGCCCACAAGGAGGATGTTCATGACGGGCGGCTTTGGCGTGACGGCCGCCGTTGGTCAAGCGCGGCGGGCTGACAGCTCCGCCGTACCACGTTATGCGAATGGCGGCGCCAAGTCGCACCCCAGCGTCCTAAACGTCCAGTATGATACGAATGCCGTGGCCAAACGACGGGAGACGGGATGGCCGATCCGAACACCGACAGCGTGGAGCGGGCGCTCGAACGCCAGGCCGAGCGGGCGCGCGAGGTGGAGCACAGGGTCAAGAACACCCTGCAGCTGATCTCGTCGATCGTCCTGCTTCAGGGCCGGCGCGCGGCCGACGACGCGGCGCGGCAAGCACTGAAGGCCGTGCAGCAGCGGGTGGCCGCGGTCAGCGTCGCGCATCGGCATGTGACCTGGACCGACGAAGCCGAACAGGTCGAGGTCGCCGCCCTGGTGCGCGAGATCGTCGGCGACCTGGCGGGCTCCGCCGGGCGTGAGGGCGTCGATATCGACCTGGACCTCGATGCGGTCACCATCCCCGGCCGGCAGGGCGCCCCCGTGGCGCTGCTGGTCAGCGAGATGGTGGGCAATGCGCTGCGGCACGCCTATCCGGACGGCCGGAAGGGGCGGATCAGGGTGGTCGTGCGCCGGACAGGCGCTGGCTTCGACCTTACCGTTTCGGACGAGGGGGTCGGGATGACGCCCGGCGCGCCCTCCGCCGGCTTCGGCCTGACGGTCGTCCAGCTCATGGCGCAGCAGCTTCGCGGACGCCTCGACACCTCCGCGGCGCAACCTGGGCTGAGCCTTTCCGTTAGCGTGCCCATGGACACCGCAGCTTCCCGGGCCTGAGGCCCCATGCCCCTCATCGCAGACGTCATCGGCACGGGCGCCGCCCTGTGCTCGATGACCAGCTTCGTGCCGCAGATCGCCAAGATCCGGCGCGAACGCGACGCCTCGTCGGTGTCGCTCAAGATGTACGCCGTGACCGTCACCGGGTTCTCGCTCTGGATCGCCTACGGCTTTCTCATCGGCAGCTGGCCGGTGGCCGGATCGAACATGGTGTGCCTGGCGCTATCGGGCACGATCCTGGTGCTCAAATGGCGGTACGGATCGGGCGGCGGACTAGCCACGGGCAAGCCGGGGCCGTAAGTGCTTCGCGGGCATGGAGGCCTGCAAGGTAGAGGCATGACGGATCGGTTGGCGGCGGCGCAGACGGCGTTGAATGCGGGACGCGCGGAAGAGGCGATCCAGCATCTGATCGCGGCCATAGCCGAGGACCCGGCCCGGCCGGCGTCGGTCTACCGCGTCCTTGCGGCCCAGCTCTACACGGCGCGGCGCTATGCCGAGGGCGAAACGGTTGCGGCGCAGGGCCTGGAGCGGTCTCCGCGCGATTACGAGCTCATGAACATCCGCGGCGTCCTCCTGCGTAAACTGCGCCGAGAGGCCGACGCCGTGCGCGTGCTCGAGCAGGCGGTGAAGCTGGACCCCAAGCGCCTCCCGGCCCAGCAGAACATGGGCAACGTCCTGCTGGACCTGAACCAGGCCCAGCGCGCGGAGGCGGTGTTCTCCAAGCTGGTCCGGCTCGATCCCCGGAACGCCGAATACCTGCGGCAGCTTGGCCGGTCCCTGATGAAGCAGGGAAAGGTGGAGCCGGGGATCTCCCGCTTCCGCCAGGCGACGGCGATCCGGCGCAACTATATCGACGCCTGGCTCGATCTGGCGGGCACGCTGACCGAAGAGTTCCGCCTGCCCGAGGCGCTCGACGCCCTGGGCAAGGCCATCGCCGCCAACCCGGGGGAGCATCGGCTGCTGGAAGCCAAGGCCATGGTGCTGCGGCGGGCAGGCGACAGCGCGGGCGCCGAAGCCTTCCTGAAGAGCTTGCTGCCGGCCAATCCTCAGGCTGCCTGGCTTCACTATCAGCTGGGGCTGCTCATCGCGGACCGCGACCGGGAGGAGGGCAATGTCTACCTCGAGAAGGCGGTCGACCTCGATCCCCAGAAGATGGACTACGCGATCGCCTTCATCGAAAGCCTGGAGCGGACGCGCACGGGCGACGAGGGCGACAACATCGAACGCGCCTACCGGCGCGCGCTTCCCCTGCTGTCGCGGCCGCTCGAATTCAACGAGACCACGACGAAGGTCCTGACGGAGGTGTTCATCCGCGTCTGCGACTACGACGCGCTGGACAAGGTCGGTGACTTCCGGACTCTCGGCCGCGGCTGGGCCCAGAGCGGCCGACACACCGCGCTCCTCAAGCAGATCGCGCGGGTGAAGAACGACGCCGACCGCCAGGAGCTGATGGAACAGCACCGTATCTGGGGCCGCGAAGTAGAGGCCATGGCGGCCCGCCGCACCATCAAGCGCCCGCCACCCAGGCCACCGGGCGGCAAGATCCGGCTCGGCTTCATGTCGTCAGACCTACGCCACCACCCGGTGGGCTATTTCGCCATGCCGTTGTTCGAGTACCTCGACAACGAGCGGTTCGAGGTGTTCGTCTACTCGTACTACACGGGCCCGGAAGACGACGCGCAGCGCTACATCACCCAGCGGATCGCGGGCTACCGGTGGTGGCCGGATGTGGGGATCGGCCAGGCGGCCGAGCGCATCGCCGCCGACCAGCTGGACATGCTGATCGACCTTGGCGGCACGACCCACATGAACAAGCTGGAGGTCATGGCGTACAAGCCGGCGCGGCTCCAGGCGAGCTGGTTGGGCTATCCGCACTCCGCGGGGCTGTCGAACATCGACTACTTCATCTGTGACACGCACAACCTTCCCACGCGGCCGGAACTGCTGCTGGAAAAGCCGCTGCTGATGCCGAAGAGCTGGATCGCCTTGGGCACGCGCTTCTTCGAGAATGTTGCGCCGATCGCCGAGGCGCCTGAGCTCAAGAATGGCTTCATCACCTACGGCACCGCGAACAACCCACACAAATATACCCGCGAGATGCTGCGGGCCTGGGCGAGGGTCGTGGCCGCGACCCCGAATTCCCGTTTCGCCTTCATCCGCCCGGAAGGCGGCGGCGCGACGTTCCGCAACAACATCATCAAGGAATTCGCCGCCGAGGGCGTCTCGGAAGATCGCGTGGTCTTCCACGTCATCCGCGGCGCGCACCTGCCCTACTACAACGAGGTGGACATCACCCTCGACACCTTCCCGCTGACGGGTGGCACGACCACCACGGAAGCCCTGTGGATGGGCGTTCCGGTGGTCAGCCTCGTCGGGCCCGCGTTCTACGAGCGGCTCAGCCAGTCGATCCTGATCAACAGCGGCGCGCCGGATCTGGCGACGAGCGATCCGGAAGAGTTCCTGAGGATCGCGGTGGATCTCGCCGGCGATCGGGACCGGCGCCTCACGCTGCGGCGGACGCTGCGGGACAACATGCGCAACGGCCCGCTCGGCCAGCGCGAGCAGTTCGCCCGCGACTTCTACGACATGATCGCCAAGGCGGTGCGGAGCTAGCGGCGGAAATACTCGTCCAGCAGGTCCGGCGCGCCGGGGCGCAGCGTGAGCTGGCCGCCTTCGCCGTTGAAGGCGACCTGCCCCTTGGGCACGTGACGGTTCACAACGCGGGTTCCCTGGCTCACCACCGCGCCGTCTTCCACGACCGATCGGCCGATGACGCAGGAGTTGGGATAGATCACCACGCCCTCGCCGATCACCGGGATGTCCGCCTTGTGCCGGCCGACCGTGGCGTTCTGGTAGAGCACCAGGAAGTTGCCGTAGGTCGCCTTGGCCAGGACGATGCCCACGCTGTGGCCGATGTAGAACACGGGCGGCATGGCGATTTCGTAGAACAGGTCGATGCCGTTGAAGGCCTTGTTCATCAGGAACAGCCGGGTCGGGGCGGCGGCGTCTCCGCTTTCCTTCCAGATCGTGTTGGAGAGGAAGTACAGGAAGATGCAATGCTGCGAGGACTGCAGCACGTTGAACTGATCCGGCCGCCAGGGCGCGCAGGCGTTGATGCAGACGTGCATCCGCTCCAGGGCCTGGTCGAGGTGGGCGTCGGCCAGTTTCCGGAACTGGGCCTCGCGGCCGTCGGGCACGACGTGGGCGCACTGCGCGGTGAGGTAGCCGAGCAGGCTCTCACGGGTGTGGTCGACGAGCTTCAAGCTTTCAATCCTTCGAGGTAGGCGCGCACCACATCCTTCACCGGCCGGGCGCGAACGCCAAGCTCAGCCAGCCGCACCGCCGAGGTGTTGGGCGGTGGCGGCGGATCGCCTTCCCCCGTGAACCGCACCGACCAGCCCGCCACGCGGAAAACCTCGGCGATCTCCGAATTCGAGACGAGCTCGCCGCTGGCCAAGTTGTAGATGCCCGCCTGACCGGCGATGGCGACCAGGGCGTCGACGGTGTCGTCCAGGTGGATGTAGTCGCGGCGGATGTGCGGGCTGGACTCCAGCGTCAGGTCGCGGCGCTCCGAGGCCTGGGCCAGCCACTCGGACAGGAAGCCGGGCGCGCCGGGCGCCCAGTCGTAGACATTGGCCAGCCGGGCCACCACGCCGCGTCCGCCGGCCCGCGTCAGGGTGAGGTTCTCGCCCAGCGCCTTGGACAGGTCGTACACCCGGCGCGGGTCGGTGAGGTCGAACACCAGCGGCGTGGTCTCATCGACCTCCGGCCGGAGCGCGCCGTCGTAGAGGCGGGTGGACGAGCAGTAGACGATGCGTTCGAAACGATCCGCGCGCAGGATCTCGTTCAGCAGGCTGGCGTGAGCCTCCACGGTGTCGAACGGCCGGCGGTCGTAGTCCGCTGTCAGGCCGGCGCAGTAGTAGACGGTCCCCAGATCGCGCGTGAGCAGCGTCGGGTCGCCTCGGGTCGGGGTCCAGGGCGTCTCGCCGGCGGCGGCCAGGCGCGCGGCCAGCCGGCGGCCCACGAAGCCCTGGGCGCCCAGGACGGTGACGGTCATGTCCCGCGTTCGCCGATGCGCCGCGCCGGCACGCCGCCGTAGATGGCGTAGGCTTCCACCTCGCCGCGCACCACGGCGCCGGCGGCGATCACCGCGCCCTTGCGGATGGTCGCCCCGTCCAGCAGGACCACGCCGGACCCCAGCCAGACGTCGTCCTCGATGACGATGCCGCCCTTCGAGGGCTGGAAGCCCTGGTCCTTGATCATGCGATCCCGGTCGGCGATGGCGTGGTTGGTGGGCGCCAGCGTGCAGTTGGCGGCGATCGCCACGCCTTGGCCGATCCGCACGCCGTTGCCGGTGTAGATCACCGTGCCGGAGTTGATCGCGGTGTCGGCGCCGATGACGACGTCGCCGGAGCCGCCGGCCGGCTTGATCTTCACAAAGCTGTCGATCATCACGCGCGGCCCGATCTCGATGAGCGTGCCGCGCACGGACTCCTCGATGTCGGCCATCGGCGAGATGCGGGCCGTGGGATCGATCCTAAGCATCGTGGTCAGGATAGGCGGCGTCGGCGGGCGACATCAACGCGGGCGCCGCCGGCCAGGCGATTCCGAACGCCGGATCGTCCCAGCGCACGCCCGCCGCGTGGCCCGGCCGGTAGGCGGGCGCGATCTGGTAGAGCACGTCGGTATCGGGCTCCAGCGTCAGGAAGCCGTGGGCGACGCCCTCCGGGATGAACAGCGCCACGAGGTTCTCGGCCGACAGCTCCGCGGCGGTCCAGCGGCGGTAGGTGGGGCTGGCGGGACGCAGGTCGACTGCCACGTCGAACGCCCGGCCCCGGATTACCCGCACCAGCTTGGTCTCGGCGTGGGGCGCTGGCTGGTAGTGCAGGCCGCGCAGGGTATGGACGTGTGTGTTGCGCGAGAGACTGGTCTGCACCGGCTCGAACGCCATGCCGGCGGCGGCGAACTCTTCCGGACAATGCAGCCGCGCGAACAGGCCCCGGTCGTCGACATGCGCTTGGGCCTCGACGCGGACGACGCCCGCGATTTCCGTGGGCGCGAAACGCATCAGTCGAGAATCCGCGTGACCGGCGAGGCCACGACGAAGCGCCCGCCCCAGTCGGCGATGAAGGCCAGCTGCCGCGTGATCTCGTCCGTCAGGTTCCAGGGCAGGATCAGGACGTAATCAGGGCGGGAGGCCTTTACCGCCTCCGGGGCGCGGATCGGCACCTGGCTGCCGGGCAGGTAGCGGCCCTGCTTGGCGGGGTTGGCGTCGTAGGCCTCCAGGATCTGGCTCGAGGTCACGCCGCAGTAGTTCAGGAATGTGTTGCCCTTGGCCGCCGCGCCATAGGCTGCGATCACCCTGCCCTCGTCCTTCGCGGTCGCCAGGAACGCCAGGAAGCTGTCGCAGACGGCCTCCACCCGGGCGGTGAACCCGTCGTACGTCTCGGCCCGGTTCAGGCCCGCCGCGGCCTCCGCGGCCCGCACGGCGCGCAGGCCGTCCGTCTCCTCGTATCCTGCAGCCTGGTGGCAGCAGAAGAGGCGCAGCGAGCCGCCGTGGGTCGTCAGTTGCTCGACGTCGAACACCCGCAGGCCATGAGCCGCCAGCACCTGTTCCACCGCCAGCAGCGACAGATACGAATAGTGCTCGTGGTAGATCGTATCGAACTGCACCAGCTGGATCAGGTTCAGGAGGTGCGGGAATTCGAACGTCAGCACGCCCTGCGGCTTGAGCACCTCGCGGAAGCCGGCCACGAAGGCGTTGAGGTCGGGCACGTGGGCCAGGACGTTGTTGGCCGCCATCAGGTCGGCGCGGTCGCCGCGGGCGGCGAGGTTGCGGCCGGTCTCGGCGTTGAAGAAGACCACGTCCGTCCGCACGCCGATGGCGCGGGCGGCCTCGGCCGTGTTGGCGGTGGGCTCGATACCCAGAACCGGGATGTCCTTGGCCAGGAAGTGCTTGAGCAGATAGCCGTCGTTGCTGGCCACCTCGACCACCAGGGACTGCGGCCCCAGGCCGAAGCGCTCGACCATCGCATCGGCATAGCGGCGCGCGTGCTCCACCCAGCCGGGGGAGAAGGACGAGAAATAGGCGTAGCCTTCGTCGAAGATCGCCTCGGCGGGCACCTCGTGGTCGGCCTGGACCAGGAAGCAGGCGTCGCAGACCATGGTGTTCAGCGGGAACACCGGCTCGTTCCCGGCCGCCAGCTGATCGGCCGTCAGGTAGCCGTTGGCCAGCGGCTGGTCGCCCAGGTCCAGGAAGGTGCGGGTCAGCGGCGAGCGGCAGAAGCGGCAGAGACTCATGGCCGGCCTTCGTAGCCCTCGATCTGCTCCAGGCACAAGGCGAGCGCATCCTCGCCCCCCGCCTGGCGCCGATACCAGTCCATCGTCAGGGCGACCGCCTCGGGCGCATCGATCCGGCTTTCGAAGCCCAGGGCCGTCCGCGCCAGCGTCGCATCGATAGCCAGGGTCTTGGCCTCCAGCGAGCCCGGATCCGGCTCGTGGCGCCACGGCTGCCCCCCCAACGCCTGCACGCCCAGGGTGGCGAGCTCGCCCACGCTGACCTCGGGACCGCCGGGGCGGGGGCCGAAGTTCACCGCGCGGGGCGTGGCAGGATCGGTGGCCAGCGCCTCGGCCAGACGGAAATAGCCGGCCAGGCAGTCCAGCACGTGCTGCCAGGGCCGAGTGGCCTCGGGGTGGCGCAGGACGACGGGCCCGCCGCCGCGCGCCGCGCGGACGATGTCGGCCACCAGGCGGTCGCGGGAGAAATCTCCGCCGCCGATCACATTGCCGCCCCGCGCCGTGCCCACCGGCACGGACTGGAAATAGCTCTTCGCGAAGCTCTGGACGACGATCTCGGTGGCGGCCTTGGACGCGGAATAGGGATCCTTGCCGCCCAGGTTGTCGCTCTCGACGAAGGCGCGGCCTGCGTCGTTGTTGGCGTAGACCTTGTCCGAGGTGATCGCCAGGACGGCCTGCAACGCCTCCTGCCGACGCAGCGCCTGCATCAGGTGCGCCGTGCCCATGACGTTGGTCTGGAACGTCCCGATGGGGTCTTCGACCGAAGCCCGCACGATTGGCTGGGCGGCCATGTGCAGGACGATGTCGAACGAGTGACCGCCGACGGCGGCCGCCACGGCCGCAGGATTGCGCAGGTCAACGAACCGCGAGGTGATGCGCCGTTCGACGCCGGCCAGGGCGAATAGGGCGGGAGTCTGATCCGGCGGCAGGGCGAGGCCGGTCACCTCCGCCCCCATCCGGCTGAGCCAGATCGCCGCCCACGAGCCCTTGAAGCCCGTATGGCCGGTCAGCAGGACGCTCTTGCCGGACCAGAACGCCGGGTTTACCGCCGCCACGGCGCCTCGCCGGACGCCCACAGCGCCTCGAGGTGGTTCTTGTCGCGCAGGGTGTCCATCGCCGCCCAGAAGCCGTCATGGCGGTAGGCCATCAGCTGGCCGTCCGCCGCCAGGCCTTCCAGCGGCTGCTGTTCCCAGACCGTGGCGTCGCCGTCGATGCGGTCGACCACCTTGGGGTCCAGCACGAAGAAGCCGCCGTTGATCAGGCCGTTGTCACCGGGCGGCTTCTCCACGAAGCGCTGCACGTGGCCCGCCTCGATCTCCAGCGCGCCATAGCGCCCCGGCGGGGCCACGGCGGTGATCGTCGCGTCCTTGCCATGCGCAAGGTGGAAGTCGGCGAGCGACCGCAGGTCCACGTCCGAAACGCCATCGCCATAGGTGAGGAAGAACGGCTCGCCGGGCGTGAGGTACTGCGCCACCCGCTTCAGCCGGCCGCCGGTCATGGTCGCCTCGCCCGTTTCCACCAGCGTCACGCGCCACGGCTCGTGATTCGTCGCGTGATACTCGATCGCGCCCTTGGCCAGGTCGACGGTCAGGTCCGCGTTGTGAAGCACGTAGTTGGCGAAGTACTCCTTCACCACATAGCCCTTGTAGCCCAGGCACACGACGAACTCGTTGAAGCCATAGTGCGAGTAGAGCTTCATGATGTGCCAGAGGATCGGGCGGCCGCCGATCTCGATCATCGGCTTCGGCTTGAGGTGACTCTCTTCAGAGATACGCGTGCCGAGCCCACCCGCCAGGATAACCGTCTTCATGTCCTGCCTTCTCGCGCGGCGCCCGCGCCTCGAAGGCCGTCTTAGCGGGTAACTCGCCGAATTCGAAGCCGCTTGCGCGGAACGCCGCGGCGCGAGAAGGGAGGCCATGGCCCACGCGCCCCTCGTCAGCTTCGTGATCGCCGGCGTCCAGAAGGGCGGAACGACGGCGCTGTTCGACTATCTGGGCGACTATCCCGACATCGCCCTGGCCCAGTTCAAGGAACTGCACTTCTTCGACGACGATCGGCGCGACTGGGCCCGGCCCGACTATGCCGACTACCACGCCCGCTTTCCGGAGCCGGCGGGCCGGCCGTGCGGCGAGGCCACGCCGATCTATGTCTACTGGCCCAACTGCCTGGAGCGGATCGCCGCCTACAACCCCGCCATGAAGCTGATCGTCGTTCTGCGCGACCCGATCCAGCGAGCGTGGTCGCACTGGAGGATGGAATATGCCCGGGGCGTGGAGCCCCATCCCTTCGCCTGGTGCATCCGGGAGGGTCGCCAGCGGCTGTTCGATTCCGACCCCTGGGGCCATCACCGCGAGTACTCCTATGTGGAGCGCGGCTTCTACGGCGAGCAGATGGAGCGGCTCTACGCGCTGTTCCCCAGGACCCAGGTGCTGGTGCTGACATCAGACCAGCTGCGCGCGGACCCTGCCGCGACGCTGGCGAAGGTGCGCAGATTCCTGGGCCTCTCGCCGGGCCATGCGCCCTCTCCGCGCGAGGTGCATGTGGGCCGGGAGATGGACTATCCCTCGGACCTCACCTCCGGCGATATCGACCACCTGCGCCAGGTCTACGCCGCCGATGCCGACCGGCTGGCCGCGCTCACCGGCCTGCGTTTCAGCTAGAGCCATGGTTTCGCCGCCAGGGGCCGCGAGGCTGAGGGTCATGAAGCGCATCGTCCTCGCCTCGCTCGCCGCAGCCGGCGCGTCTGCGATCCTGGTCCCCGCCGCGACGGGAGCCCAGGGCCAGCCCTCGCTCTCGTTTCCCCTCGCGTGCGAGCTGGGTCGCACCTGCGAGATCCAGCACTACGTGGACCGCGACCCCGGGCCTGGAACGCGCGACTATCGCTGCGGCCTTCAGACCTACGAGAAGCACACGGGCATCGACATCCGCCTGCCCGACATGGCCGCCCAGCGCCGCGGCGTCGCCGTGCTGGCGGCCGCCCCCGGGCGCGTGACCCGGCTTCGGGATGGCGTGGCGGACATTTCGGTGCGGGCGCCTGGGGCTCCCTCGGTCGCCAATCAGGAATGCGGCAACGGCGTCGTGGTGGATCACGGCGCCGGTTGGGAGACCCAGTACTGCCACATGGCCAAGGGCAGTATCGTCGTGAAGCAGGGCGATACGGTCGTGGCGGGCACGCCGCTCGGCCGCGTCGGCCTTTCCGGAAACACCGAGTTCCCGCACCTGCACCTCACGGTGCGCCACGCAGGCCAGATCGTCGACCCGTTCGCGCCTGACATGACGCGGCCGGAGGCCTGCGGCGCCCAGACGGGGCTGTGGAGCGCCGCTGCCCGCGCCAGGATGAGCTACCGGCCCGGCCTGGTGCTCAATGGCGGGTTCACCAATGCGGCGATCACCATGGAACAGCTGGAGGCGGGCGGGCTGAGTCCGGTCA
>NZ_LSJI01000033.1 GCF_001557235.1 Phenylobacterium sp. CCH9-H3 | reverse complement strand
CGGCGGGATTGCGGCGTCGCGCGCCAGCCGGCCGAGCCGGGCCTCCATCCGCCGCACGTGGCTGCCGGGCCAGTAGCTGCGACCGCAGGCGGGGCAGATGCGGAACGGGCCGCCCCGTTCGGGCGCCGCGCCCGGCATCGCGGCGACCTCGTGTTCACCGGCGTCGCGGAGGTGGGCGTTGTCCATGACGCAGCGGGTGAAGGGCGCAAACTCCCAGTCGAGCACCACCTCCCGGGAAAGATGGTGCGCTTCGGCGTCGACGCCGAACCCGCGGATCAGGACCGACTCGTGCGCCGCGGCGGCGAGCCGTTTATCCCGCGTGAGCAGGATCCGGCCCTCGCGGCGCGCCGTCTTGATGAGTTCGGAGTCGGGTTCCCCATTGGAGGCCAGATAGGTGTCATAGCCTGCCGCGCGCAGCAGGCGCGCCAACCGAACGAGCATCTCGTCGCAAAGAAAGCGCATATTGGTGAAATCCGTGCGCGCCGGCGCCGTTCCGTCATTGCGCTGCAACATGATTTCGTAGAATGGATTTTGCATTGCGAAGAGCGGCCAGCTCCCCCTGGCTCATCTTGGAGCAGAGTAATGATCGAGTTGCGTACCTTCCCGGGCCTCTTCGTGGGCCGCCGCACCCTCGTGCAGGCCGACGAGGCTCCGCGCGACCAGCAGGGTTCCGCCTACGCCTGCGGCGCCTGCCGCCAGGAACTGGTCCGCGTCGACCGCTCGTTCTTCAACGACGTGGTGGTCAAGTGCCGCTGCGGGGAATTCAACCAGCTCTAGGCTGACGGGGGGCCGCAGCCCGCCCGTTTCAGGCGGGCTGGGTCTCGCCGACCAGAGGGCTCGGCTTGTTCTCGCGGATCCAGCGCTTCTCGTCCTCGCTGTTGGGCAAGGGCGGACGGATGCCCTGGATGGACCACAGTTCGAACGACGTCTCGTCGATGTGGAACTCCCAGTCGAAACCGCGATCCCGGATATAGGGCGCCAGCGCCTCGTCGCACTGGCCGATCCACCACGTCCGCGCCTCGGCCGAGGGCAGGGTGCGGGCGATGTGGTCGACCCAGATGCGGATGAATTTCGAGGCCGGCTCGCCCCCGACGAAGAACGAGTCCGGGTCGACTTCCTGGAACACCACGCCGACGTAGAATTTCGGCAGCCGGCTGTAGAGCGCGGTGATGCGCTGGGACAGCTCGCGCTTGTCGTCGGCCGTGAAGGCTCCCACTGGGTGATAGATCTTCCAAAGCGGCATCTGTCGGCTCCCTGCGCCGTTGACTTTAATGATGACGCTCATCATCATTGCAAGATCGAGGCGCGTCAAGCGGCAGGTTCCGGATGAAGATCAGCAAGGCCCAGGCCCAGGAAAACCGCGAACGGGTGGTCACCGCAGCGTCGGCGCTCTTCCGCGAGCGCGGGTTCGACGATGTGCCGGTGGGAGACCTCATGAAGGCTGCGGGGTTCACGCACGGCGGCTTCTACAACCACTTCGCCTCGAAGCAGGTCCTGGCCGCCGAGGCGCTGGAGACCGCCTGGGCGCAGATGGCGGCGGAGCGGGCGCGGGCGGACGGCGTCGCAGGCCTGCTGCCGCGCTACCTCTCGCGGGCCGCGCGCAACGCGCCGGGCAAGAGCTGTCCCGCCGCCGCGCTGGCCGGCGACATCGGTCGTCAGCCGGACGCCTTGCGGGCGGTGTTCGCCGAGGGCCTGGAAGGCATGATCGCCTCGATCGAAACGGGCCTGGCCGGCAAGGGCGACGCCCGCCGTGAGCGTGCGGTGGCCCTGGTCGCCCGGATGGTCGGCGCGCTGATGCTGTCGCGGGCCGTGCCCGACGACCATCCGCTGGCGAACGAGCTTCTGGACGCCAACCTGCGCGCGGCCCTGGCCGAGGTTGTCGGCGGCGACGACGCGGGGGCATGATCGCCGCCTGAGGTCTGGCGGCGGGGTGGCGCGTGGGGTTTCTTGAAGCGGGTCGGCTCGTCGCGCGCGCCGCAATGGCGTTGGCTTTGGCCGCCCTGGTTCCGGCGGCCTCGGCCGAGACGTTGCACGTCCGCGCCGGCCGGCTCGTCGATCCTGTGCGTGGCCAAGCCGTGGGTGAGCGGCTGATCACCATCGTTGACGGCCGGATCGCGACGGTCACGCCCTGGACGCACGCGCCGACGAGCGGGCGGGTGCTGGACTGGTCGCGCTACACGGTGCTGCCGGGCCTGATCGACATGCACACCCATGTGGCGGACGGGTTCGGCCAGACGGACGATCCCGCCGAGGCGCTGAAGCATTCCGAGGCGGAAACGATTCTCAAAGGCGCGGAGGCCGCCCGCACCATGCTGCAGGCCGGCTTCACCACGGTGCGGGACGTGGGCGCCTATCGCGGCCTGACCGATGTCGCCCTGCGCGATGCGATCGCGGCGGGCCAGGTGGAGGGGCCGCGGATGGTCGTGGCGGGCGCCTATATCACCAAGCCCGGAGGCGGCGGGGCGGTGACGGGCGCGCCGGACGGCGTCGAGATCCCCATGGCCTTCCGCCTCGGCGAGGCGCGCGGCCCGGACGAGGCGCGCCGCAGGGTGCGATACCTGATCGGCCAGGGCGCCGACTTCATCAAGGTGATCGCCACCGGCGCGGTCCTGGCGGTGGGCAGCGAGCCCGGTGCTTTGGAGCTGAGCGAGGCGGAGATCGCCGCCGCCTGCGACGAGGCCCGTGCGCTCGGCCGCTACTGCATCGCCCACGCCCACGGGGCGGAGGGAATCAAGGCGGCGATCCGCGCCGGCGCCCGCACCATCGAACACGCCAGCCTCATCGACGACGAGGGGATCGCGCTGGCCAGGGCGCGGGGCGTCTGGCTGGACATGGACATCTACAACGGCGACTGGATCGAGGAGGTCGGGACCCGGGAGGGGTGGCCGGCCGAATACCTGCGCAAGAACCGCGAGACGACGGACGCCCAGCGCGACGGCTTCCGCCGCGCGGTCGACGCCGGGGTGAAGCTGACATTCGGCACCGATGCGGCGGTCTATCCCTACGGCCTGGGCGGGCGGCAGTTCGCCTATATGGTCCGCTCCGGCATGAGCCCGGCCCAGGCGATCCGTTCCGCGACCGTCGAGGCGGCGGCTGCGCTGGGGCTGGAGCGCGAACTGGGCCAGGCGGCGCCGGGTTTCGCAGGCGACCTGATCGCCGTCTCGGGCGACCCGCTGGCGGATATCTCGGCGCTGACGCGGGTCGAAGGGGTGGTGAAGGCGGGGCGTCTCGTCGGGCGCTGAGGCTCAGGCGGCCTTCTTGCGCTTCGGGATCAGGTGGACGACGCCGACGATGACCGCGCCCACGATGAGCCCGACCACCGCCGAGGCCAGGGCATAGGCAAGCCAGCCCGTGACCGCGCCGACGCCCGGAACCTGCGCCGCCCATTCGGACGCCGCGTGCGCCAGGTGCGGGATCTGCGGCAGGTGGAAGTGCTCAAGCCCGTGGATGACGATGCCGCCGCCGACCCACAGCATGGCGGCGGTGCCCACCTTGGTCAGCACGTCCAGAACCACCGGCATCGCCTTGACGAGCCCGCGGCCCAGGGCCTGGCTGGACGGGCGGCGACGCTGGCTCATGTGCAGGCCGATGTCGTCCATCTTCACGATCAGGGCGACCACGCCGTAGACGCCGATGGTGATCAGCAGGCCCACCACGGCCAGGGCGGCGGCCTGGATCATCAGCGGCCGCTCGGTGACGTCGTTCAGGGCGATGGCCATGATCTCGGCCGACAGGATCAGGTCGGTGCGGATGGCGCCCGAGACCTTTTCCTTCTCCAGTTCGGCGGAGCTGAGCGCCAGCTCCTCCATTTCGTCGGCCCCCTCATGGTGAGTGACCGCCTCGACGATCTTCTCGGTCGCCTCGAAGCAGAGGAAGGCCGCGCCGACCATCAGGATCGGCGTCACGGCCCAGGGGGCGAAGGCGCTGAGAAGCAGGGCGCCGGGCAGCAGGAACACGAACTTGTTGCGCAGGGAGCCCAGCGCGATCTTCCAGACGATGGGAAGCTCGCGGTCCGGGGTGAAGCCCACCGCATAGCCAGGGGTCACCGCCGCGTCGTCGATCACCACGCCCACGGCCTTGGTGCCGGCCTTGCCGGCGGCGCCGGCGACATCGTCCAGCGAGGTGGCCGCGATCTTGGCGATCGCCGCGACGTCGTCGAGCAGCGCGACTAGGCCCGAAGCCATGGATGAGCGTCCCTGATGTCCGAGCGTCCTGCCTAGGGGCTGTCGGCGGCGACGTAAAGCGCGGGCGGCTGGCGAGGCGCCTCGAACCCGGATAGGCCTTCGCGGGCAACAGTTGGAGTAACCCATGCGCCTCTCCCGCCGTGATTTCGGACTAGGCCTGGCCGGCGCGGCTGTCGCGACGCGCGCCGCCGCGGCCGACGTCAACGCCGAGCTGACCGCCTTCCTGGACGCCCAGTTCGAGGAAGAGCTGGCGATGAGCCCCGAGCGCCTCACGCGGCTGGGCCGCAAGGCCGCCTACGACCAGCTCACCGACCGCAGCGATGCCGCCGCCGAGCGGGCCATCGCCTGGCGGCGCGCGAGCGTGGCGCAGATGAAGGCGAGGTTCGACCCGGCCAAGCTTTCGGAGGACGCCCGCACCTCCTACGAAATCTGGGCGCTCGAACTGGATCGCGCCGAGGCCGACCATCGGTGGCGCGGCCACCGCTATGTGTTCGACCGCAACGGCCCGCACACCAGCTTGCCGAACTTCATGATCAATCAGCACCGGGTGGAGAGCCCCGCCGACATGGAGGCCTACATCGCCCGCGTGTCCGCCATCGGCCGGGCGCTGGACCAGTCGCTGGAGCGGGCCAAGGCCTCCGCTGCGGCCGGGGTGCGGATGCCGCGCTTCTCCTATGACCAGTCGCTAGACGAGGTGCGGCGCATCACCACCGGCGCGCCATTCACCACCGACGGCGACTCGGCCCTGTTCGCCGACGCCACGTCCAAGCTCGCCAGGCTGCGGAGCGCAGGCAAGATCGATGCCGCGACCGAGGGTCGGATGCTGGGCGCCGTGACCGCCGCCATGACGGGCGAGATGAAGCCTGCCTACGACCGGGTCGCCGCCTGGCTGGCGGCCGACCGCGCCAACGCTGCGGCCGATCCCAAGGGCGCCGGCGCCCTGCCGGATGGCGCGGCCTTCTACGCCGCCATGCTGCGGGACCAGACCACCACAGACATGACCGCGGACCAGATCCACCAGCTGGGCCTCGATGAGGTGAAGCGCATCCGCGCCGAGATGGAGACGCTGAAGGCGAAGATCGGCTTTTCCGGATCGCTGGAGGACTTCTTCGTCTTCATGCGCACCGACAAGCGGTTCTTCCTGCCCAACGACGATGCGGGCCGCGCGCAGTACCTCAAGCTGGCCGAGGGCTACCTGGCCGGCATGAAGGCCAAGCTGCCGACGGTCTTCGGCCGCCTGCCCAAGTCGGACCTGGTGGTGAAGCGGGTTGAGAGCTTCCGCGAGGAGCCGGGCGGTGCGGCGCACTACTCGTCGGGCGCTCCCGACGGCTCGCGGCCCGGCGTGTTCTACGTCCACCTCGCCGACACGGCCGCGACGCCGACTTTCGAACTGGAGGGCACCGCCTATCACGAGGGCTGGCCCGGCCATCACATGCAGATCATGCTGGCCCAGGAGATGACCAGCCTGCCGGCCTTCCGCGGCCAGTACAACTACGGCGCCTATGTGGAGGGCTGGGGACTCTATTCCGAGCTGCTGGCCAAGGAGATGGGCTTCTACGTCGACCCCTACAGCGACTTCGGCCGCCTGGGCCGCGAGATCTGGCGCGCCATCCGGCTGGTGGTCGACACCGGCATCCACGCCAAGGGCTGGAGCGAGGCCCAGGCGGTGGCGTTCTACACCGCCAACTCGCCGCAACCGCCGGGCAAGATCCGCTCCGAGATCCGCCGCTACTTCGTCAATCCGGGACAGGCCACTTCATACAAGGTGGGAATGGTGAAGATCCTGGCGCTGCGGGCCCGGGCGCGGGAGGCGCTGGGGCCGAGGTTCGATATCCGCGCCTTCAACGACATGCTGGTGGGGGCGGGCGCCCTGCCGCTGCCGGTGCTGGAGACGCGGACGGACCGCTGGATCGCCCGCCAGAAGGCCTGACGCGGCTCAGGGCAAGGCGCGGTAGGTGAGGTTGCTGAATCGCGCCTCGCCGCGCCCGGCCGCGAACAGGCCGGGACGAAGGGCCATGAAGCCGCCGCGGACGTTGTGGTGGTAGCCGGAGACCTCCATCTGGCGGTCGAACTTGGTCCAGGTCCGGCCGTCCGGACTGGTGTGGAACGTGACGATGTGGCGGTCGTTGCGCATCCGAATCCGCATCCGCCGTCCGTTCGGGTTGGTCGGCCGGCCGCGTTCCAGGCCGTACTGGTGGGTGATGAAGGTGCGGGCGTCGAACGACAGGCCGCAATAGAGCTGCTTGTCGTAGAACAGCAGGATCCCCGCCGCGCCGTCCGCCGGGATCTCCACATCAACCTCGATTTCGTAGGCTTGGTCGCCGGCCACGAAGGTGAGCGGCGGCGAGTCTTTGGGCGCGGCGCCGCGGGCCTTGAGCACCAGGCCGCGGTCATAGCGGACGCGGTCCAGCTCGCCCGGCGCGGGATCGGCGAAGGCCCACTGGACGCCCAGCTTCGAGGTCGAGAAGTCCTCGGAGAGCGCCAGGCCGTTGGGGCCGGCCTGGCCGCCCCGGGGCTTGCGGAGCGGCTTGGAAAGGTCGCCGCCATTGGCCTTGAACCAGCCGTCGGACGTCCAGGTGATCGGGTCCAGCAGGCACTGCCGGCCCAGGGTCCAGTAGCCGTTCTCGTAGCCGTGGTAGACCATCCACCAGTCGCCGGCCGGCCCCTCCACCAGCGTGGCGTGGCCGCGCGACCACCACTTTTCGTCCTTCGAGGTGGTGCGCACGATCGGGTTGTGAGGGCAGTGCTCCCACGGCCCATGGATCGACTTCGAGCGCGCGGCGATGACCATGTGGCCGGTGGGCGGTCCCGCCGTGCCGCCCACGGCGGTGATCAGGTAGAACCAGTCGCCCCGCCGCGTGATCTTGGGCCCTTCGGGCGCAAAGCCCTCCACGTCCCACTCCACCGGATAGCGCCAAGGGTCGTAGACATGCTCCACCGGCCCATCGGTGGCCATCCCGTCGTCGGTGAGCCGGACCCGGTCGCCGCCTGACAGGAAGAGATAGCGCTTCCCATCCTCGCCCACGGCGTGCCCGGGGTCGATGTGGTCGGGCAGGTTGAGATCGACCGGCTCGCTCCACGGGCCGCGGATGTCGTCGGCCCAGATCACATAGGTGGAGCGGCGGTCCGGATAACGGGCCGGGATGTAGATGTAGTAGCGGCCCTTGTGCTTGATCAGCTCGCAAGCCCAGACCGAGCCGATGGGGGTCTTCAGCGCCGCCGTGATCGGTGTCCAGTTCACCAGGTCTCGGGAGTGCCAGATCACCACGCCGGGATAGGCCTCGAATGACGAGAAGGTCATGTAGTAGTCGGCCCCGTCCTTCAGGATGGTCGGGTCCGGCCGGTCGCCGGCGACGATAGGATTGAGGAACGTCCCGTCGCCCAGGTCCGCCTGACGCTGGCCCTCGACGCCGGGCTTCCAGGATAGCGGGGCGGAGAGCGCTGGCGTTGCCGCCGCCGCGGCCATGGCGCCGAGGGTCCAACGGCGGGTAGGGACCTGCATGGTTTCAGAACCTGTCTCAAAGGGCCGGCGCGCGGCGGACGTCATCGCTGGGCGTGTAGCCTTCCGCGGTGCGTGTCGGGCGGGTCGGAGCCGCATGTCGCGCCCGCGCCCGGTGCTCCCCCCCGGAAGGGCTCTTCGGCCCCTGCTACCGCTACCATTTCCGGCTCTGACACCGGTGTCAAGACAGGTCCACGCAAGAAAAAGGCGGCCGGGTCGCCCCGGCCGCCGCATCTTCAGAGAAAGGTCAGGCGCCTCAGGCGTCGACCAGGTTCTTTTCCATCGCCGCCGCCCGCATGGACTTCTGCAGCTTCTCGAAGGCTCGGACCTCGATCTGGCGCACCCGCTCGCGGCTGACGCCGTACTCCGAGGCGAGCTCCTCCAGGGTCGTTGGCTCGTCCTTCAGCCGGCGTTCGGTGAGGATGTGGCGCTCGCGGTCCGAGAGCTCCGTCATCGCCGCCTCGAGCAGGCTCATGCGGACGTTCATCTCCTGGGTGTCGGCCACGACCGATTCCTGGGAGGGCGTGTCGGTGTCGACCAGCCAGTCCTGCCATTCGCTCTCGCTGTCGGCGCGCATCGGCGAGTTCAGCGAGGCGTCGCCGCCCGCCAGCCGCCGGTTCATCGAGACGACTTCCTCGTCCAGCACGCCCAGCTTGGTGGCGATCTGGCTGACCTGGTCGGGGCGAAGGTCGCCCTCCTGCAGAGCCTCGATCTCGGACTTGGCCTTGCGCAGGTTGAAGAACAGCTTCTTCTGCGCGGCGGTCGTGCCCATCTTCACCAGCGACCAGGACCGCAGGATGTATTCCTGGATCGAGGCGCGGATCCACCACATGGCGTAGGTCGCCAGGCGGAAACCCTTGTCCGGGTCGAACTTCTTCACCGCCTGCATCAGGCCCACGTTGCCCTCGGAGATCACCTCGCCGATCGGCAGGCCGTAGCCGCGATAGCCCATGGCGATCTTCGCCACGAGACGCAGGTGGCTGGTGACCATCTTGTGGGCCGCCTCGGCGTCCTGGTGCTCCTGCCAGCGCTTGGCCAGCATGAACTCCTCGTCCTTGGGCAGCATGGGGAACTTGCGAATTTCACTGAGGTACCGGCTGAGGCCGCCTTCCGGCGACATCACGGCGAGCGCGTTCACGGCCATGAAAAATCCCCTTTACTCTCCGGGACTTCGAGCTGCCGCGCGGCTCCGCGCTTCGACCTTCGTCGCCCCCTTGTCCCCTAGATAGGTATGCGGTGGCGCTTGCGGAAGATCGCTGGGAGGGCGGCTCGAATGTCCGACTTCTCTAGTGGGGCTTTCTACGCCCCGAGCATGGCGCCAACAAGGCGCCGTTTCTCATGCGTTCGATAGCGGAGCTGCATACGAAAGTTTGGCGGACCCTGTCGGAATCCGGCTTTCCGGCGCGTCCTTGGGTCAGGAAACCTGCATATGGAAAGGATTGTTCCCATGCCGAACCTCACGCCCTGCCTATGGTTCGACCGCGACGCGGAGGCCGCCGCCAAATTCTATTGCGGCGTGTTCCCGAACTCGAAGATCACCGACGTCTCCCGCTATCCCGAGAACCTGCCGGGCGACCGCGCCGGCGAGGTGCTGGTCGTGGCGTTCGAACTGGACGGCAAGCCCTTCACCGGCCTCAACGGCGGCCCGCAGTTCACCTTCAGCGAGGCGATCTCCTTCCAGATCGAGGTGGACACCCAGGCCGAGCTCGACCGCTACTGGAACGCCCTGCTCGCCGACGGCGGCGTGGAGAGCCAGTGCGGCTGGCTGAAGGACCGCTTCGGCCTGTCGTGGCAAGTGGTGCCGAAGCAGCTCGCGAAGCTGATGGCCAGCCCCGACCGCGACTCCGCGAACCGCGTGGCGGCGGCGATGATGCAGATGGTCAAGATGGACATCGCCCAGCTGGAGGCGGCGGCGAGGGGATAGGCTGAAGCCACCGCCCGATCACAACCGGGCCAGCAAGTCCTCCAGCCGCGCCATGTCGGCGGGCAGGGGGCTTTCGAAGCGCACGGTCTCGCCCGTGATCGGATGCACGAAGCCCAGGACGGCCGCGTGCAGCGCCTGGCGCTTCAGGCCCGCCGCGGCGATGGCCTCCTTCACGGGCTGCGACGGGCTGCCGGAGCCGTACACGGGATCGCCGAGGCAGGGGGCCCCCTTGCTGGCCAGGTGGACGCGGATCTGGTGGGTCCGGCCCGTCTCCAGGCGGCACGCCACGCGCGCGGCCAGCGGCTTTTCCGGCGGGCCGAACACCCGGGCGACGGTGTAGTGGGTGATGGCGTGGCGGCCGCCGGTCTTCACCAGCGCCATCTTCTTGCGGTCGGCGGCGGAGCGGGCGATGGCGCCTTCGATGGTCCCCTTGATCGGCGAGGGCGCGCCGCGGGTCAGGGCCACGTACATGCGGTCGATGTCGTGCGCGGCGAACAGGGCGGAGAGACCCTGGTGCGCCGCGTCGGTCTTGGCGGCCACCACGACGCCCGAGGTCTCCTTGTCGATCCGGTGGACGATGCCCGGCCGGGCCACCCCGCCGATGCCCGACAAGCTGGCGCCGCAGTGGTGGAGCAGCGCGTTGACCAGGGTGCCGGTCTCGCTGCCGGGGGCCGGGTGCATCGCCATGCCCGGGGGCTTGTCGACTACGATGAGGTGCGCGTCCTCGAACAGCACCCGGAGCGGGATGTCCTCGGGCTGTGGCTCGGCGGCCACCGGCGGCGGGATCTCCAGCCGGTAGTCGCCAGCCTGGGCCTTGGCGGAGCCATCGGTCACGGCGAGGCCGTCGCGGCTGACGCGGCCCCCGGCGATCAGCGCCTGCAGCCGGGCGCGGCTGAACTCCGGCAGGGCGGCGGCCAGCGCCTTGTCCACGCGCCCGCCCGCCTCCAGCTTCACGAGGCGGACGTCGCCCGCTTCGTCGGCTTCGCCCTCCAGGTCCGGGTCGTCGGGCTCAGAGGCCATGCTTCTCGCTGGCGCCTTCCTCGTGCCGGGTGATCGAACCTTCCTTGAACAGGTATTCCTTGAGCTGCTCGCCCACCTCGGCGTCGTTGCGGCGCATCCATTCCAGGACCATGGCCGCGTGCTCCAGCTCCTCGCGGGCGTTGTGCAGCAGGATGGCCTTCAGCTCCGGATCCTCGGTGTCGTCGGCGCGCTGGCGATACCAGTCGACGGCCTCGAACTCCTCCATCAGCGAGGTGATCGCATAGTGCATCTCGATGGTCTTGCGGCTCAGCTTCTCGCGGGCGACGTGGAGGACTTCGCTGGACATCGGTTGTCATGCTCCTGTGGTATGGCTCAGTCATATCGGGGCCGGGAAGCGGGGAGCAACGACCATGAAGATCGACCGGCGCAAGGCCCTGGCCCTGCTTGGCCTCGGAGCGGCAACGCCTGCGGCGGCGCAAGGCTCCGCCATGGCGTTCACCGTGGCGTTCGACCACGGCGTGGCGTCGGGCGATCCGACCCAGGACCGTGTGGTGCTGTGGACGCGGGTGACGCCGTCCAAGCCCGGCGCGGACGTCCCCTTCACCTGGACCCTGAACCCCGTCGACCGCCGCGCTGGCGGCGCCAAGAGCGGTCAGGGCGTGACCGGCCCCGCACGCGACTACACGATCAAGATAGACGCGACCGGCCTGGACGCGGGCCGCGCCTACACCTTCGAGTTCGAGGTGCTGGGCGTGAAGTCGCCCATGGGCCGCACGCGCACCCTGCCGGCAGGCAAAGTCGACGATGTGGTGCTGGCGGTGGCGTCCTGCTCGCTCTACCCGAACGGCTATTTCAACGCCTATCAGGCGATCGCCGACCTGCCGCGCGTCGACGCCGTGCTGCACCTGGGCGACTACATCTACGAGTACGGCGGGCCGGGCAGCTACGGGATGGACTCGGCCGTGGCGGGCGAGCGCCCGCACGACCCCCCGCGCGAGATCGTCAGCCTCGATGACTACCGGCGCCGCCACGCGCAGTACAAGTCGGACCCCGGCCTGCAGGCCGCCCACGCCAAGGCGCCCTGGGTGGTGGTGTGGGACGATCACGAGACGGCGAACGACAGCTTCCTGCATGGCGCCCAGAACCACACGCCCGGCGCCGAGGGTGACTGGACGGCGCGCAAGGCCGCGGCGCTGAAGGCCTATTTCGAATGGATGCCGATCCGCGAGCCGGCATCGGGCGGCGCCCTGGCCGACGCGGCCATGCGCAGCTTCCACTTCGGCGACCTGGCCAGCCTGATCATGATCGAGACCCGGCTGACGGCCCGCGACCAGCAGGTCAGCCTCGACGCCGACGCGCCGGAAGTCGACGGCAAGCGCGACCTGACCAAGCTGAAGGCCAAGCTGGCCGACCCCCGGCGCCGGATGATGGGCCCGAAGCAGGAAGCCTGGATCGGTGCCGAGCTCACCCGCTCGGTGCAGGCCGGCCACGCCTGGCAGGTGATCGGCAACGAGGTGGTGATGGCCCGCGTCATGCCTGCGGTCCCCAGCAAGCAGCTGACCCCCGCGCAGTACGCCGCGATCCCCGAGGAGTCGAAGCGCCGCGTCGCCCGCTACGAGGCCGCCGCGGGCCTGGGCCTCCCGGTCGGCCTGGACATGTGGGACGGTTATCCCGCCGACCGCGAGCGGCTGTACGACCGGTTCAAGGCGGCCAGGGCGCGGCCGATCGTGCTCAGCGGTGACAGCCACTCGTTCTGGGCCAACGAACTGCACGATGCGGCCGGCAAGCGCGTGGCCTGCGAGTTCGGCACGACCGGGATCACCAGCCCCGGGGCGGGCGAAATCAGCCCGGGCATCAACGCCGGCGACCTCATCGCCGACGCCAATCCCGAGGTCGTGTTCAACGACCAGGTGTCGAAGGGCTTCGTCCTGCTCACCCTGACCCGCGACCAGGCGAAGGGCGAGATGGTGGCCGTCTCCACCATCGTGGCCAAGGATTTCACGACCAAGGTGGTGAAGGCCTTCGTCGCCGCGCCGGACGGCACGGGCGTGTCGGCGCTGAAGGCGGTCTAGCGGCGCGTCACGCCGGCTGGCTGATGCGGGCCCAGATGTCGTCGACCTGCGGCGTGATCGACACGCCGCGGTCCTGCAGGCTCAGCAATTGGACGAGATCGGGCAGGGCCACATTGGCCAGCTCGCCCACATAGCCTCGGGGCGTGGCCTGGAAGCGCGCCGCGCCGGCGTCCGGGAAGCGAAGCTGAAGCAGGCAGCAGTACCAGCGGGCAATATCCAGCCGATCGTACTCCAAACGCGGATGCTTGGCGTACAGCTCGACCCCGGCGGTCAGGACGCTCCCGGGGGGCGCCGAGACGAGCGGCTCCAGGCCCCGGGGCAGCTCCAGCTTCAGGGGAACCCTGACGACCACCGCGTTGAGTAGGAAAAGCATACTGACCCCTGCCGTGGCCGGCGCCTCTCCCGCCGGTCCGGACCGCATTTGAACCCAGGCGCGGTTAGCGGTGTCTTGCCGCGCAGGGTTGATCCACAGGTCTTTTCGCGATCAGCGGCGCTCGAGGGCCAGTTTGAGGCCGAAAGCCAGGAACACGCCGCCCGTCAGCCGGTCCAGCCAGCGGACCACGGACGCGCGCTGGAGCGCGCTGGCCAAGGGGCGCGTGGCGGCGATGAGGGCCGCGAACCAGACGAGGCCCATCACCCCGTGTAGGACCGCGAGCAGGAAGATGAACGGCCCGGCGGGCGCGTCGTGCGGCAGGAACTGGGGCAGGAACGAGACGTAGAACACCCCGACCTTGGGGTTCAGCAGGTTGGTCAGGAAGCCG
Organism: Phenylobacterium sp. CCH9-H3; assembly: GCF_001557235.1. Classification (GTDB taxonomy): domain Bacteria; phylum Pseudomonadota; class Alphaproteobacteria; order Caulobacterales; family Caulobacteraceae; genus Phenylobacterium. The sequence goes on along the minus strand of NZ_LSJI01000033.1, from coordinate 15,810 downwards.
CGGCGCATCCACGCGACATCCGACCCCGCGTAGGTCGCGGCGGGCGCGGACAGGTCGAAGCCCTCGCGCGGCTTCAGGATCAGGCCGATCCCGAGCCAGACCAGATAGGCCGCGCCGGCCCACTTCAGAATGTTGAACGCCAGGGTCGAGGCGTCCAGCAGAGCCCCCAGGCCCAACGCCACCGCCGCGCCCCAGGCCAGGCAACCGCTGACGATGCCGACGGCGGCCAGCGCGGCGCGGCGCGCGCCCTCGACCGCCGCCGTGCGCAGGACCAGGGCGGTGTCCAGCCCGGGCGTGATGGTCAGCAGGGCCGCGGCGACGCCGAAGGCCAGCAAGGCTTGGACGACGGTCACGGCCGCTTCACCAGCTTGCCGTTCTCGATGGTGCGATAGAAGCACGAGCGCGCGCCCGTGTGGCAGGCGCCGCCGTCGCCCTGGGGCCAGACCTTGAGCCAGACGGCGTCCTGGTCGCAGTCGATGCGCAGCTCCTCGATCACCTGCACCTGGCCGCTGGTGGCGCCCTTGTGCCAGAGCTCCTGGCGCGAACGGCTGAAATAGTGGGCCTCTCCGGTGGACATGGTCTTGTCCAGCGCCTCGGCGTTCATCCAGGCCAGCATCAGCACCTCGCCGGTGCCCGCGTGGGTCGCCACGGCCGCGATCAGCCCGGCGGCGTCATAGCGCGGGGTCAGCCGCGTGCCGGTCTCGAGGGGATTGTTGGCGGGGGAAGCTGGCGGCGCGGTCATGGGAGACCATATGGCGCCGCTGGCCGCCTGCGTCACCTCACCCGTCGCGCCGGCGCCGGGTGAGGCGGATGCGGTCTACCGGTTCACGAAGTCCAGGAAGCGCTGGCGCAGCGTCGGGTCGGTCTTGAAGACCCCGGTGAACTGGGTGGTGATCGTGGAGACGTGACGGTGGTGGACGCCGCGCGTGGTCATGCACTGGTGCGCCGCGTCGATCAGGACGGCGACGCCCGCGGGACGCAGGCTGTCGGTGATGGCGTCGGCGATCTGCTGGGTCATAGTCTCCTGGGTCTGGAGACGGCGGGCGAAGATCTCGACCACCTTGGCCAGCTTGGAGATGCCCACCACCCGGTTCGTCGGCATGTAGGCCACGTAGGCCTTGCCCAGGAAGGGAGCCATGTGGTGCTCGCAGTGGCTCTCGACCTCGATGTCGCGGAGCATGACGATGTCGTCGTAGCCCTGGACGTCCTCGAAGGTGCGCGACAGCTCCTTGGCGGGATCGAGGTTGTAGCCCTCGAACCATTCGCCATAGGCGTCGACCACCCGCTTCGGCGTGTCGATCACGCCCTCGCGGCGCGGATCGTCGCCGGCCCAGGCGATCAGGGTGCGCACCGCTTCCATCGCTTCTTCGCGGGTCGGGCGCTTGAAGGGCTCAAGGTTACCATCGTCGGACCCGATCAGGGTTCGGTCGCGGGCAGGAGCGTCCATGAGAGAGCGTTTCTTTCCAGGGCTGAGTTGCGCCGGAACGAGGGTTCCGGAGATTACGCGTGCCACCCTTTCACTTCGGACGGGGCTTGAGTGGCCTCGCGTCCGGGCGATCTGTATATGGGCGCAAGGCCCGTCTGGGCAACCGTCCGTAGCGTCACCGTGAGCAATGACCCTTAGCCTCTACGACACCATGAGCCGTTTGAAGCGGCCGTTCGCACCCAAGGATCCCAGCCGGGTGACGATGTATGTGTGCGGGCCCACGGTCTACAACTTCGCCCACATCGGCAATTTCCGGCCCGTGGTGGTCTTCGACCTGCTGTTCCGCGTGCTGCGCGACGCCTACGGCGAGAACGCGGTCCTCTATGCCGCCAACGTCACGGACGTGGACGACAAGATCAACAGGAAGGCTGCCGAGGAAGGCGTGCCGATCCAGGTGATCACCGACCGGTATCTCGACGCCTACAACGCCGATGCGGCGGCGCTGGGCGCCCTGCGGCCGACGTTCCAGCCGCGGGTCACCGAGACCATGGACGCCATCGTGAAGATGATCGGCGACCTGATCCATCAGAACAGCGCCTACGCCGCCGAGGGTCACGTCCTCTTCGACACCCAGGCGTTCAGCGACTACGGCAAGCTCTCCGGCCGGCCGATGGACGAAATGATCGCCGGCGCCCGGGTGGATGTGGCCCCCTACAAGCGCCACCCCGCCGACTTCGTCCTCTGGAAACCGTCCAAGGAGAACGAGCCCGAGTGGGAGAGCCCCTGGGGACCCGGGCGTCCCGGCTGGCACATCGAATGCTCGGCGATGATCGAGCAGGCGCTGGGCCTGCCCATCGACATCCACGGCGGCGGCATCGACCTCGTCTTCCCGCACCATGAGAACGAATTGGCCCAGGGCGTCTGCGCCGGCCACGGGCGCGAATACGCCCACGTCTGGATGCACAACGGCTTCCTGAACATGGGCGAGGAGAAGATGAGCAAGAGCGTCGGCAACGTCGCCCTCGCGCACGACCTCCTCAAGCTCTACCCGGGCGAGGCGATCCGCTGGGCCCTGCTCAGCGGCCACTACCGCCAGCCGCTGGAGTGGAACGACGGCCTGATCGAGAGCGCCAAGAGCGCCCTGGACCGGCTATACCGGGTGCTGGACGACGCCGGCCGGTTCCTGGCCGGCGAGCCGGCGGCGGACGGCTGGCAGAATGCGGCTGCCGCGGCCGAGCACGCCAACGTCCGTCACGCCCTGCACGACGACCTCAACACGCCCAGCGCCTTCGCCGCCATGTTCCAGCTGGCCGATAAGGTTCGGGCGGCGGTGATGGCCAAGGACGCCCGCGCCGTCGCCAGCGGCCGCGGCCTGCTGCTCGAGGCGGGCAATCTCATGGGCTTCCTCACGGTCGATCCGCAGAGCTGGTTCCAGAGCGGCGCCGACGACGGCCTGAAGACCCGGGTCGAGGGCCTGCTGGCCGAGCGTCAGGCGGCGCGGGCGGCGAAGAACTGGCCCGAGGCCGACCGCATCCGCGGCGAGCTCGCGGCGTTGAACGTCGAGGTGATGGATGGCCCCAGCGGGGCCACCTGGCGGATCAAGGAGCAGGCCTGATGCCTTTCAAGCCCGGCCCCGAGCTCAAGGCGGCGCCGTTCCAGCGGAAAGGCGGCGCGCTTGGGCCCAAGACCCTGAACCTGAAGACCGAGGGCAAGCCGCCGCCGCCCAAGGGGCCCAGCGGCTACCGGGTCGAAGATCGCATCGGCGTCCAGGCGCCGGCCGAGCTGATCTGGGAGATCGTTCACGACCTGGCCCGGTGGTCGGAGTGGAACCCCACCTATCCGCGCGCCGAGGGCGAGATCCGGATCGGCAACGTGCTCAGCATGGACCTCGTGCTGCCCGGCCAGGACCGCCAGGAGATCAAGCCGCGGATTCTCGACTGGGTGCCGAACGAGCAGCTCCACTGGGAGCTCAGGTTCCTGGGCGGTCTGATCAAGACCCTGCGCTACATCGAGATCACCCCGCTGGCCGAAAGCGGCTGCGTGGTCGACAACGGCGAGATCTTCGGAGGGCTGATGGGGCCCTCGCTCGGCAGGCGCATGCGCGGCCCGGTCCGCCGCGGCTTCCTGGCCATGAACGAGGCGCTTAAGGCCCGCGCCGAAGCCGAGTGGGCGAAGCGGAAAGCCTAGGCTCCCAGCTTCCCACGTTGAGCGGGGGAAGACGCGGCGGCCTCCGGCCTAAGCCGCCTCCACCCGCAGTCGCGGCGACAGCGGGGCGCTGATCATGCAGATCAGGCCGCCCGGCGCGAAGTCCAGGGTGACGTCGCCGCCCATCTCGGCCGCCACGCCGCGTTCCAGCAGGCGGGAGCCGAAGCCCCTTCGGTCGGGCGGAGCGACCGAGGGCCCGCCGCTCTCGTGCCAGACGAAGTCGAGCCGGCTTTGGGTGGCGGTGATCGCGATGTCGACACGGCCCTCGCCGCTCCAGGCGCCATGCTTCACCGCATTGGTGGCGAGCTCGTGCAAGGCCATGCCCAGGCTGACGGCGAGATTGGCGTCGAGCTGAACGTCGGGGCCGCTGAAGTCGTAGGGGCGGCCGTACGGGGCGAGCGCCGCGTCGATCAGTTCGTGCAGGGAGGCGCTCTCCCACTCGCGCTTGACCAGCAGATTGTGCGTGGCCGAGAGCGCCATCAGCCGGTCGAGGAACAGGTGTCGGGCCTCGTCCATGCCCTTGGTCTCGTTGAGCGTCTGGGCGGCCACGGATTGGACCGAGGCCAGGGTGTTCTTCACCCGGTGGTTCAGTTCGTCCAGCAAGAGCTTCTGCCGGGCTTCGTGCTCGCGCATCTCGACCATGGTGGCCATGGCGGCCCGCAGACCCGCGAGCGCGGCGTCGCGCTCGGCGAGGCCGGCCTGGAGCTTGGCGGTGGACGGCAGGGCGATGGCTTTCGGCAGCAGAGGCCAGAGTGCGATCGCGGTCGCCAGCGAGACCGTCGCGGTCGCCGCCTTGACCAGCGCTTCCACGCCATAGACGGGCGTCCAGAGGGTCCAGATCATCATGAAGTGGGTGATCCCGCACAGCAGGATGAAGGCGACGAACATCCAGACCGCCCAGCTGAAGCGCACGTCGCGGCGGTGGTAGAGGAAAACCCCGAGCGCCAGCGGGATCGAGAAATAGGCCAAGCCGATCAGCAGGTCGGAGATCGCATGGGTCCAGATCAGCTCGGGCCGCCACAGAAGGCAGATGCCGTGCGGGCTCAGCGTCTGGGTCTCGAAGAAGTCGCGGAGAGAGTCGGAAAACCCTGACATCGCATACCCCCGACAGTGCTGATTCGAGTGTCGGCTACTCGACGCCTCAGGGGAAGCCTGCAACTCCAGCGCGCTTGGCGGGTCGGTTCGCCTTCGCCATGGTGGCGGCGACGGGTGAGGGACGAAGCGTATGACGGGCAGGATCGGGCGGACGGTGGCGGATTCGATCCCAGAGTGGCCGGACCCGCCGAAGCCGCCGAAGGGCGCGCCGAACATCCTGGTCATCCTCTTCGACGACGTCGGCTTCTCGGATTTCGGCTGCTATGGCTCGCCGATCCGCACGCCCAACATCGACCGGCTGGCGGCCGAGGGCGTGCGCTACGCCGGCTTCCACACCACGGCCATGTGCTCGACGACCCGGGCTGCGCTGCTGACCGGGCGCAACCACCATTCGGTGGGCGTGGGCTGCCTGGCCAATTTCGACAGCGGCTATCCGGGCTATCGCGGCAAGATCGCCAAGGAGGCCGGGACCCTGCCCGAGATGCTGCGGCCGCACGGCTACCGGAACTACATGCTGGGCAAGTGGCACGTCACCAACCTGACCGAGACCGGCCCGTCGGGACCGTTCGACGGATGGCCGCTGGGTCGCGGGTTCGATCGCTTCTACGGCTTCATGGACGCCGAGACAGACCAGTACGCCCCGGAGCTGGTCCGGGACAATACGCCCATCACGCCGCCGGGGACCTTCCAGACCGGCTACCATCTCACCGGGGACCTGACCGACCAGGCCATCCGCTACATCGCCGACCACACCGCCGATGCGCCCGACACGCCCTGGCTTTTGTGGTTCGCGACCGGCGCCTGCCATGCGCCGCACCAGGCGCCCGCCGACCTGATCCGCAGCTACGACGCCCTATTCGAGCACGGCTGGGACGTTGAGCGCGAACAGCGGCTGGCGCGCCAGAAGGCCATGGGCATCGTGCCGCCCGACACCCGGCTGCCGCCCCGTAACGACGGGGTGCGCGCCTGGGACAGCTATTCCGACGACGAGCGCCGGGTCTTCACCCGTCTGCAGAGCGCCTTCGCCGCCATGCTGGACCACACGGACCAGAACATCGGCCGCCTGGTGGACTTCCTGGAGCGCGCGGGCGTGCGCGACGACACCCTGATCATCGTGATGTCAGACAATGGCGCCTCGCAGGAGGGCGGGCCGCTGGGCTTCGTCAACGCCATGGGCCCGTTCAACTTCCGCGGCGAGCCGATGGAGGAGAAGCTGGCCCGGATCGACGACATCGGCGGGCCCGACACCCACTCCAACTTCCCGCACGGCTGGGCGATGGCGTCGAACACGCCGCTGCGCCGCTACAAGCAGAACACCCACGGCGGCGGCATCCGCGACCCGCTGGTGATCTCGTGGCCGAACCGGCTTCCGGCCCGCGGCGAGGTGCGGCCGCATTTCGCCCACGCGTGCGATCTGGTCCCGACCCTGCTGGACCTGATCGGGATCGCGCCGCCTGCCACCGTGAACGGCGTGCCGCAGATGCCGCTGGAAGGGGAGAGCTTCGCCGCCAGCCTGACCGATCCGGCCGCCCCGCCGCGCAAGGCCCCCCAGTATTTCGAGATGTTCGGTCACCGCGGCCTCTGGAAGGACGGCTGGAAGGCGGTGGCGTTCCATCCGCCTGGCGCGCCGTTCGACGACGACCGCTGGGAGCTGTTCCACCTGGACCGCGACTTCTCCGAGACCGACGACCTCGCCGAGACGGAGCCGGCGAAGCTGAACGCCCTCGTCGATGAATGGTGGGCGCAGGCCGAGGCGCACAAGGTCCTGCCGCTGGACGACCGGTTCGGGCCGAGATTCGCCGAGAACTCCGCCCGCTTCCATGGGGCGCGGCGCAAGTTCGTGTTCCACGCCGGCATGGGCCACCTGCCCACCGACGTGGCGCCGGACGTCCGCGCCCGGACCTACCGCATCGAGGCCGACGTGCGCCTGAAGGGCGGGGAGGAGGGCGTGCTGCTGGCCCACGGCGACGCCACCAGCGGCTACAGCCTCTATCTGCAGGGCGGCCGCCTGCATCACACGCTGAACATTGGCGGCCAGAAGACCACCGTCACTTCCGACCGACCTGTCCCGGCGGGCGCCACTAGCCTGGGCGTGGTCTCGCGCGCCACGGGCGAGGGCCTGAACCGCACCTTCACCCTCACCATCGACGGACAGCCGGCGGGCGAGGGGCTGGCGACCACCGGCTTCCTGACCCTGATTTCGTGGTCCGGCCTGGACATCGGCCTGGACCGGGGCAGCCCCGTGGCGGACTACGCGGCTCCATTTTCGTTCACCGGGACGCTGCGCAAGGTAACGGTTGTCATGGATGCCGATCAGACGCTTGACGGCGACGCCGTCGGAGAGGCCGAGATGGCGCGCCAGTAGCCGGAGTTCGCCCATGGATCTGTCGCGCCGCGCCATCCTTGCCGCCGGGGCCGCCGCGCCCGCCGGCGGCGCCCTGGCCGCGGAGATCCGCGCCGATGACGAAGCCCACTGGAGCAGGGTGGCGGCCCTGTACGACGCGCCTCCGCCTGGCGTGATCCAGCTGGAGAACGGCTACTTCGGCGCCATGGCCCGCTCGACCCGGGTGGCCTTCGAGCGGCACACCGCGCGGGTGAACCGCGAGACCTCGATCTATGCCCGCGACGCCTTCAACGCCGACATGGCGGCCGTGCGGGCGCGGTGCGCGAAGCTGCTGCAGGTGGACGCGGACGAGATCGCTTTCACCCGGGGCGGCACCGAGTCCATGGTCACCCTCATCGGCGGCTACAACCGGCTGAAGCCGGGCGATGCGGTGCTCTACGCCAACCTCGACTACGACAGCATGAAGACCAGCATGGCGGCCCTGGGCAAGCTGCGCGGCGTTCGCGTCGTGCGGATCGACCTGCCCGAACCGGCGGACCGCCAGAACGTCATCGACGCCTACGAAGCGGCGCTGAAGGCCAACCCCGACGTGCGGATGATGCTGCTGACCCACCTCAGCAACCGCACGGGGCTGATCCCGCCGGTGAAGGAGATCGTCACCCTGGCCCGCGCCCGCGGCGTGGACGTGCTGCTCGACAGCGGCCATGCCCTGGGCCAGACGGAATTCACCCTGCGCGACCTTGGAGTCGAGTTCGCGGGCCTGGGCCTGCACAAATGGATCGGCGCGCCCGTGGGCGTGGGTCTCGTCTACATCCGCAAGGACCGGATCCCCGACATCGACGTCTCGATCCTGGAGGGGCCCAGCCCGCGGATCGACGCGCGGGTGCACACGGGCACGCTCAACTTCGCCGCCCTGCTGTCCGTGCCCGACGCGATCGACGCCCACGAGGCTGTGGGCCTGCCGGCGAAGGCGCGGCGCCTCCGATACCTGCGCGACCGCTGGGCCGAGGCGGTGCGGGACCAGCCGCGCATCCAGGTGCTGACGCCCAACGACCCGGCGCTGCACGCCGGCATCACATCCTTCCGCCTCGCCGGCCGGAGCAGCCGCGAGGACAACCTCGCCCTCAAGAAGCTGCTCTTCGACCGCTACCGCATCTTCACCGTCGAGCGGATCGGCGTCGCCAAGGGCGCCTGCATTCGCGTCTCGCCGTCCTTCGTGAACACGCCGGCCCAGATGGACGCCCTGGCCGCCGCCTTGCGGGAGATCGCCAAGGCCTGATGAGGCAGAGGGTTGCGCCGTCGAACGTTCGGGCGGAAGATGACGGAGGCGTCATTTTTTGAGAGGCGGGCGAACCGCTCCGGCGCGCGAGGAAACAGGCCATGACCGAACGTCCCATCCCGTCGATCTTCGAACTGACCCCGCTCAACGAGACCTACCGCGTCGATCCACACGCCATGCTGGACGACCTGCGCACCCGCTGCCCCGCGCACCGCGACGCGGTCTCGGGCAGCCTGGTGCTGAGCCGCTACGCCGACGTGCGCGCCGTGGTGAACAACCGCGAGCTCTGGCGCGACCCGATCCACGCCGAAGAAAGCGCCCATCTGCAGCGCCGGCTGCTTACCGACTACGATCCCGGCCGTCCGCGGACCAGCCAGACCAGCATCCTCATGCTGGACGACCCCGACCACGCCCGCGTCCGCCAGCCCCTGGCGCAGGCCCTCTACGCCCGCGTCGCCAAGTTCCGGCCGGAGGTGGAGCGGATCGTCGACGAGACCCTGGACCGGCTGCAGGGCGAGCGCGCGTTCGACCTCATGGACCGCTTCTGCGTGCCGATCCCCATCGACGTTATCGCCTCGATCCTCGGCGTCGACCACGACCGGCTGGTCGAATTCCGCGCATGGTCCGAGGGCATCATCCAGGGGCTCAATCCCTTTCGCACGCCCGAGCAGACCGCGGCGATGGAGACCGCCGACGCCGCGCTCAGGGCCTATTTCACCGAAGCGATCGAGGCGAGGCGGACGGCGCCCGGGGACGACCTGATCAGCGACATGGTCCAGCTGCAGATGGGCGGCGCCGACCTGTCGGACGACGAACTGCGCATCAACCTGACGGCCCTGCTGGTGGGCGGCAACCTCACGACCACCGACCTGATCGGCAACGCCGTGCGCCTGCTGCTGCTCAACCCCTCCGAGCTGGCCAAGCTGAAGGCCGACCCCTCGATCATCAATGCGGTGGTCGAGGAGGTGCTGCGGTTCGAGCCGCCCGTGGACATCACCGGCCGGATCGCCTCAGGCGACATGGAGGTGGGCGGGTGCCCTCTGAAGGCCGGCCAAGCGTTGACCGTGTCGCTGCGCGCCGCCAACCGCGATCCCGAGGCCTACGAGGACCCGCACGTCTTCGACGTCAGCCGCAAGCACAAGCCGCACGTGGCGTTCGGCGGCGGCGCCCACATCTGCATCGGCGCGCCCCTGGCCCGGCTCGAGGCCCAGGTCGCCCTGGTGAAGCTGTTCGAACGCTTCCCCGACCTCCAGCTCGCCGACCCGGACGAGACGCCCGCCTGGCGCACCCTGCCGTTCTTCCGCGGGATGGAGCAGCTGGCGGTTCGGACGTAGCGCCGCAACCGTTTGACAAGACCCCTCGCCATGCCGACCTAGGGGGGGATGATCGACGACCTCTATTCGGCGAAGCTTCTGCGACTGGCGGCGGAGATGCCGCGCGCCGGTCGGCTGGCCGCGCCGGACGCCACGTCGGAAAAGGTCTCCAAGCTGTGCGGCAGCCGCATCGTCGTGGACGTGAGGGTCGAGGACGGCCGTGTGGCGGATTTCGCCCAGGACGTGAAGGCCTGCGCCCTGGGCCAGGCGGCGGCGTCGGTGCTGGGCGCGCACGTGATCGGCGCCAGCCTGGAGGAACTCGAAGCCACCCGTGATGCGTTCCGCTCCATGCTGAAGGCGGGCGGCCCGGCGCCGGAGGGGCGCTTCGGCGATCTGGCGTTGCTGGCGCCGGTGAAGGATTATCCCGCCCGCCACACCTCCACCCTGCTTGCCTTCGAGGCGGCGGCGGAGGCGGTGCGCAACGCGGTCGAGCGGAGAACCTGATGCCGGACTTCATCTTCCTCCATCACGACGACGCCTCGGGCGACGGCGGGCTGGACTGGGACCCCTACTTGACCCGACTGCGCGAGGCGGGCGTCTTCCAGGGCGGCAGCGCCATCGGCCAGGGGCATTGCGTGAAGAAGTCGGGCGCCGCGCCCGAGCCCACCGCACATATTTCGAGCTTCGTCCGCGTCACCGCCAAGGACCTCGAGGAAGCCCGCGGCCTCCTGTCCGGCAATCCCGTCTTCGAGGCCGGCGGTACCGTCGAGATCCGCGAACTCCCGCTGGGCTGAGGCCGGCGGGCCTCGGCAAGGTTCCGTTTCGGGGCCGCCTGTGATATCCGGCGCGCCTCGTTTCCACGCTGGTTCGCCATGGTTCGCCCGACGGACATCGCCGCTCGCTTCGCCCCGGTCCCGCGGCCGGTCGCGACGACGCCTGCGCGAACTACTCCCGCCGGCGCGGCTTGAACCTCTCGGGGTCCCGGCGTAGGCACGGGGTCCGCATTCGCAAACCGCAGCCGGCATGAGCTTCTACGAGAGATGCGTCAGGGGGCTCTTACGCGCCTACAAGCTGACGCTTTCGCCGCTGATCGGGCGGCAGTGCCGGTTTGCGCCGACCTGTTCGGAGTATGCCGCTGAAGCCCTGATCGGGCACGGCCCTGCGCGAGGCTCCATCCTCGCCGTGCGCAGGCTGTGTCGATGTCATCCTTGGGGTGGCGCGGGATACGACCCGCCGCCGCCCCCGCGTCCAAAGGCCGAGCGCCGGGCGCGCGACTGGAAGTGTGAAACATGATCGATCTGATTTTTCCCGACGGCTCGAAACGCCAGTACGAGGCCGGCGTCACGGGCAAGGAGGTGGCGGCCTCCATCGCCTCCTCGCTGGCCAAGAAGGCCATCCTGATCAAGCTGGACGGCGAACTGCTGGACGTGGACCGGCCGTTGGAGGCCGGCGGCAAGTTCGAGATCCTGTCCCGGGAGAGCCCCGAGGCCCTCGAGACGATCCGCCACGACGTCAGCCACATCCTGGCCGAGGCGGTGCAGGAGCTGTTCCCCGGCACGCAGGTGACCATCGGCCCGGCGATCGAGGACGGCTTCTACTACGACTTCGCCCGCGATGAGCCGTTCAGCCTGGACGATCTGGCGACGATCGAGCAGCGCATGAAGGAGATCGTCGACCGCGACGAGCCCATCAAGCGCGAGGTCTGGGACCGGGACGAGGCCATCGCCCACTTCCGCTCGATCGGCGAGGAGTACAAGGCCCAGATCATCGAGGGCATCCCCGCCGGCGAACAGGTCAGCGTCTATCGCCAGGGGAACTGGAAGGACCTGTGCCGCGGCCCGCACCTGCCCTCCACCAAGGCGGCGGGCAAGGCCTTCAAGCTGACGAAGCTGGCCGGCGCCTATTGGCGCGGCGATCATCGCAACCCGATGCTCCAGCGCATCTACGGCACGGCGTGGGCCAGCGAGAAGGACCTCGAGGAACACCTCCACCGCCTGGAGGAGGCCGAGAAGCGCGACCACCGCAAGATCGGCAAGGCCATGGATCTCTTCCACATGCAGGAAGAGGCCAAGGGCATGATCTTCTGGCACCCGAAGGGCTGGCAGCTCTACCGCTCGGTGGAGGCCTATATGCGCCGCATGCTCGACGCCGACGGCTACCACGAGGTCAAGGCGCCCCAGATCATGGACCGCGAGCTGTGGGAACGCTCCGGCCACTGGCAGAAGTTCGGCAAGAACATGTTCACGTGCGAGACGGAGGAGGGCGAGTCCCTGGCCGTGAAGCCGATGAACTGCCCCGGCCACGTGCAGATCTTCAACCACGGCCAGAAGAGCTATCGCGATCTGCCCCTGCGCATGGCCGAGTTCGGCGCCTGTCACCGCTACGAGCCCTCGGGCGCTCTGCATGGCATCTTCCGGGTGCGGGCGTTCACCCAGGACGACGCGCACATCTTCTGCCGCGAGGACCAGATCGAGGCGGAATCCACCAAGTTCATCCGCCTTCTGGAGCAGGTCTATCGCGACTGCGGCCTGGAGCTGCACGCCGTGAAGCTCGCCCTGCGCCCCGACGAGCGCTTCGGGACGGACGACGTCTGGGACGTGGCCGAGGCCAAGCTGGAACGCGCCGCGCTGAACGCCGGCATCGAGCGGGTCGAGATGCTTCCCAACGAGGGCGCCTTCTACGGGCCCAAGCTGGAATTCCACCTGAAGGACGCCATCGGCCGCACCTGGCAGTGCGGGACGCTTCAGCTGGACTATGTGCTGCCCGAGCGCCTGGACGCCGAATACGTGGCCGAGGACGGCTCCAAGCAGCGGCCGGTGATGCTGCACCGGGCGATCTGCGGCTCGATGGAGCGCTTCATCGGCGTGATGATCGAGAACTACGCCGGCGCCTTCCCGCTGTGGCTCGCCCCGACGCAGGTCGTGGTGGCCACGATCACCTCCGACGCCGACGATTTCGCGCTGAAGGCGGCCGCCCAGCTGCGCGCCGCGGGCCTGCGCGTCGAGACCGACCTGCGCAACGAGAAGATCAACTACAAGGTCCGCGAGCACAGCCTCGCCAAGACGCCGGTGATCGCCGTCGTCGGGCGGCGTGAGGCGGAAGAGGGCAAGGTCGCCCTCCGGCGCCTGGGATCCGACGGCCAGCAGATCCTGACGCTGGCCGAGGCCGCGAACCTGCTTGCCAGGGAAGCGACTCCGCCCGATCTTGCCCGCACGGGGAGCGTCGGGAACGCCAGCCAGGGGGCTGGCGGGATGGAGGCTGGATGAACAGCATCGCCGCGCCGGTCCTCGCCGCCGAAGCCGTGATCGCGCCCGGGTTCCAGGCGGCGCGGCGCACGGTCTCCGTCGTCATGGTGGTCTACATGACCGGCGAGGCCCTGCAACGGAGTCTCGCCTGCGTCCTGGCCGATCCGCTGGTGGACCAGCTGGTGGTGGTGGACAACGGCTCGACGCCGGCCGACGCTGATCGCCTGCGCGCCCTGGCGGCGAGCAATCGGCGCGTGGTGCTGAAGACCGGCCATGGCAACATCGGTTTCGCGCGCGGCGCCAATCTGGGCGCGGCGACGGCCAGCGGCGAACTGCTGGTCTTCCTGAACCCGGACGCGTTCCTTCAGCCGGGGTGCGTCGCGGCGCTGGCGCGTGAGATCGAAGGCCGGGCTTCGCCCTGCCTGATCGGCGGGCGGGTGCTGAACGCCGACGGGACGGAGCAACGGGGCGCTCGGCGGGGCGAGATCACCCCGCTCAGCGCCCTGATGTCCATGAGCGGCCTCGCCCGGCTGGCGCCCGCCTGGGCCCGCTACGAGGTGCACTGGGAGGGGGAAACCCTGCCGGACGCCGCGGTCCCGGCCCCGACCATTTCCGGCGCCTGCTTCTGCATGCGCCGTGAGGACTTCGACCGGGTCGGCGGCTTCGACGAGGGCTACTTCCTCCACGTGGAGGATGTCGATCTGTGCTGGCGGGTGCGTCAGGCCGGCGGCGAGGTGCTGTTTCACCCCAAGGCCGAGGTGGTCCACATCGGCGGCACCAGCCAGACCAGCCCGCTGAAGGTGGAGTTCCACAAGGGCGTGGGCCTCGCCCGCTATTTCCGCAAGCGCGCCGAAGGGTTCGGCCAGAAGGCCGCGGCCTGGGCCCTCACCCCTCTGGTCGTCCTGGCCGCCGTGGCCCGCCCGCTGCTGCGGCGCTGAGCCGAGGCCGGGTCGCCGTCAGGCGGCCTGCGGCTTGCGGTAGATCGACTGTTTCGGGGTCTCCATCACCCGTCGCATCATCGGCACGAAGGCCTCCAGCGGCATGCTGTCATAGGCCGGATCGAACGAGTTCTGGTCGTAGAGGTGGCAGAACTGGGCCGTGTATTCGAACCACGGATGCCCGCGCCATTCCTCGCGCATGTCGCGGTCCAGGCCCAGGTGATGGAAGAAGTAGTAGCCCTGGAAGATGCCGTGCTTCTCCAGCATCCAGTGGTTCTGATCCGAGATGTACGGCTTCAGGATGGCCGCCCCCAGCTCGGCGTGGCTGGCCGGAAGCAGGATGTCGCCGATGTCGTGCAAGAGCGCGCAGACGACGTATTCCTCGTCCTGCCCGGCGCGGAACGCCCGCGTGGCGGTCTGCAGGCTGTGCTCCAGCCGGTCGACGTTGAACCCGCCGTAGTCGTTGTCCAGCAGCTTGAGGTGCCCGAGGATCCGGTCGACGTGCTCGCCCCGGTGGGCCTGGCCTGCGCGCACGATGGCCTGCCAGTCGGCCTCGGTCCCCTCGGTCATCGCCGTGAACGTCGCCCGGTCGTGCGTTGCCCCGTCGGCCATGATGATCCTCCGCCTATCGTGTTTTCGCCAAATGGTGCGGCCCTGCGACAGCGAGTCAATTCAAAGCCTTGGCCCACGCGCCCGTCGCCGCTATGAAGGCCGCCGCGCGCGGGTGTAGTTCAGAGGTAGAACGTCAGCTTCCCAAGCAAACGGTCAAGAAATTTCGTGAATAAATTCAGTTAGTTGTGCGTTTTCTTCCTGGCAGGTTTTGCAACTCGGCCTGCAAAACGCGGATGTAGCTCAATGGTAGAGCTCTTGGTTCCCAACCAAGTGACGAGGGTTCGATTCCCTTCATCCGCTCCAATTTCTCGTTAAAATTCAAACCGTTGTGAATCCAGCTTTGGTCAGGCGTCCGTGCCCATGACCGCGCACGGGGTGCTCTGCCGAACGTAGGAGTTGCCCTAGACCGTAAGCTTTTTGGGCTTAGGTTCATGCGGGGTCGAGGGATTCAGATGGGCTGGGAACGCGTCACGGCGATGCTGGTTGAGGTCGCCCGCGGGCGTGGCGGATACGGAGCGCTTCGAAGCTGGTTCGGGCAGATGCCCTTTGCTTCCGACGGCGGGGAGGGCGCCGCCATCGCGCGGATGGCCGGATACGCGGTCGATCCTTCGGCGGCGGCCTTTGTCGAGCTCTCCGCTGCCGAGGCCTGTGATGCACTTGCCTTCTTTGCCGTCGACAGCATGGTCATGCCGCGCGGTCGCGCCGTTTCACCAAGCGTGGCTGATACCTTCGCCAAGGGAGTCGAGCGTCTCGGTCCGCAAGCACGCTTCTTCTCGAACGGACGCTGGCACGATTACGCGAAGGTCAGCTCATTTGGCTGGCATGGAATCTCGGACGCGACGTTCGACGGCGGGGTAATTGGTCTGAACGGCGAAGTGGCCTTCATCGTCTGGGTCGAAGAGGAAGACTGACACTCTTGATGTGCCGATGAAGAAGGACATGAGCGCCGAATACCCGCACCTGGAGAGGTTCTGGCCGTATCTCGATCTGCTCCACAAGGAGAGTGACCGCGGCAAGGTGCTCATTTCCACCGGATTCATGGAGGAGCAACTCAAGGACGTACTTCTCGCATCCATGCGGAAGGGCAAAGTCGCCAACGACCTTCTGACGTCCGGGAACGCGCCTCTCGGCACGTTCAGCTCACGCATCTCAGCCTGCTTCGCGCTCGGGTTCGTTACCGATGACGAGCATCATGACCTCACGCTGGTCCGGCGCATCCGCAACGACTTCGCCCACGGCATCCACACCACTTTCGATACGCCGAGCGTCGTGGACCGCTGCCGTCAACTTCGCCTCAAAGCTGTCAAACGGCGTTCAAAAGGGACCCCCGATCGGCGTCGAAGAGGGACCCCC
>NZ_LSJI01000032.1 GCF_001557235.1 Phenylobacterium sp. CCH9-H3 | reverse complement strand
AATCCGCGCCCACCTTGCCGTGGAATTCGTGCCCGCGATCGCGTGGAATTCGCACCCGGCTTGTCATTCGCTATACTTCAGGCGCGCTGTGGTGGTGGTGGAGGCGCGATCGTCAGCCATGAACGATTGGAAACCACTGCCATGATCGTCTTTGCCATACTCGCATCCCTCTTCGCCGTCGGCCTGCTCTGCTGGCTGGTGTTCACCTTGGCCGTTTTCGCTCTGCCCGCCTTCGTCGGCGTGACGACGGGCGCCTGGGCCAACGAAGGCGGCGCCGGCATTGCCGGCGCTGTCGTCGTGGGCGCGCTCGCGGCGGCGATGACGCTCGCCATCGGGCACCTCCTGATCGCCTTCGTCCGCTCGATGTGGCTGAAACTCGTCGTGGCGATCGCCTTCGTCGCCCCGGCGGCGATCGCGGGTTTTCATGCCACCCATGGCATCGTGAAGCACCTGATGCCGTCGGAAGCGTGGCAGATGGCGTTTTCGATCTTCGGGGCCGTCGCGGTCGGGATCACCGCCTTCCTCCGGGTCGCTGGACTAGTGGCGACTCCCAGCCCATCCAGCCCGGACCTTACTCGGGCATGATCTTTGTCGACGTCGTCTCGGCGGACCGGAACAGCACCGAACAAAGCATATCCTCGTAGCCTCCGAGGTTGCAGATGAAGCGGTGGGTGCTGATTGTTCATCGCCCCGAAAAGCAACCCGCGGGGGAGCGCTTTGGGCAACACCGGCAGCGCATCCGTCCGTGCACCGAAGGCAGAGACACTCCCGGTGGCAGTGGACGGAGATGCTGGAGCAATGCCTGTCGATGGGGAACGAAGCCGCTGCGCACACCCTGCGCCAACTTGCCGATGCGGGAGGGTCGCCATCTTCTCCGTTATCTGACCGTGCCTAGACCGCTCCAAACGGCCTCTTCAATGGCCTGATCTGGCCGAAGTACGGCTTCGCCTCGATCGCCTATGACGCAACAGCCGCGTCGAACTTTCTTCCCCTGCCGGCTGCGCCGTCATTCCTCGCGAGACAAGAAAGCCCTCCTAAGCTGTCAGGCCCCTTCGGGGTGCGCCGTCGACCGCCTCCGGCCTGCCGATCGCCATCGAGGCCGCAATGGTGCGGGCTCGGGAACGGAAAACGGAGAATTACAATGGCGACCATCGGCACCTTCAAGAAGACCGGCTCGAACGAGTTCACCGGCGAAATCGTCACCCTCAGCGTCCAGGCCAAGGGCGTGCGCATCGTCCCCGATACCCGCGCCACTGGCGAGAACGCTCCCAGCCACCGCGTCCTGGTGGGCCGCGCCGAGATCGGCGCCGCCTGGTCGAAGCGCTCCAACGAGGGCCGCGACTATCTCGGCCTCAAGCTCGACGATCCGAGCTTCAACGCCCCGATCTACGCCAACCTCTTCGACGACGAGGACGGCGATACCTTCTCGCTGATCTGGTCCCGCCCGAGCGGGCGGCGCGGCGACTGAGGCCTCCGCGCAAGGCCCCGGCCAGAAGGTCGGGGCCTTTCAGCTTTCTGGCAACCGAATCAGCTGACGTTTGCCCGGTCGGCTTTGCGGTGGCCAAACTGGCATAGGGCGACTATTATAGTCGTAGTTCTGGCGTGCGCGTAGGTCCGAGTGGGAGGTGATCATGCATGATCACCGCCCGACAATCACGGGCCGCGCGCGCGTTGCTGGGTTGGACACAGGAGACGCTCGCTGACAAGGCTCGCGTATCTCTGACCGCCCTCAAGCGCCTCGAGTCCGCCAGTGGCCTCGAGGTGTACGAGAGCACGCGGGATGAGGTCAGGCGCGCTTTCGAACAGAATGGCGTCGTGTTCCTGAGCTCCGACCGTGGTGTGGGAGTGATGGTGGTTGATCGCAAAGGGCAAGCCTGACGGCACGCGAGGAGCGAACTCGCAAACGCCCCTCTCATCGGGTTGCGCTAGAAGCTCGCTCGTAAGATCGTTAACAAAATGCTCCAGTATGGATGGATATCCGCGCCGGGGAACGCCGTGACTACAAGCTTATTTCTTGATGAACCGCCAAGCAGCGCGACGCCGACCGCGTATGACGCGGCCAATGTGAAGCTTTACCTGCGTTTGCTGGATGCCGAAGCGCAAGGCGCTTCCTGGGCAGACGTCGTCGAGACGATTTTCGGGATTTCGGTGAACGCCGAGCCCGAGCGTGCCGAGCGCGTTCACCGCTCGCATCTCGCGCGCGCAAAGTGGATGACGAAGAACGGCTATAGCGGTTTGCTGGCCGGCCGCGTGAACTGAACGTGATGCAGGTTTCGCATCACGTTGCTCCGCCTTCGTTATTCCCAGCCCTCACACAACTTGGAATCGTGTCCGCAGCTCAATTCGCGCGCTAAAACTGCGGAGGCTGTGGAGGATGTCTGAAGAAGATTCTTGGCGGTCAGAGGCCGCTTACGACTATGTCGATGCTCTGTCTCCCGGAGATCTTGCCTGGGAGTTTTTGCGGAGAAACACCGAGTACCGGCGATCATACGACGAATTCCTCCAGGCAGGCGACAACACCGAAGAACTGACCCGGGAGTTTACATCCCGATGGGGGTTGCGATTTCCCGGCAGACCCTTCTGCATCTGCAATCGTCTCTCCAGTCTTTTGGGACGCCCACTTCGATCCATCGATCGTCGTCCTCGGCAAAATCCCGACGGCTCACACGCCTCCCTCACTTGACGATTTCATCAGGGCGCAGGCCATAAATGGCATCGATGGCGAGATGCTGCGCCTTCAGATCCGGGGCGAAAAGTTCGACGCTTCTTTCCGCGACGGTGCCGGAAGTCTCGCGGCCATGGTCCTTCTCGATGAGCTTACGCCCGACCGCCTGAGCGCGCTGGCTCGTTTTTGGGCGGCTCTCGCTGGAAAAACCGTCCCGCCGGATCCGCGTATCACCCGATCCCGACAAAAGCGGGCGCGCGAAATGCTGCGCGTCCTCGACGGTCGGGCATCCGGAGCGACGTATCGTGCAATCGCCGACGCCGTCTTTCCCAAACATGATCACGACGCAGCCTCGTGGGTAGGCAGCGCAATCCGCGAGACGACCATTCGCCTGGCTAGAGACGGCGCGAAGCTCGTCCAGGGCGGCTATCGTTCGATCTTGCGTCGGCCACGCCGAGACCGCTGACCCCCCAAAGGGTGTCGAACTTATCTCCTTTACTTCGACATCGTGCCGACCGCCGCAATCGCGCCACCGTGACCGCAATCCGCCGCCTGTCCGAGGCAGGCGCCGCGAAACCACGGAGGTTCGATCATGGACGAAACGGCCGCCCCCATGCCGCCACGCTACCTCAGGACAGAGGAAGCCGCGCGCTTTCTCGGGCTGTCGGAGCGCACGCTCGAAAAGCACCGAACATATGGCACCGGACCGACCTACCGGAAGCTCGGTGGACGGGTGGTCTATTCGCTGACCGACCTGCAGGCGTGGGCCGATCGCGGCTTGGTGACCTCGACCTCGGATCCGCGTGGCGGCATCGTCGCTCCTGCGAAAGCTGCGGCCTCCCAAGGCCGCAACGCCGGCACTTCCGGCCTTCGCTGATCCGGTCTCCGTGATGTCGTCCCGCCATCAACGCAGCGACGAGAGAGCGCAACTCGACCTCTTCCGGGCGCTGCCCGGTGACTTGGCGCCTCGCGATGCGCAGGACCTGATGGCCTATCCATTCTTCTCGCTCGCCAAGTCGAAGCGGCTTGCGCCGATCGACTTCAAGGCCGGCTCGGTCAAGATCCGTGTCGAGGCAGTGCCCGAGCATGGCATGGCGACGATCTGGGACGCCGACATCCTCATCTGGGCCGCCTCACAGATCGTCGAGGCTCGCGACGTGGGGCTCCAGCCATCGCGGCTGATGGCCACGACCCCGTATGAAATCCTGAACTTCATCGGCCGCGGCGTATCGCTGCGGGATTACGATCGGCTCAAGGCCGCACTCGACCGACTGCAGTCGACGACCGTCGCGACCTCGATCCGCCAGCCGACAGAGCGTCGGATGCACCGGTTCTCCTGGATCAACGAGTGGAAGGAACGAGCCGACCAACGCGGCAGGCCGCTCGGCCTCGAACTCATCGTTCCCGACTGGTTTTACAGCGCAGTGCTCGACGACGCGCTGGTGCTCACCATCGACCGCAACTACTTCGGCCTGACCGGAGGGCTGGAGCGCTGGCTGTACCGCCTGGTGCGCAAGCACGGCGGCAAGCAGGAGTTCGGCTGGAGCTTCGACTTTCCGCACCTCCATGCAAAGTCGGGTAGCCTCTCGCCGCTCAAGCACTTTGCCTACGACCTCCGCGAGATCGTCCGCCGGCAGCCGCTCCCCGGGTATCAGCTCACCATCGAGCAGTGCGTCGGCGGTCCCGACATCCTGTCCTTCGCACCCACCGATCCCGACGCGCTTGGCATTCCGCGCCGCCGTCGCCGCTCGAAAACTCGCCCTGGGGATAAGCTGTGAATCGTCTCGTGCTATCGGGGACCGGCACTATCGTGCCATCGGGGACCGAAGTCTCGTGCTATCGGGGACCGGATTCGACGAATCCTCGCGCTGAATCAGCGACTTGCAAGCCCTGTAACTTATCTAACCTAGATTCCTACGGAATCTTTCTAACGCGACCGTGCTTTTCGGCCGCTGTGGACGAGTCCCCGATCGCCGGGAGACCGTCATGATCGTCGCGCTGCTCAACCAGAAGGGCGGCGTCGGGAAGACGACGCTCGCCCTGCACCTCGCCGGCGAATGGGCTCGCCGTGGACAGCGCGTGACGCTGATCGACGCCGACCCCCAGGGTTCGGCGCTCGACTGGTCGCAGCAGCGCAGCCGAGAGGGGTTGGAGCGACTGTTCGGTGTCGTCGGCCTGGCCCGCGACACGCTCCACCGCGAAGCGCCGGAGTTGGCCCGCGACGTTGACCATGTCGTCATCGACGGCCCGCCGCGCGTCGCTGGGCTGATGCGCTCGGCGCTGCTCGCGGCCGATCTCGTGCTCATTCCGGTGCAGCCGTCGCCGCTCGATGGCTGGGCCTCCGCCGAAATGCTCTCGCTGCTCGGGGAGGCACGCATCTACCGCCCGCAGCTCGCCGCCCGCTTCGTGCTGAACCGCTGCGCGGCTCGCACCGTGTTGGCGCGCGAGACCGCCGAAACGCTCGCGGATCACGACCCGCCCTTGCTCTCGACCACGATCGGCCAGCGCATCGTCTTCGCCGATGTCGTGCAGACCGGCCGGCTCGCCGCCGAGCAGGACGAGGATTGCCCTGGCGCGCGCGAGATCGCCGCGCTCGCGGCGGAAGTCGCGAGGATCGGCGCATGAGCGCGCGGTCCCCGAAACGCAGCTTCGCGGCGCGTCCGGTCGATCCGGAGAGCTGGATCAAGGCGCCCGAGCGCCACCACCCGCGCGCACAAGCCGGCGAGGACTTCTCGGCGCGACTGACGATCGACGTGACTGCGGATATGCGCGGCCGCATCAAGATTGCCGCCTTCCAGCGCGGTCAGACCGTCGCCGACATGCTGCGCGCGCTGTTCGAGCGCGAATTCCCACCCCCCTCAGGAGAAGGATCATGACCGGCCATGTCGCCGCGCCAATGCGCGTCGGCCGCGCCGCCATCGAGCTGCCGGCCGACACTCTCACCCAGGTCGAACTTACTTGGGTCGAGAAGCGAACGGAGCAATGGATACGGTTCGGTCGCGAGCTACGCGAACAGATCCTCGACCGGCGCCGACGCATCCTCTTCTTCCCTCCCGGAAGTATCTTTGCGCTGGTCCGATGGGCCGCAAATGAGCACGGGACCGTGCTCTCGCGCCTCGACATCCTGCGTGCTGTTGAGCCTGCTGCGCCGTGCCAGACGATGCCGACCGTCACGCCCGGCGCGGACATCCTCTTGCGCGTCGACGGCTGGCCGAAGGTGGAGCGCATGCTCCAAGCCATCGACGCGATCGAGGCGCGCGGCATCGACCCGATCGAGGTCTCGCCGGATCATTGGCGTCACGTCCACAACCGGCTGACTGTCGGCGAAGCGCCGCGCGCCTACGGCCTGCGACAGCACCAGGCCTTTCTCCTACGTCGGGAGATCGGCGCATGACCCGGCTCTCCTACGCCATCGTCACGACGGCGGCCGTATCGCTTCTCGGCCTCGCCTCGATCGCCTCATTCGCGCCGCGCCTCATCTGGAACGCTTCAGCCAGCACGCCGGTCGGCTTCTACACAATCGGCGATGTGGGCGCCCTCGACGTGACCGATCTGGTGGCGGTCGACGCGCCCGAGCCGCTCGCAACATTCCTGTCCGATGGCGACTACCTGCCACGCGGCGTGCCGCTCTTGAAGCGCGTCGCCGCGCTCCCGGGTCAACGGGTTTGCCGGACCGGGCTCGCCATCACGGTCGACGGCCTGCCGATCGGCGACGCCCTCGATCGCGATCGTCGCGGTCGCCCGCTCCCCGTTTGGCAGGGCTGCCGCTTGGTCGCGGCTGGAGAGTTGTTCCTGATGAACTGGCAGGTCCGCGACAGTCTCGACGGCCGCTACTTCGGCCCGCTTCCGGCCACCGCCGTGATCGGCCGGGCCACCCCTCTCTACACCGACGAGGACGGCGATGGCCGCTTCGTCTGGCGCGCGCCGACGCGGTGACGGCGCGCCCATGACCCTGTCCACCGCAATCTTAAGGAGACGAACAATGCCCGTGATCGGTCAATTCATGCGCGAGAATGATGGCTTCATCGGCCATCTGACGACACTTTCCCTGCACCAGGACATCATCATCGTCGCGGCCGAGCCATCCGAAGCTGAGAACGCGCCCGACTACCGCGTCCATGTGCTCGACACCATGAGCAACGAGACCGGCGCGGAGATCGGCGCGGGCTGGAAGCGCACCGGCGAGAAGGCCGGCGAATACGTCTCGCTGCAGCTTGACGATCCGACCTTCGAACATCCGATCCGCGCCAACCTGTTCCAGTCGGCCGACGACAAGTCCGCCTGGGCCCTGCACTGGAACCGCCCGCCAAAGCGCGGCGAGCTGGACTGAACGATGCCCGCCACACGCATCAAACCTGTCGTCGGAGGGAGGATCGCCCTCCGACGTGCAGCTCTCCTTCTCCTTTCCGGCCTGGTCCTCGCCGGATCCGCCGCGAGCACTGCCTGCGCCCAGCAGGCGCAGGTCGAGCAGCCATCACGCAGCGATCCCTATGGCGCGTACATCGCAGAGGCGTCTCAGCGGTTTGGCGTTCCAGAAACGTGGATTCGTGCCGTCATGCGCGTCGAAAGCGCGGGCGATGTGCGCGCGATCTCGTCGGCCGGCGCAATGAGCCTGATGCAAATCATGCCCGCCACGTGGGAGGAGTTGCGCGTCCGGCATCGGCTCGGCGGCAACCCCTACGACCCCCGGGACAACATTCTGGCGGGTGCTGCATATCTGCGCGAGATGCACGACCGCTACGGATCGCCGGGGTTTTTGGCGGCGTACAACGCGGGTCCGGGCCGCTACGAAGAGTATCTCGCCGGCCGCCCATTGCCGGCCGAAACGCGCGCCTATGTCGCGACGCTCGCCCCCATCGTCGGGGGCGGTGAACTCACCGGCCCTGTCATGGTGGCGGCCGCCGATCCGCTAACTTGGACGAGAGCGCCGCTCTTCGTCGTACAGTCGGCCGGCAGAGAGGCTGCCGTGCCGTTGCAGTCTGACGGCAAGCCGGACACCGCCACGGCGGCGGCCCCGGTGCGCGATCAAGGCCCCGTGGCTTCGCCCACCGATGGCCTTTTCGTTACGCGCAGCGTTTCCGGGGGACCGCGATGACCGCGTTCGCACCCGTGCGTACCGTGGCGTGCCTTGGCGGGAGATGGGCAGTCTGCGGAGGGGGAGCAGTCAGCACAACCGAACGATGGCGAGATAAAAGCCGGCGATGTGCGGCTTGGTGCGGTCGTGTGTTTTCAGGGACTTATGGCGCATTTGCGCGAGGTGCGCCCAACTGGCGCAGCCTGCGCAATCGCCATTTTTCCAAGTGGTTCCTTCGCTTTGCGCGATGTGCGGAGCTTTGGCGATGAGCGGCGAGGACGATTTCCGCATCCGGCCTGGCCGCATCCGCTCGACACGCGCGCAACAGGCACGGCCCTTCATCGCTCAGGCACTTGCGGCCGCACAGCGGGCTGGCGGCCGCATCTCGCGCTCCGGCCAGATCACCACGAGCAATCGCTCGCGGTTCGGTCGCGGACAACGCGCGACAGTGCAGGCAAACCGGCTCCTGACCAGCCGGTCGCGCAACGTGGTTATCAAGACGCGCGTCGTGCGGCACACCGCTAAGGCCGCGCCGCTTAGCGCCCACCTCAGCTACCTCCGGCGCGAGGGTGTTACCCGGGACGGGGAGAAGGCCCAGCTGTTCGGTCCCGAGACCGGAGACGCCGATCCGAAGGCCTTCGCTGAGCGAACCCAGGACGACCGCCATCATTTCCGCTTCATCGTCTCACCGGAGGACGCAACGGAGATGTCCGACCTCAGGACATACGCCCGCGACCTGATGGGGCAGATGGAAAAGGACCTCGGCACCAAGCTCGATTGGGTCGGCGTCGATCATTGGAACACCGACAATCCCCATGTCCACATCATCCTGCGGGGACGTACCGACGACAGCCAGGACCTCGTAATCTCCCGCGACTACATCAAGGAAGGCATGCGCGCCCGCGCGCAAGACCTCGTCACCCAGGAACTGGGGCCCCGCACCGAGCAGGAGATCCGTCGTAACCTCGGACGTCAGGTCGAGGCGGAACGCTGGACCGATCTCGATCGGCAGATCTCCCGCGACAGCTATCGCACCGGCATCGTCGACCTCGC
This sequence comes from Phenylobacterium sp. CCH9-H3, assembly GCF_001557235.1. Classification (GTDB taxonomy): domain Bacteria; phylum Pseudomonadota; class Alphaproteobacteria; order Caulobacterales; family Caulobacteraceae; genus Phenylobacterium. Next base: position 12,993 of record NZ_LSJI01000032.1, on the reverse strand, counting down.
GCCACGTCCCGATCAGAAGCCTGACGAGTTCCACGCGTTGAAGGTCGGCAGGCTGCGCAAGCTGGAGACGCTTGATCTCGCCGATCAGGTCGGTCCCGGTCAGTGGGTTGTCTCGGAGACTGCGGAGAAGACGCTGCGCGCCCTCGGTGAACGCGGCGACATCATCAAGCGCATCCATCGTGGCCTGACCGAGCGCGGCATAGAGCGTGGCGCCGGAAGCTATGTGCTCGCGGGCGAAAGCATCGATGACCCTGTCATCGGGCGTCTGGTCGATCGCGGTCTCGACAACGAACTGAAGGGCACGGCCTACGCCGTAGTCGACGGCACCGACGGGCGAACCCATCATATTAAGCTCCCCGATCTCGACGCGGCTGCCGACAGCGCGCCGGGTTCGATCGTCGAGCTGCGCAAGTTTGACGACGTGCAGGGCCGCCGCCGTGTCGCACTCGCTGTTCGATCCGATCTCGATATCGAACAGCAGGTCCATGCGACCGGCGCCACCTGGCTCGACCGGCAGGCCATCGCCCGCGAACCGGTGGCTCTCGGTGGTGGCGGCTTTGGCGCGGAGGTGCGGCAGGCAATGGACCGACGCGCCGAGCATCTTATCCACCAAGGGCTCGCCGAACGGCAGACCCGTGGCGTCAGCTTCTCGCCCGGACTGATCGACTCGCTGCGCCAGCGCGAGGTCGAAGCGCTCGGCGAGAAGCTCGCGGCCGAAACCGGCCGGCCATTCACCAAGGCCGGAACGGGTGAGTATGTAGCGGGCACCTATCGGCAACGCTTTGCGCTCGCCTCGGGCCGCTTCGCCATGATCGACGACGGGCTCGGCTTCCAGCTCGTGCCCTGGACGCCGTCTCTCGAACGTCAACTCGGCCAGCACGTCTCCGGGGTCTCACGCGGGGGCGGCGGCGTCGACTGGAGCTTCGGCCGCAATCGCGGCCTCGGCATGTAGCCCCACCAAGAAAGGAGTGCCTGCCATGTCGGCGACGAAAATCCTCTGGGGGCAGATCCTCACCGTGTTCCTGATCGTCTTGATGACGACCTGGGGCGCCACGCAATGGACAGCCTACCGTCTCGGCTTCCAGCCCCAGCTCGGTCAGCCTTGGTTCGAACTGGCCGGATGGCCGATCTATTATCCCCCGGCCTTCTTCTGGTGGTGGTATTTCTACGACGCCTATGCGCCGCCGATCTTCGTCGAGGGCGCCTACATCGCCGCGTCGGGTGGCTTCATCTCCATCGCCGTCGCGATCGGCATGTCGGTATGGCGGGCGCGTGAAGCCAAGAATGTCGAGACCTATGGCTCGGCCCGCTGGGCACGACCGGAAGAGGTGAAGGCGGCAGGACTGCTCGGCCCCGACGGAGTCGTACTCGGCAGGCATGAGCGCGAGTATCTCCGCCATGACGGTCCGGAGCATGTGCTGTGCTTCGCGCCGACCCGTTCCGGCAAGGGCGTGGGCCTGGTGGTGCCTTCGCTCCTGACCTGGCCGGGGTCGGCGATCGTCCACGACATCAAGGGCGAGAACTGGACGCTCACCGCCGGCTATCGCGCACGGCATGGCCGCGTGCTGCTCTTCGATCCGACGAACGCGAAGTCGGCGGCCTACAACCCACTGCTCGAAGTGCGCCGCGGCGAATGGGAAGTCCGCGACGTGCAGAACATCGCAGACATTCTCGTCGACCCGGAAGGCTCGCTCGAAAAGCGAAATCACTGGGAGAAGACATCGCACGCGCTTCTGGTCGGCGCGATCCTGCATGTCCTGTACGCAGAGGCCGACAAGACGTTGGCCGGCGTCGCCGCCTTCCTCTCCGATCCGAAGCGCCCGATCGAGTCGACGCTCGCGGCGATGATGAAGACCGCCCATCTCGGCGAGGCCGGTCCACATCCGGTGATTGCCAGCGCCGCCCGCGAGCTGCTCAACAAGTCCGATAACGAGCGCTCCGGGGTGTTGTCGACAGCGATGTCGTTCCTCGGCCTGTATCGCGATCCCGTGGTCGCGGCAGTTACCCGTCGGTGCGACTGGCGCATCGCCGACATGGTCGGCGGCAAGTATCCGACCACGCTCTACCTCGTGGTGCCGCCATCTGACATAAACCGGACCAAGCCGCTGATCCGCCTGATCCTTAATCAGGTCGGCCGCCGTCTGACCGAGGACCTCCAGGCGAAAGGCAATCGCCATCGGCTGCTGCTCATGCTCGACGAGTTTCCTGCGCTTGGGCGCTTGGACTTTTTCGAGAGCGCGCTCGCCTTCATGGCGGGTTACGGTCTGAAGGCGTTCCTCATCGCGCAATCGCTGAACCAAATCGAGAAAGCCTACGGTCCGAACAACTCGATCCTCGATAACTGCCATGTGCGCGTCAGCTTCGCCACCAACGACGAGCGAACTGCGAAGCGCGTTTCGGATGCGCTTGGCACCGCGACCGAAATGAAGGCCATGAAGAACTATGCCGGCCACCGGCTATCGCCCTGGCTCGGCCACCTGATGGTGTCGCGCTCGGAGACTGCACGGCAATTGCTCACGCCGGGCGAGATCATGCAGCTCCCGCCGTCAGACGAGATCGTCATGGTCGCCGGCATCCCGCCTATCCGCGCAAAGAAGGCACGCTATTACGAGGATCGTCGGCTTCAGGAGCGCATCCTTACGCCTCCCGCACTCACGAAGCCCGCAAGCGCTCGAGCCGACGATTGGAGCGCGCTCGCCATACCGGAACCTCCCGTGCTGAGTGCGCCAGCTACGGCAGATAACCTAGCCGACGACGACCCGACGGACTCCGAGCAACGGCATCAGCCTGAACTGAGCCGCATGAAAACCGTCGAACGCAAGGCGATCGTCGACAACGAATTCGAGATCGATCCTCGCGACGACGTCGATGAGGATGCTGCGCGCCTCAGCCGCATGACGCAGACCATGCGCCAGGTCGCTCGGCAGGCATCGCTCGATCCTGGCGATGGCATCGATCTGTAGGAGGCGGGGGTGACCAAACCTTTGAAGAAGCAGCGGCTGTCGGTCTATCTCGACCCGGACGTCATGAAGGCGCTCGCAGCCCATGCTGCCCGGCGCGATCTGTCCCTGTCACTGGTAGCCGAGGCCGGTATCGCTTCATTCCTCTCGCCGGACGCTGCCGAGCGTCAGGAGGCCGCGACGACGAAGCGGCTTGACCAGCTCGACCGACGCATGGCGCGCATGGAGCGCGATCTGGGAATATCGGTCGAGACGCTCGCCGTGTTCATCCGCTTCTGGCTGACCTCCAACCCGCCGTTGCCGGAGCCGGCGCAGGTCGCGGCTCGCGCCAAAGCGTCGGAGCGCTACGAAGCCTTCGTGACCGCGCTCGGCAGACGACTCGCGCAAGGTCCGAAGCTCAGGCAGGAAATCGCGGAAGACATCCCCGCGCGCGACGCGGAATAATCACTGTTTGACGTATCACAAGTATTCGACCGTTCCGCCGTTTCCCTGTCTTTGTACGCCACAGTACGACGGCCACATGATGGTTGTTGTCACGCCATGATTTCTGCCTCTTCTACTCATCCCCGATCCAGGGGCGCCCGCGGCGGTCCCGCAAAAGAACGGGGACGACGTGACGGCAGCTCACCAGAAATCGGAGGCGATCCTTCGCGGTGCTCGGATGCTGCGCACTGCGCTCGGCCCGGCGATCGCCACGTTTCTGGAAGACCCCGCGATCGTCGAGGTGATGCTCAACCCCGACGGGCGGCTCTGGGTCGACCGGTTGTCGGAAGGTCTCTCCGACACCGGTGAACGCCTATCTCCAGCCGACGGCGAACGCATCGTTCGACTTGTCGCACATCACGTCGGGGCCGAGGTTCATGCCGGGGCGCCCCGCGTCTCCGCCGAACTGCCTGAAACAGGGGAGCGGTTTGAGGGCCTTCTGCCGCCGGTGGTGTCAGCGCCGGCTTTCGCGATCCGGAAGCCAGCCGTCGCCGTGTTCACGCTCGATGACTATGTCGCGGCTGGCATCATGCTGTCCGACCAAGCCGAAACGCTGCGTCAGGCCGTTCTTCATAGGCGGAACATCCTCGTCGCCGGCGGCACCTCCACCGGTAAGACCACGCTCACGAACGCCCTGTTAGCGGAGGTATCGAAGACATCCGATCGCGTCGTGTTGATCGAGGACACCCGTGAACTGCAATGCGCCGCGCCAAACCTGGTCGCAATGCGCACGAAGGACGGCGTCGCTTCTCTCTCCGATCTTGTCCGTTCCTCGCTGCGTCTTCGTCCCGACCGCATCCCGATCGGCGAAGTGCGCGGTGCAGAGGCGCTCGATCTGCTGAAGGCCTGGGGCACCGGCCATCCCGGCGGCGTCGGCACGATCCACGCCGGCACCGCTATCGGCGCTCTTCGCCGGATGGAGCAACTCATCCAGGAAGCCGTCGTCACGGTTCCGCGCGCGCTGATCGCCGAGACCATTGATCTGGTTGCGGTGCTCTCCGGCCGCGGCTCCTCGCGCCGCCTGACCGAGCTTGCCCGCGTCGAAGGCATGGGCCCCGACGGTGACTACTGCGTCACTCCAACAATTCCGTCCATCTCAGGAGACAGGTAATGATCAAGCATGCCCTGCGCATCCGCCGTCACATCGCCACGGCGGCTTCCGTCACTTTCATTTCCATAGCCCTCGCACCTGCCGCTCATGCGTCCGGTTCGTCGATGCCATGGGAAGCTCCTCTGCAGTCGATCCTCGAATCGATCGAGGGCCCGGTCGCAAAGATCATCGCGGTGATGATCATCATCATCACCGGCCTGACTCTCGCCTTCGGCGACACGTCGGGCGGAGCGCGCCGCCTGATCCAGATCGTGTTCGGCCTGTCGATCGCCTTCGCCGCGTCGAGCTTCTTCCTGTCGTTCTTCTCGTTCGGCGGCGGGGCGCTTGTCTGATGGCCGTTGGAGCGGATCATAGCGCGGACGTGCCGGGCTTTTCCGTGCCGGTTCATCGTGCGCTGACCGAGCACATCCTGCTCGGCGGTGCGCCGCGCTCGCTCGCGATCCTCAATGGCACCCTGGCCGCCGCGCTTGGCTTGGGCCTTCGCCTTTGGCTGGTCGGGCTGGCGCTATGGGCAGTCGGCCACTTCGCCGCCGTCTGGGCGGCCAAACGTGATGCGCAATTTGTCGACGTCGTGCGCAAACATCTGCGCATCCCCGGCCACTTGGCGACTTGAGGAGCCGGGCAGTGATGAACCTATCCGAATACCGCAATCGGAATACCCGGCTTGCCGACTTCCTACCCTGGGCGGCGCTCGCCGGCGAAGGCGTCGTCCTCAACAAAGACGGCAGTCTGCAGCGTTCGGCCCGCTTTCGCGGTCCTGACCTCGACAGCGCAGTGCCAGCCGAGCTCGTCGCCGTCGCTGGCCGGCTGAACAACGCCTTCCGTCGCCTCGGTTCCGGCTGGGCCATATTCGTCGAAGCGCAGCGCCATGGCGCGGTGTCATATCCGGCAAGCACATTTGCCGACAGCGCTTCGGCGCTTGTCGATGCCGAGCGCAAGGCAGACTTTGAAGAAGCCGGCGCCCATTTCGAGTCCAGCTACTTCCTCACATTCCTTTATCTACCGCCGGCCGAGGATGCCGCCCGTGCCGAGACCTGGCTCTACGAGGGTCGGGACCATGCCGGCGTCGATGCGCGCGAAGTGCTCCGAAGTTTTGTCGATCGCACCGACCGTATCCTCAACCTGATAGACGCCTTCATGCCGGAGTGCGTATGGCTCGATGACGCCGAAACGCTCACCTACCTGCATTCGACGATCTCGACGAAGCGCCATCGCGTCCGCGTGCCCGAAACGCCGATGTACCTCGACGCTTTGCTCGCCGATCAGCCGCTTACCGGCGGGCTGGAGCCCCGGCTTGGAGATGCGCACGTACGCATCCTCACTATCGTCGGCTTCCCGACCGCGACGACGCCCGGCATCCTCGACGAGCTGAACCGGCTCGCCTTTCCCTATCGCTGGTCGACCCGAGCGATCCTGCTCGACAAGACCGACGCGACCAAGCTGCTGACGAAGATCAGGCGGCAGTGGTTCGCAAAGCGCAAGTCGATCGCCGCCATTCTCAAAGAGGTGATGACCAACGAGGCATCGGCGCTCGTTGACACTGACGCAGCCAACAAGGCCGCTGACGCTGATATGGCGCTGCAGGAACTGGGCGCCGACTATGCCGGCCAAGCCTACGTGACCGCGACCATCACCGTCTGGGACGATGATCCCCGCGTCGCGGCCGAGAAGCTCCGGCTTGTGGAAAAGGTCATTCAGGGCCGCGACTTCACGGCGATGACTGAGACCATCAATGCTGTCGACGCCTGGCTGGGCTCACTCCCCGGGCATGTCTACGCCAACATCCGCCAGCCGCCCATCAGCACATTGAATCTCGCTCACATGATCCCGCTGTCAGCGGTGTGGGCGGGACCGGAACGGGACGAGCACTTCGATGCACCCCCACTGCTTTACGGCAGAACGGAGGGCTCGACCCCGTTCCGGCTTTCCATCCACGTCGGCGATGTCGGTCATACGCTGATCGTCGGGCCGACCGGCGCCGGTAAATCGGTGCTTCTCGCACTCATGGCGCTCCAGTTCCGCCGCTATGCACAATCTCAGGTCTTCGCCTTCGACTTCGGCGGATCGATCCGCGCCGCGGCGCTCGCCATGCAGGGCGACTGGCATGATCTCGGCGGCGGTTTGACCGAGGGTTCCGAGGAGAGTGTGTCGCTCCAGCCGCTCGCCCGCATCGACGACGTCGCCGAGCGCGCCTGGGCCTCCGACTGGCTGATCGCGATCCTCTCCCGAGAGAGCGTGCCGGTCACGCCCGAGGTCAAGGAGCATCTGTGGTCGGCGCTTTCGTCGTTGGCGTCAGCGCCGGTCGCCGAGCGCACGTTGACCGGGCTGTCGGTACTTCTCCAGTCCAATGACCTGAAACAGGCGCTGCGACCCTACTGCGTCGGCGGCCCCTATGGCCGGCTGTTGGACGCTGAGGCCGAGCATCTCGGCGAGGCGCATGTCCAGGCTTTCGAGACCGAAGGTCTGATCGGCACCGGTGCAGCGGCAGCGGTGCTCGCCTATCTCTTCCATCGCATCGAGGACCGCCTCGACGGCCGGCCGACACTCCTGATCGTGGATGAAGGTTGGCTCGCCCTCGACGACGACGGCTTCGCCGGACAACTCCGCGAATGGCTGAAGACGCTGCGCAAGAAAAACGCCAGCGTCATCTTCGCCACCCAGTCGCTCTCCGACATCGACGGCTCTGCGATAGCGCCGGCGATTATCGAGAGCTGCCAAACGCGCATCCTCCTGCCGAACGAGCGCGCGGTCGAGCCGCAGATCACCGCGATTTACCGCCGCTTCGGTCTCAACGACCGGCAGATCGAAATCCTCGCGCGGGCAACGCCCAAGCGAGACTATTACTGCCAGTCGCGACGGGGCAATCGCCTGTTCGAGCTGGGCCTGTCGGATGTGGCGCTGGCGCTGTGCGCAGCCTCATCCAAACAGCATCAAGCGATGATCGCCGATGTCCACGCCCGAAGCGGCACCGAGGGGTTCCTCGCCGAGTGGCTGGCGGCCAACCGACTCGACTGGGCTGCCGACCTGATCACCGACCTCACCAACGTCAATCAACAAGACCCGGAGGCACGTCCATGACACGTCTGATTCAAACCCACAGTCGCGCACTGCGCGTGACGGCCGCACTCCTCGCGGTCCCGCTCGCACTTTCACCGGTCCTCAGCACCCCGGCTGCCGCTCAGTGGATCGTCTACGACCCAACGAACTATGCCCAGAACGTCCTCACTGCGGCGCGGACCCTCCAGCAGGTGAATCAGCAGATCACTCAGCTTCAGAACGAAGCTCAGATGCTGATCAATCAGGCGCGCAATCTTGCCAGCCTCCCGCACTCTTCGCTTCAGCAGCTTCAACAGTCGGTTCAGCGGACGCAACAGCTTCTGAGCGAGGCGCAGGGGATAGCCCTTAACGTCCAACAGATCGACCGAGCATTCCAGACCACCTATGGCAATGCCTCGATGTCCGCCTCGGATCAGGCGCTCGTCACACAGGCGCGGGAGCGCTGGCAGAACACTGTCGGTGGTCTGCAGGACGCTATGCGGGTCCAGGCGGGTGTTGTCGGCAACATCGACACCAACCGTACGGAGATGTCAGCGCTTATCGGCCAAAGCCAGGGCGCGACGGGGGCGTTGCAGGCGACGCAGGCCGGCAATCAACTGCTCGCACTGCAGGCCCAACAGCTCGCCGACCTCACCGCCGTCGTCGCCGCTAACGGGCGCGCTCAGAGCCTATCCGAAGCCGAGCGCGCCGCAGCGGCGGAACAGGGTCGTGAGCAGCGCCGTCGCTTTCTCACGCCCGGCAGCGGCTACCAGCCGGGCAATGCGCGCATGTTCCCGAACGGCAATTGAGGGGACCGACCGTGGACGGCAAATTGGTCGCTCGGATGGGCGCCGTGATTTTCGTCGCGGTTGCGGTCACCGCGACCGCGATCGAGATGTCCCGGAAAGAGGAAGTGCCTGAGGCTTGGTCGTCCGGACGAACGCCTCAAGAAACTGCGGATCCCCTGCGCGACGCGCTCATCCGCTGCCAGGCACTCGGTGAAGAAGGTCCGCGAGACCCCGCCTGCCGCCGGGCCTGGGCCGAGAACCGACACCGCTTTCTCGCGCCCGGTTCTCGTCCCGTCGAGCGCTTGCCGGACGTAGCATCACCCATCGGTGACGTCTTCAGCCCTCAACCACGAGGGACAGACGCGCAAGATCACGCGCCGACCGCGCCGAGCACGCCACAGATCAACGAAGCGCGATAGCATCATGGGCAACACCGGCGTCATCGACCACTTCCTCGAGGTCTTCACTCGCTACATCGACAGCGGGTTCGGCCTGCTTAGCGGAGAGGTCGCCTTCATCGCCACGACCCTGATCGTCATCGACGTGACGCTCGCGGCACTGTTCTGGAGCTGGGGCGCCGACGACGACATCATGGCGCGGCTGGTGAAGAAAACGCTCTTCGTCGGCGTCTTCGCCTACATCATCGGCAACTGGAACAACCTCGCACGTATCGTCTTCGAGAGCTTCGCCGGTCTCGGGCTGAAGGCGAGTGGCACCGGATTTTCAACTGCGGACCTCATGCGCCCGGGAAGAGTCGCGCAGACCGGCCTAGACGCCGGTCGACCATTGCTCGACTCCATCTCCAGCCTGATGGGCTACTGGTCGTTCTTCGAGAACTTCATCCAGATTGCCTGCATGTTTCTTGCCTGGGCGCTGGTCCTGCTCGCCTTCTTCATTCTCGCCATCCAGCTGTTCGTCACCCTCATTGAATTCAAGCTGACGACGCTCGCCGGCTTCGTCCTGATCCCGTTCGGCCTGTTCGGCAAATCCGCGTTTATGGCCGAGCGCGTGCTCGGCAACGTCATCTCCTCCGGCATCAAGGTTCTGGTCCTCGCTGTCATCATCGGCATCGGGTCAACGCTCTTCTCAGAGTTCACTTCCGGTTTTGGCGGGCAGAATCCGTCGATCGACGAAGCCATGGCGATCGTGCTGGCCGCGTTGTCACTTCTCGGCCTCGGCATTTTTGGTCCCGGAATCGCCACCGGGCTCGTTTCTGGCGGCCCGCAGCTCAGTGCAGGCGCGGCGATAGGAACCGGCCTCGCAGCGGGCGGCGTGGTCGCTCTTGGCGCCGGCGCCGTCGGTGCAGCAGCCTCCGGCGGCGCGGCCTTGGCAGGCGGTGCGGCAGCCGCAGCTCGTGGTGGCGCCGCCATCGCGGGTGGAGCGTCCACAGCCTACAGCCTTGGCGCAGCCGGACAGTCCGGCGCGGCCGGGGTGGCCTCCGGCCTCGGAGGCGTTGCGCGTGCAGGCGGCAGCGCGGCTGTCTCACCTCTGCGCCGTGCCGCATCGCGCGCTGCCGACACAATGAGGTCAAGCTTCAACGCAGGCGGCAAAGCGGCGTTCGAAGCGACAGGCGGAACGTCCACCATGGGCTCGATAGGGGGTGATGCCGCCAGCGATGGCGCGGCGCCTGCGAGCGCTGGCGGGCCGCCGGCTTGGGCGCAGAGAATGCGCCGGTCCCAGCAAATGACTCACGCCGCCCAGGCCACGGCTCATGCCGTCCGCTCTGGCGACGCCCATGGCGGCGGTTCCTCGGTAAATCTGACTCAAGGCGACCGCTAATGTTCAAACGACCATCCACTCACTACGGCAAGGCACCCGAGCCGGAGACGCCGTATCAACGTGCTGCCCAAGTCTGGGACGATCGGATCGGGGCCTCCAGGATCCAGGCGAAAAACTGGCGGCTGATGGCTTTCGGCTCGCTGATCCTTACGGCGGGGTTCGCCACCGCCCTCGTCGTGCAATCAGCTCGCGGGACCGTCGTGCCGTGGGTCGTGCAGGTCGATCGACTGGGTCAGTCCCAGGCGGTCGCACCCGCCGAGGCCGACTTCCGGCCCACCGATCCACAAATCGCCTTTCATCTCGCGCGCTTCATCGAACAGGTTCGCAGCATCCCGGCGGACGCGATCATCGTGCGCCAGAACTGGCTACGGGCGTACGACTTCACCACTGATCGCGGCGCCATGGCGCTCAACGACTATGCTCGCTCGAACGACCCGTTCACGCGGGTCGGCCGACAGCAGGTTGCTGTCGATGTCTCAAGCGTCATCCGCGCCTCGCCCGACAGCTTCCGCGTCGCCTGGGTCGAGCGCCGCTATGAGAACGGCCAGCTCGCCGAGACCACGCGCTGGACCGCGATCCTGACGATCGTCGTGCAGGTCCCCCGCAACGCCGATCGGCTGAGGGCAAACCCGCTCGGCATCTATGTCAACGCCATCAATTGGTCACGGGAGCTTGGGCAATGAAGCCGTCTTTCCGTAAAGCCGGAAACCCGGCTTCACACGCACTTGTAATCCCGGCTCTCCGCAGAGCCGCAATCCCGATGGTCCTGCTGGCGACAACTGCGCTCGCGGGCTGCGCCACCACGAACCCACCGCCCGAGATCTCCTACGACAACGCGGCTCCCGCCGTGCAGACCGTCGATCCGCCAGCGCCCGTCACCGTGGTCGAACTGCCGCGGCCGCTGCCGCTACCCGGCCAGTTGCAGCGTGTGCCGGAGACGCGACGCGCGCCCGAGCCCGCCAACCCAACGGCGCGCGTCAACCAGGCTAATGAGGCGGCCCGCGTCCAGCCGGTGCGCGACGGCTTCATCAACTCCATGCAGGTCTATCCCTGGACGCAAGGCGCGCTCTATCAGGTATATACCGCTGTCGGTCAGATCACCGACATCGCGCTTCAGCCCGGCGAACAGCTCGTCGGCGCAGGCCCTGTTGCGGCCGGGGACACGGTGCGCTGGATCATCGGCGACACCGAGAGCGGATCGGGCGCGACGCGCCAGATCCACATCCTCGTGAAGCCCACACGGGCCGACCTGATGACGAACCTGGTCATCAACACCAACATGCGCACCTATCACATGGAGTTGCGGTCGACAGAGCGAACCTACATGGCTTCAGTGTCCTGGCAGTATCCGCAGGATCAACTCATCGCGCTGCGCCGGCAGAATTCCGACGCGCAGGCCGCTCAACCGGTTGCGAGCGGTGTCGATCTCGCGAACGTCAATTTCCGCTATGCCATCGAGGGTGACCGCGCTCCTTGGCGCCCACTGCGCGCCTTCGACGACGGTCGCCAGGTCTTCATCGAGTTTCCGCGAGGCATTGGTCAGGGCGAGATGCCGCCGCTCTTCGTCGTCGGGCCCGAGGGCAACACCTCAGAACTGGTGAACTACCGCGTTCGCGGCCACCACATGATCGTCGATCGACTCTTCGCGGCGGCGGAACTGCGGTTCGGTTCCGGTCGCGAGCAGAAGCGCGTCAGGATCGTCCGAACCGACGGGAGGCCCACCTCGTGAGCGCGAACTCGCCCCCAAATGAGGAAGTGCCAGACGATGATGCACAGCCCCTGACCGGCGAGCCGGTCTTGCCAGCGCCGATGCGTCTGCGCGCCGAACCGCCCCGCGTCACTCGACTATCGCGCAAGGTCCTCGCCGGCCTTGGTCTTGTCGCCAGCGTCGGCCTTGGTGGTGCACTGCTCTACGCGCTCCAGACGCGCGACGCCGGTCGGCCCAACGACGAACTCTATTCGACCGAGAATCGCTCGACGGCTGACGGCTTGGCCGGCCTGCCGCGAGATTACAGTGGCGTGCCCCAACTCGGTCCGCCCCTTCCCGGTGACCTCGGCCGACCGATCCTCAGCACCCAGGATCGCGGACAGCCGGTGCCCGCTCCCGTTATCGCCACGCCCAACCCCGGTATCAGCGCGGAAGAGCAGCGCCGCCTTCAGGAGATCGAGACCGCGCGGACCAGCCGCCTCTTCTCCGGATCGGACAGCCGGGGCGCTCCCGCTGCAGCGGGAGCTGCCCCAGCACTCCCGCACGCTCCGGATTTGGCGAGCCTCGGCCTCGCGCCTCCGCCGGCCACACCCTCCGCGCAGGAGCGTCAGAACGCTTTCCTGAACGCAGCGACCGATCGACGGACGGTGTCGCCCGATCGCGTCGTTGCTCCAGCGTCGCCAAATGTACTTCAGGCCGGCGCAGTTATCGCGGCAGCTCTTATAACCGGCATCCGATCCGACCTCCCGGGCCAGATCACCGCTCAGGTGACCGAAAACATCTACGACAGCCCGACAGGGCGCATTCTGCTCGTGCCACAAGGCACGCGCATTATCGGCCAGTACGATAACAATGTGCAATTCGGTCAAAGCCGCGTCCTGCTAGTCTGGAATCGACTGATCTTCCCAAATGGCCGTTCGATAGTGCTCGAGCGCCAGCCCGGCGCAGACGTCGAAGGCTATGCCGGCCTGCAGGATGGCGTCGATTACCACTGGTGGGATCTTGCCAAGGCCGCCGGTCTCTCGACTCTTCTCGGAGTCGGCGCCGAGCTCGCCGCCGACAATGACGACCGTTGTCAAACGGCGTTCAAAAGGGACCCCCGATCGGCGTCGAAGAGGGACCCCCTTT